>NZ_AP023181.1:680226-1020339 GCF_013426915.1 Paraburkholderia sp. PGU19
AGCGGAAATATGAGTTGCGGGAGATGTTCAATGCGTTGCGCTGGATGGCTCGCGCTGGGGCTGCTTGGCGAATGCTGCCGACCAACTTTCCACCGTGGGAACTCGTGTACCAGCAGACGCAACGATGGCTGGCGGCCGGCTGTTTCGAGTGCATGGTGAGTGACCTTCGTTCGATCGTCCGTGTGGCGCAGGGGCGGCAGGGGCAGCCCAGCGCGGTGATCCTTGATGGCCGTACGTTGCAATCGACATGTGAAAGCGGTCCACGCGCAGGCTATGACGGCTACAAGCGCAAGCGTGGCAGCAAGGTGCATATGGCGGTCGACACGCTGGGTCAGTTGCTCGCCGTACACGTGACACCGGCCAACGAGCAGGAACGGGCCCAGGTGGCAGAACTGGCGCGCCAGGTGCAACAGGCAACGGGAGAAACCGTGAAAGTGGCCTTTGCCGATCAGGGTTACACGGGCGAAGATCCTGCGCAGGCCGCGCGCGCCCAGGGAATTGATCTCCAGGTGGTCAAGCTCGATGAAGCGAAAAAGGGTTTCGTGCTGTTGCCACGGCGATGGGTAGTCGAGCGCAGCTTCGGATGGCTCAACCGCTTTCGACGCCTTGCACGTGACTACGAACGCTTGCCCGAAACACTCGCAGGCCTGCATTTTGTCGTCTTCGCCATGCTTATGCTTGTCCATGCAATTCCAGTACTTCGAAGTTCCTAACACCGTCTAAGTTATTCGCGCAAGGACGAGGAATTTGCCAGAAAGCTAGAGGAAGCGCTGAAGAACTACAGACTCCCAAAGGACGTCAAGAGCGGCCTGGAATCCAGAACGCGCCTCATCGTATTTCGCGACAAGCACGACCTTGTACCGATCGCCGGAGACTACTGGAAGACGATTGAAGATTATCTTCAGAGGTCAGCTTACCTCGTCGTGATCTGCTCGCCTAACGCGTACGGAAGCGAGTATGTCAATCACGAGATCAAGGCGTTTCTCCAGTCCCACGACGCGAAGGCGATTATTCCCATCCTGCTCTCGGGCAAGCCGAATAACGATCAAGCGGCCCGGCCGGATGAGTATGCGTTTCCCGAAGCGCTGTGCAGTGCATTCTCAATGCCACTGGCCGTCGATTACACCGAGTTTCAGCGTACACAGGGGAACATACGCAAAGGCCGCTATCAGAACGCGTGGTACACGCTGCTCGCGAAAGTCTTCAAGGCCGAACGGGCCGAGATCGAGCGACAGGACGCGAGAAGACAGGCCCTCAGACGCACCATACTATCGACGATCTCCCTCACGGTTGCGTTCCTTCTCCTGTTAGCGCTGGTCGTGACTCTCAGGTCACGCGATGAGGCGATCGCGCAGCGCAACAACTCACAGCGACTTCGATACGCTTCGGATATGAATCTCAGCCAGCGCGAGTTCGAGTCGGATAACATCGGGCCGGGCAAGGCGCTGGTCGAATCCCACCGGGTCCCGGACCGAGACCAGGAAGACCTTCGTGGCTTTGAGTGGTACTACCTCTGGCGGCTTTACAACGAGCAGCTCAAAGTTTTCGACGGAACAGATGGCATAGGCTTTTCGCGTGATGGCAGGGTCTTTGCCACTGCCACTGCCAACGCCCTGAAGATCTGGGACGCCGCCTCGCTGCGCGAGACAGCGAACATCGAGCTGAGTGTGCCTCGGACCTACACATCCGGCTCGGATATAGCCTTTTCCCCCGACGGAAAAACAATCGCGTTCGGTGATAGTGAGAGCGTGGTGCTTCTGGATGTCAACTCCAGATCATTCCGCGAAGTACCCGTTGCTGACAAAAGGCGGCGGCCGGGACAAACTCAAAATTCGACAGACTCTCCGAAGCGTTTGTCCTGGGACACAGTGCGCGGAGGGACCCCGCGCTTTTCGCCTGACGGCAAGCTGCTTGCGGTCAGTTACGAGTGCGGCATGGTGGCCGTTTATGACGCGCACTCCCTCAAACAGATCGCCAGATTGGGCGACGGTCCACCTGCGTCCTTTTGCTCATCCTTCATCGCCTTTTCGCCCGACGGCAGCATTCTCGCCTACGGGGATGGGTACACCGTGAGGCTGTGGGACGTCGGATCCGCGCGCGACCTGGGTGGCCCAGAAATGGATGTTAGCCTGGCCGACAGCGTGGATCAGGTCGAGGCTATCGCGTTCTCGCGCGACGGCAAAATCCTCGCCATCGGTGACCGGAGCAAGAACGTGGTGCTCTGGAACATCTCTACAAAAAAGGTTCTGGCCCGGCTCGCGGGGCACACGGGCTGGGTCTCGGCCGTCGCCTTCTCGCCCGATGGCAAGATCCTTTATAGCGGAAGCGTCGATCAGACCGTCAAGCTTTGGGACTTCAGTTCGTACGATGGGAACGGCCAGGTCAGCGGAGAAAAGATAAAGGTGTTCGCGACGATCAAAGGGCACACCGGACAGATCAACTCGATCAGCACTTCGCGCGGCGGGAAAATCATTGCAACCGTAGCCGCAGATCGAACCGTCAAGCTGTGGGGCAAACTCGCAGGCCGCGATTTCGACGCCGTCGAGAACGTAGAGGCCGTTTCTTCAGCGGCAAATTTGATCGCCAGACAAGTTGCAGAGGGTGAGCGGATAACCCTCTTCGATCTCCGCAGCGGCGTGCCGATGCAGGTCGCGACTGTGAAGGCATTGAATCCCACCCTCTCGCCAGACGGTAAGATGCTCGCCACTGCTTCGTACGGCGGGCCCTCCGGAAAAGATGGCACGATACAACTGTGGAACGTGAGTTCCCGACGGCAAGTCACCGTGCTGGCGCGGTTTGCTGGGCAATCCCCGGCCTTCTCGCAGGACGGCCAGCTGTTTACCGCGCTGAGCTCTGACGGCAAGAGCTTGATCTTGTGGGATGCAGTCAATGGGCGAATGCGGACGTCTGTCATGAACGACGCTGCAATGGAAGACTATTGCATTTCAGCAAACGGAAAAGTCATCGTGACCGTAGACAAGGACGGTCCTTGGGTAAAGTCGTGGGATGCTGCCTCCGGCAGGCAGTTAGCCAGATTCGAAAGAAAGACCAGGCGCGGGGCCGGCTCGGACGAGAACGAAGGCGAAGCGCCAACAACGTTTCTGGCCTTATCAGGCGACGGCAAGTTCCTCGCGTACTCTGACTCGAAGGATGTCTGGCGATGGGAAACCGATTCCACGCACGGACCTGTCCTTCTCGGACACCGCGCAGTGAAAGTGAGCGCCCTTTCATTTTCCCCGGAAGGCAACCTGGTCGCCGTAGGCGAGGAGACGGGCACGGTGGAAGTCTGGGGCGTCGATCCCCGCAAAGCGCTGTCCTTTTTCAACGCGTATAACGAGGCGGTGACGGCACTCGCCTTTTCGCCGGATGGCAGAACACTGGCAAGCGGCGGTGGTGGCACGGTGAAGCTCTACGGTATGGCCTCCCTGAGGGAGTTGATCACGCTCGCGCACGATCCCTCTCCTACCTCCGAAATCCACGGCTTTCAAGGAAAAGAAGATACTGTCCTGGCAATCTACTTTGCGCCCAATGGAAGGTCCCTCTTCACACTCAGTGGCAATGGAACATTAAGGATCTGGCGAGGAGCGAATGACGAAAGCGTCCCTGTGCGAGAACAGTAAATGCGGGTACACGATCTCGAACAGGTTAGTAAGAAAGCAGCGCTTGCAACGATATGCTCTTCGGTCAAATTCTCCCAGCCGTCTCTTCGCTCTGCGCTACCTGTCTATATCCTTACTCGGCCCGCCACCGCCTCATCGACGGGCGGGTTCCGTTGGAGCAATGTTTCCTGTCGCCTGACGCTTAAAGGGCAGTGCCGCGCAGGGATACGCCGAAGTTTCAGTGGCGGATTTCGGTCTCGATGTACGTTCTCAGCCTGTCGATCACGCGTTCAATGCCTGGCGCGTCTTCAACGAAATTGACGAAGTCAAGATGTTTGATATCCGACGGAATGTCCGCCTCGGACCGGGTGATCAGCACGACCCGTTTTCCGATCGTGTGAGCCACGCCAATCTCATAGAAAACGTTGGCGTTTTGTTCCGTGCAGTCCGCAATGATCAACTGTGCCGCGCAAATTCCGTCCCACACCTTGTCCATAAATGGACCCGGTGAGAAGTGTTCGTCTGCGCGTTCGATGACAATACCAAGGTCATTGCCCAGTTTTTTAAGGTGGTCAACGTAAAAAGCGTTGAATCGGGTAGCGAATGGCATCAAGACGAAAACGTCAACCGGGCGCTGCGGTTTCCGTGGACGCCCGAAGATCGGAACGACCGCGACTCCCTCGGCGTGACGTGACAGTAGTGCGACCTCCGACTGGCTCATGCCACCAAAGGCGACACGCATTTTTGACCAGAGTCCCGTATCGTCGATTCGGCCAATGGTTGGCTTTCCGTCCTCGTCTGTCACTTCTTCGAACGTAATCAGGCCCAATTCACGCAGTTGTATCAGTTTGTTGTGTAAGGAAATCGCTGCCGTATTCCCGACAAGATCCGGCGGAGACAAATATTGGAATCGAGCACAAAGATCGTTCCAGTTTTTGCAACTACGCAGGAGGTGAAGGATCAACGCGCCATTTTCAATGTGCTGGAAAGGGATGTCCTGCTCGATTAGATAGTGCATTTCTCGAAACGATCTCCGCAAGTTCGCACCCTTCTTCCGGGTTATGTCGACCGTCGCCACGCACGGTACGATTACCCGGCACTCTTATCCAGCCTAGTCGGTCGGACGCATATTGCAAGACCTCGGTCAGCGTGTCGCGGTGCCGCGCCAACGCCTCCAGGACGCATTGAAAACAGGGGGAGATTCGAGGAAGCCCACCTACGTTGTTCTATTGACTCCATGGGTTGGGCCAGCCCGGCAATCACCCGTCACCAGAACAAATCACTCGATCGCATCACACCGCCAACGTACGCCAACGCACATTGCCATTCTTGCGTTCTCCCTACCCCGAACTATCTTGCACCTCAAACTGGAGCCGCTGCGCGACACCGAGCGCGACATCAGGGCACTTGCTGTGTGAGCAGAACGCCGCGTATGCCACGATAGACAACGCCAGACAGGTTCCTGCATGACAGGATGCTGTCTTTCTACGGGCACCGACTGATTCAGGTGCTCATCGACAGGATTGAACAGGTCGAAATTCACCTGTTCGAACAGCAAGGATGCACCATGCCAGACCGCCGCCGCTACCGAAGGAAGCCCGACCAGTTCGTCCTCGCAATTCAACTCGATCTCGATACTGCAGGCTTCACCTATCGCAAGTGGGGGCCGAGCAACGCTGCAAGAAAGGCGACTGGCTCGTCGACAATGACGGCGATACCTACACCGTGGACGGTGCTGTGTTTGCGAGTACGTACCGAAAGCTGCGTGAAGGCGTCTATGTCAAGTCCACGCCGATCTGGGCAGAAGTCGCAACCGAAGCGGGAAGCGTGGCGACGAAGGAAGGCCATTCACACTATAAGAAAGGAGACTACGTCGTCTCCAATAACGAAGATGGAACGGACGCCTACTGCATCGGAGCCGCCAGATTCGAGTCGACATACGAGCTCGATGAATAGCAGCCATCGCCTGGAGTCGTCGTGATGGGAACAGGTGCAGTCAATACTGCAATCCGTGCGTCATCAACTGGAGTACCGCCATGGGCACATGTTTCGTGGTGATGGGGTTCGGCAAGAAAACCGATTTCGAAAGCGGCCGCACGTTCGATCTCGACAAGTCCTATCGCAACCTCATCAAGCCAGCGGTCGAGGCAGCCGGCTATGAGTGCACAAGGGCCGATGAAATCGTGCATTCCGGCCTGATCGACGTACCCATGTACAAGCAACTTCAGGCAGCCGATATCGTGATCGCAGACCTGTCGACATCCAACAAGAATGCGTTCTATGAGCTCGGAATCCGGCACGCGCTGCGGCCTCACACCACGATCGTCATGGCCGAAGATGGACTCAAGGCTCCCTTCGACGTGAACCACGTGGTGGTTCATCACTACAAACACCTCGGCGAGGATATCGGCTTTGACGAGGTCATGCGATTTCGAGCCATCCTGACGAACGCAATCTCGGTCATTTCCGAACAGGCCATCGCCGATCGTGTCGACAGCCCCGTGTATCGTTTCATCAACGGGCTGGCCGTACCCATGATCGGCATGGCGACGCCGACGACACCCGTATCGCCCGCCGTCCCTGCCAAGCCGACGCCTGCTGTGCCCGATGAGTCGGCGGCGGGCCCGACGCACAGCGACCTGATGCGGCAGGTTGACGATGCTGTCAAGGCGGGCGATTTCATCACTGCGAAAACACTGCTCGCTGCGATACGCACCATGATGAAGACCGATGCGCCCGATCGGCCCGAGGATCCTTTCATCGTCCAGCGCCTGGCTCTTCTTACTTACAAAAGCAGGCATCCGACTGAGCAGGCTGCACTGGAAGCGGCGTCACGGCTTCTCGAAGGTCTTGAACCACAGGTTTCGAACGACACAGAAACCCTCGGTCTGTGGGGCTCGATTCACAAGCGCCTGTGGTCTTTGACCCGAGACATCATGCATCTCGACGAGGCGATACGTGCCTACGAACGCGGCTTCTACATTCGCAACGACTACTACAATGGGATCAACCTCGCCTTCCTGCTGAACGTGCGCGCCTCGCTTGCGACCGATCGGACGGAGGCGATCGCCGACTTCGTGATCGCGCGCCGCGTTCGCAGGGAGGTCGTGGAAATCTGCGAGAGATGGCTACTCGACAACCCTCCGCCTGTCGATCCGAGCACGACCAACCAAAAGACGCTGGAGCAGGCTCAGTGCAACCGCTACTGGGTTCTCGCAACCATCAGCGAAGCCAAGGTGGGTCTGAACGCCGCGGATGCACAACAGGAGCTCGATAAAGCCTATGAGGCCGCTCCAGACACGTGGATGACGCAGACGACCCGTGAACAGGTCGACAACCTGCGGGCGCTGCTGGCCGTTTCCCCGTTAGTGGGATTGTAGGGGGAGATCCTTTCGTCGCTGACTTCGATGCGTTCATCTCGCCGCGCCGGACAGTGCGCAACGTACATTGGGCACTTCTGTGTGCCCGGCACCGGGTTCAGCCTGCGAATCCTTGCGGCCGAAAGGCATGATCATTGAGCGGAATCCAGCCAGGTCAAAGCCTGCTTATATCGATCCACTCGACCTTGCCGCCATTTTCCCGGATGGCGTCGACCATGTGTTTCGTACCGCCCGGTCCATCGCCACCCTGCCCGTCCCATACGCACAAAAAGACGACGGGTCCGTCCGTCAGGCGCTGCGCCTCGGCCAGCATCCAGAGGTTGGTGCGTTGATAGGGATCGTCTCCCGGCTGCAGCGGGCCAAGCAGGTCCGGCGCAAGGAGCATGACCGCGTTCCCTGCCAGGCGGCGATATCGCTCTACCCATTCTTCGCCGGCAAAACGCACTGAGTTCTCAATGAAAGCCGGTTCGTCGAACGGTAGATGCAAGCGCAACGGCACACTCCGCGCGACCATCGCTTCGCCGAACAGAATGTCGCTGCCGCACGCGCCGCTGCCGATCGCAACATCGGCTGCCGTGGGTTCGAAAAGGTCAAGTTTCTGGGTGATTTCCGCAGCCACTCGCGATTCGAGTCGCGGAGGGAAACGCGGCTGCGCGCGATCAGGCGCGTCGATCATATGGCCGCTGAAGAGAAAGGCTGTCTTGGGCATTTCGGCTTCCCAGTCGAAAGTAACGATTCTATTGTCGAGAATCTGGCTCCGGCCAGGAGGTAAGGACATTATTGCATTTGGATAGCAGAAATAGTTGGTTGAGCCGCCAGATAGCCTTCACTAGACTGCAACTCATCTTGTCATAACAAGTTGAGCCATGTCGAAACCGGCCAGCCCCTCGCCCCCGTCGCCTCCGTGCCGCTCTACGCGCAGATCAAAGATGCGCTGCGCGTGCAGATTCTCGACGGCACCTATGCACCGCATTCGCAGATGCCATCCGAACACGAACTCTGCGCGATGTACGGCGTGAGCCGCATCACCGTGCGCCAGGCGCTCGGCGACCTGCAAAAAGAAGGCCTGTTGTTCAAGCTGCACGGCAAAGGCACGTTCGTATCGAAACCCAAGGCGTTTCAGAACGTAAGTTCGCTGCAGGGCTTTGCTGAAGCGATGTCGTCGATGGGTTATGAGATCGTCAACCAGCTGCGCAGCTTTCGCGTCGTCGAGGCCGATCGCAACGTGGCCGCGCGCCTCGGCGTCGAAGAAGGCGCGCCTGTCACGGAAATTCATCGCGTGCGGCTGCTGAACCGCGAGCCCCTATCGCTCGAACTGACCTGGCTTCCCGAAGCGCTCGGCACGCGTCTGGCGAATGCGGACCTCGTCACACGCGACATTTTCCTGATCCTCGAAAACGACTGCGGCGTGCCGCTCGGCCATGCGGATGTCGCGATCGACGCAATCCTCGCCGACGACGAAATCGTCGACGCGCTGCGGGTCGAGGAAGGCAGCCCGGTACTGCGCATCGACCGACTCACGCACGACGCGGCAGGCACGCCGATCGACTACGAACATCTGTACTTTCGCGGCGATGCGTTTCAGTACCGCTTCCGCATCGACCGGGAAAAAGCGGGCAAAAGCGCGAAGCACAAAGCAACGAGGAAAGCACGATGAACACCCATGTACTCGAATACGACATCGTCGTGGTCGGCGGCGGAACGGCGGGACCGATGGCCGCTGTCAAGGCGAAGGAAGCCAACCCGGACCTGAAGGTCTTGCTGCTCGAAAAAGCCAACGTCAAGCGTAGCGGCGCGATCTCGATGGGCATGGACGGGCTGAACAATGCGGTGATTCCCGGCCACGCGACACCCGAGCAATACACGCGTGAAATCACCATCGCCAACGACGGCATCGTCGATCAGGCCGCCGTCTACGCATACGCGAAGCACAGCTTCAAGACGATCGAAGAACTCGACCGTTGGGGCGTGAAATTCGAAAAGGACGGCACGGGCGATTACGCGGTCAAGAAAGTGCACCACATGGGCTCGTATGTGCTGCCGATGCCCGAAGGACACGACATCAAGAAAGTGCTGTACCGGCAACTGAAACGCGCGCGCATCGCGATCACGAATCGCATCGTTGCGACGCGTCTGTTGACCAACGCGCAGGGTAATGTGAACGGTGTAATGGGCTTCGATTGCCGCACGGCCGAGTTCTATGTGGTCCGCGCGAAAGCGGTGATTCTGTCGTGCGGCGCAGCGGGCCGGCTCGGCTTGCCCGCCTCCGGCTACCTGATGGGCACGTACGAGAACCCGACCAACGCAGGCGACGGCTACGCGATGGCCTATCACGCCGGCGCGGCGCTGGCGAATCTCGAATGCTTCCAGATCAACCCTTTGATCAAGGACTATAACGGTCCCGCCTGCGCGTACGTGACGGGCCCGCTGGGCGGCTTCACGGCGAACGGAAAAGGCGAACGCTTTATCGAATGCGATTACTGGAGCGGGCAGATGATGTGGGAGTTCTATCAGGAACTCCAGAGCGGCAACGGCCCGGTGTTTCTCAAGCTCGATCATCTCGCCGAAGAAACCATCCAGACCATCGAGCAGATC
Organism: Paraburkholderia sp. PGU19; assembly: GCF_013426915.1. Taxonomy (GTDB): domain Bacteria; phylum Pseudomonadota; class Gammaproteobacteria; order Burkholderiales; family Burkholderiaceae; genus Paraburkholderia. The sequence goes on from NZ_AP023181.1 coordinate 689,801, forward strand.
CTGCACACGAACGAACGCCCAAGCCGTGGGCGCTTTCACGCGGGACGTGGCACCGACTACCGGCAGCAGATGGTCGAGATGCATATCTCCGAGATCGGCTTTTGCAGCGGGCACAGCGCGTCGGGCGTGTACGTCAACGAGCACGCGGAGACGACTGTGGGCGGCCTTTACGCAGCGGGTGACATGGCCGCCGTGCCGCACAACTATATGCTCGGTGCGTTCACGTATGGCTGGTTTGCAGGTCAGAGCGCCGCCGCCTTCGTGGCGGGCCGCGAACATGCGCCGCCCGATCAAGAACAGATCGATGCCGAACGCGCGCGCATCTATGCGCCGCTCGAACGCGAACATGGGCTTGCGCCTTCGCAGGTCGAATACAAGTTGCGCCGCATGGTCAACGACTACCTTCAACCGCCCAAGGTGACGCGCAAGATGGAGATCGGCCTGCAACGCTTCGAGGAAATCGCCGACGACGTCGCTTCGATCAAGGCCACGCATCCGCATGAACTGATGCGCGCCGCCGAAGTGCGCGCCATCCGCGATTGCGCCGAAATGGCCGCGCGGGCGTCGCTGTATCGCACCGAGAGCCGCTGGGGTCTGTATCACCATCGCGTCGATTATCCGCAGCGCAACGACGCCGACTGGTTCTGCCATACGCATCTGCGCAAGGATGCAACGGGCCGCATGACCAGCGAGAAACGCGCGGTCGATCCGTACATCGTGCCGCTCGATGAACGTGAACGCAGTTCGTACAGCAACCTGCGCATTCACGACGACAAACCCGATCCGCGCGCGAACGCCCAGGCGCTCGCCGATGTGACCGCCTGACAGGAGCACTCGCGATGTCCTTCACCCCGCACGACATTCTTCATCGAAGCACAGCGCCCGTCACGATCGACGAAAGCAAATGCATCGCCGATAAAGGCTGCACGGTATGCGTCGACGTGTGCCCGCTCGATCTGCTCGCGATCGACGTCAGCAAAGGCAAGGCCTACATGCAGTTCGACGAATGCTGGTACTGCATGCCGTGCGAACAGGATTGCCCGACGGGCGCCGTGAAAGTCGATATTCCTTATCTGCTGCGCTAGCGATACGACGCGAGCGCACAGCACTCACTGTTTTGCATCGATACCAACGAAAGAGCCGACATCATGACCACCCGCTACACTCTACCGCACTTCATTTCCGTTGCCTCCCTCGTCCTCGCATTCACTGCGGGATCGGCGCATGCCGAAACGATCCGCGTCGCCATCGGCACGCAGGACACGACGATCAACTGCGCGACAGGCGGCTTGTTGATCCGCGAACTGAACCTGCTCGACAAGTATCTGCCGCATACGGGCAAATACAAGGACGCGACCTACGACGTGCAATGGAAGGACTTCACGTCCGGCGCGCCGATCACGAACGAGATGGTCGCGGGCAAGCTCGACTTCGGCGTGATGGCGGATTTCCCGGGCTCGCTGAATGGCGCGGCGTTCCAGAAAGCGGGCCGCAAGAGCGTGTTCATTACCGTGTTGTCGGGCAGTGTGGACGGCAGCGGCAACGGCATCGTCGTGCCTGAGAATTCGCCCATCCGTTCGATCGCTGACCTCAAGGGCAAAACGATTTCCGTGCCCTTCGCATCGACGTCGCACGGCATGCTGCTGCGCGCGATCAAGGCGCAAGGCTGGAATCCCGAAACCGACGTGAACATCATCACACAGGCGCCGGAAGTGGCGGGCAGCGCGCTGAAGGCGAACAAGATCGACGCGCATGCGGACTTCGTGCCGTTCGCGGATCTGTTTCCCTATCGCGGGATCGCGCGCAAGATTTATGACGGCGCGCAAAGTCATGTGCCCACGTATCACGGCGCGCTCGTCGATGCGGCCTATGCGCAGAAATACCCGAAGTGGTCGTCGCGTATCTGCGTGCCGCCATCGAGGCGAACCGTCTGATCGCGCAAGACCCCGAAAAATACAGTCTGCTGATCCAGAAGACGACGGGCATCGAAGCACCCGTCGACTATCTGTACCACGGTCCGCTCGGCCTCCAGACACGCGACCTCACCTGGAAGCCGGAGTACCGGCAAGCCACGGCGACCGCAATCGAAACGCTGAAGCTGCTGAAGAAAACCGACGTCGATCTGGATGTGAACACGTTCATCGACGACCGGTATATCCGCCAGGCGTTCAAGGAATCCGGTCTCGACTACGACGCCGCGCTGAAGAACTACGCGAAGCAACCCCTCGTCGCCAACGACGCCGTGACAGGCAAGCCAATTCGCGACTTCAACGACGTCGCCCAGGTGTGGCTCGACAACGAAGCGAAGGTCCGCAACTACGCATCGGCGGATGAAGCGTTCGCTGCACTTGGCAAGATCGAGCAGTCGGGCGGCAAGGCGCGTGCCGTGTTCGTTCACGATCACCCAAGCGGCCTCAAGCTGTTCGCAAACCAGGCGTGGTATGTGAAGGACGCGCATGGCGCGATCACGGCGTTCCTGCTGAAAGCTGGTGCCGATCAATACGCGCAGCAGCTGTCGGGCGCCGTCGTCGATTATGCCGCCGCGAAAACGGGCGCGGCGCAAGCCGTCGCGTCGCGCTGAGCGCGTTTCATCGTCACGCCACATCGGGAAAACGTCTATGGCCGCCACTTTTGAACTCCGCGACAGACGCGAATCGACGCACCGACGCGCCCCTTTCTTCGCCTCAACGACCAGACGTCGCGCGTGGCGCGCGGCGTCGCTCGCGTTATGCGTCGCGCTCTGGCAACTGGCCGTGCACTTCAGGTTGTCGGCGGGCTTCATCACATTCGCGAACGTGCCCGCGCCTTCCGATGCCCTGCCCGCGCTATGGTCGCTGCTGCACTCGCCAAAGCTGCCGATGCATCTGGCCGCCAGCCTCTGGCGTGTGCTGGCGGGCTTCTGTGCCGCGACGGTGGTCGGCGTCGGCCTAGGTCTCGCGATCGGCCGCTACCGCGCCATAGAAGATACCGCGCTGCCCGCGCTTGAAGTGCTGCGCCCGATTCCCGCCGTCGCGTGGATACCGCTCGCGATCCTGATATTTCCGTCGTCGGAACTCAGCATGATGTTCATCACGTTCATCGGCGCGCTGTTTCCGATTCTGCTCAATACCGTGCATGGCGTGGAAGGCGTCGATCCGCGCCTCGTTGCGACGGCTCGCAGCCTCGGTACGAAACCATTAGCGCTTTATACCGAAGTCATTCTGCCAGGCGCCGCGCCCGCGATTTTCACGGGCCTCGCAATCGGCATGGGAACGGCGTGGTTCTGTCTAGTCACCGCAGAAATGATCGCGGGTCAATATGGCATTGGCTATTTCACGTGGGAGTCATACACGTTGCAGAACTATCCGGATATCGTCGTCGGCATGGCGCTGATCGGCGCGCTCGGGATGGGTAGCAGCGTGCTCGTCAAACGGTTGGGCATCGCGCTGACGCCGTGGTACAGACTGCAGGAGACCCGCCGATGAACAGCGTCGCCATTGAAGCCGCCACCACGGCGGCCAGCATCAACGTGCGCGGCCTGGCCGTCGAAGTCGGTCCGCCGCATGCGCGGATCGCCACACTCGACGGACTCGACGTCGATATCGCGCCCGGTCAGTTCGTCTGCGTGCTCGGCCCTTCGGGCTGCGGCAAGTCGACCTTGCTCGGCGCGATAGCGGGACACATCGCCGCGACACAAGGCACGATTGCCGTCGACGATGAAACCGTCGACCGTCCGCATCCCGAGCGCGGTCTCGTGTTTCAGCAGCACACGCTGTTTCCGTGGAAGCGCGTGATCGATAACGTCGCGTTCGGTCTCAAGATGAAGGGACTCGGCGCAAGCGAGCGGCGCAGGCAGGCGGCTGAACTGCTGGAACTCGTCGGCCTCGGCGGCTTCGATGCGCATTATCCGGCGCAGCTATCGGGCGGCATGCAGCAGCGCGTCGAGATCGCACGCGCGCTGATCAACCGGCCGCGCGTGCTGCTGATGGACGAGCCATTCGGCGCGCTCGACGCGCAAACGCGCCGCATGATGCAGACGCTGCTGCTCGATATCTGGGCGAAGGTACGCACCACTGTCGTGTTCGTCACACACGATATCGAAGAAGCGCTGTTTCTCGCCGACCGCATCCTGATGTTGTCGCAGCGCCCGGCACGCGTGATCGCGGATATTCCTGTGCCGTTGCCGCGCCCGCGCCGCGACGACACGACGCTCGACCCCGCCTTCATCGATATCAAGCGCCAATGCCTTGCACTGCTGCGTGAGACGGCATGACGCCGCGCAACTTCACACTTTGATCGTCCATGACCGACCCGACCATTCTGACCTACGATCCCCAATCACTCGCGCCGGAAGCGGTGGCGCTGCTGCCGCGTCTCGCGGATGCCGATGCCGTCGTGCGACGCATTGCGCTGCTCGAACTCGCCGACCTCGAAGATCCCGACGCGCTGCAACCCATAGTCGCCGCGCTGAAGCACGACGAATCCGCCGACGTGCGCAGCGAAGCGGCGCGCGTGCTGGGCGCATGGGAGCAACGGGACATCGTCGCGGCGTTGTGCGAGGCGTTGACCGACGCAGCACGCGATGTGCGCGAAGTCGCTGCGTCGAGTCTGTCGGCATTGAAGGACGCGTCTTCCGGCGAAGTGTTGTGCGCGTGGGTCGATCATCCCGAGCCCTTCGTGAAAGCGGCCATATTGCGCGCATTGCGTGAACTGCGTTACGCCGACGCGTTTTCAGCGGCAGTACGGGCACTCGATCACGACCATCCAGGTGTGCGCATCGAAGCCGTCAGTGTGCTCGGCTGGCTCAAGGACCCACGCGCGCTCCTGCCGCTCGCGCGTGTCGCGACGCGTGACACCAGCGCTGAGATTCGCCGCGCGGCCGTCGGCGCATTGGGTTTCGCGCCAGCGGACGATGCCACGACAGGCGACGCGCTGCTGCACACACTCGCCGATCCCGCGTGGCAAGTGCGCGAAGAAGCCGCCACGACGCTCGGCAAGCTGCGCGTGCAACCGGCTCGCGATGCACTGATCGCCGCGCTCGATGACGCCTACTGGCAAGTGCGCGTGCGCGCGGCGCGAGCTTTGGGTCAACTGGGCGACCGCGCCGCCGCGCAGCCGCTTGTCGCGCTGCTGTCGCATGCGATCAGCAACTTGCGCAAGGAAGCGGCGCTCGCGCTAGGCGAACTGCGTGATCCATCGACACTAGCCGCGCTGGAACACGCACTCGACGACGCCGATCCCGAAGTCCGCAAGGCTGTGCGGATCGCGTTGCAGCAGATCGGGCAAAGCGCGCGATGAAAACGCCTCGGCACATCGAGATCGATCACACAGCGCACACGCTGACGCTGCATTGGCCCGATGGCGCGACGCAGTGTGTCGCGCATCGCGTGCTGCGACAACTTTGCCCTTGCGCCGAATGCAAGCGTCTGCGCCTTCGTGGCGGCGAGCCCGTCGTGCGCGACGACATCGCCGTGCTGGACATCCGCCCCGCCGGATACGGCGTGCAACTGCTATTTAGCGACCAACACGAACGCGGCATTTTCCCGTGGGAATTTCTGGAAAGCCTGCCAGCCACCGCCTGACCTGCGCATATCGAGCCATGTCTAACATGCGCACTCGATATCTTTATCTGAATTTACTATTTAAATTCTGCATAACGCGGTGATAGCCTGATTTCGACCTGCAGACGCTGAATGCGTCTGCTTTCACATCCAATCGTCCGTCGAAGCGGAACATACGGCAAGGAGCCAACGTGAGCGTCGAATTCATCGGCATGATCCAGCAGCGCAAGGTATCGGAAACGCATCTGCCTCAAGGCCCCGCGATCGATACCGATTACGTGCGCGCCTTTGCCCAGGCCCACGAGAATGCGGGCTTCGATCGCATACTCGTGCCGCACAGTTCGACAAGCCCCGACGCGACGATCACGATTGCGTATGCCGCGAGCGTGACGTCGCGCGTGCACTTCATGCTCGCGCACCGCCCCGGCTTCGTCGCGCCGACGTTGGCCGCGCGGCAACTGGCCACGCTCGATCACTTCTCTGGCGGACGTCTCGCCGTGCACTTCATCTCCGGCGGCAGCGACGAGGACCAACGCCGCGACGGCGACTATCTCGCGCACGACGAACGCTATGCGCGCACCGACGAATATCTGCAGATCCTGCGGCGCGTCTGGACCGAAAACGAACCATTCGATCATGAAGGCCGTTTCTATCGCTTTGAAAAGGCTTTCTCCGATGTGAAGCCGAAGCAGACGCCGCACGTGCCGATCTATTTCGGCGGGGCATCGGAGGCTGCGCTCGCCGTCGCGGGCAAGCACGCCGATGTCTACGCGCTGTGGGGCGAATCGAAACAACAGGTCGCGGAACTGATCGGGCGCGTGCGTGCCGAAGCCGCAAAGCATGGCCGCAACGTGCGCTTCTCGGTGTCGTTCCGCCCGATTCTCGCGTCGACGGAAAAGGCGGCGTGGGAACGCGCCGAGCACATTCTCGAAGAAACACGGCGCCTGCGCGTCGAACAGGGCTTTTCGCGCGGCGGCCCGCAACAGAGCGAAGGCGCGAAGCGCCTGCTGGCCGCATCGGGCGACGGCGTACGTGCTGACGACCGGCTGTGGACGGCCGTCGCCAAGGAAATCGGCGGACGCTCGAATTCGACGGCGCTCGTCGGCACGCCGGCGCAGGTCGCGCAAACACTATCCGAGTATTACGAACTCGGCGTGACGACCTTCCTGGTGCGCGGCTTCGATCCGCTCGAAGATGCCATCGACTATGGGCGCGAACTGATCCCGACGACGCGCGAGTTGACCGCTCGCGTCCGTCGCGCCGCGTGACCGGGAGCATATAAACACATGAGCACCCTACTCCACGATACGCCCGCGGCCTCGCTCGCGCTTCACCAGACGCCCGTACGCAAGTTCTGGTTCGACGACGCGGCGCCGCAGCGCACGCTTGCGCAGGAACGCCGCCATCGGCAGGAGCGTCTTGCAGGCGCATTCCGCCTGTTTGCGCGCTATGGCTTCGCGCAAGGTCTCGCGGGTCATATCACCGCGCGCGATCCCGAATGGACCGATCACTTCTGGGTCAATCCGCTCGGCGAGCATTTCGGCCGCATTCGCGTGTCGGACCTGTTGCTCGTCAATCGTTATGGCGAGATCGTCGTCGGCGATGGCCCCGTGAATCAGGCAGCATTCGCGATTCACGCAGCGATTCATGAGGCGCGGCCTGACGTCGTCGCCGCTGCGCACACGCATTCGCTGTATGGCAAAGCGTGGTCCTCATTGGGACGCAAGCTCGATCCTTTGACGCAGGACTCGTGCTCATTCTACGAAGATCACGCGCTGTTCGACGACTTCAGGGGCGTCGTGCTCGATACGAACGAAGGCGCGCGCATCGCCGACGCGCTCGGCCAGCACAAGGCGGTGATCCTGAAGAACCACGGCATTCTGACGGCCGGGCCGAGCGTCGAGGCGGCTGCATGGTGGTACATCGCGCTCGACAACGCGTGCCACGCGCAACTGCTCGCCGAAGCCGCTGGCACGCCGCAACCGATCCCGCACGACATGGCCGCGTTGACGCATCAGCAGGTCGGCCGTCCCGGTGGCGCGCTGCACTCATTCGAGAGCCTGTATGAAGGGCTTGTCGAAGAGGAACGGGAGTTGCTCGACTGATGGCGATTCACAAACTGCGTCGATTCGTTGGCGAGATCGCGGCGCTCGTGGATGCCGACACCGCTGAACCCGAACTACTCGAACGTGGTGAGCCTGCGTTGCGCGAGCTGATCCATACCGACGACTGGCTGCCCGAGGCCTTTGCTCAACCGTCCACCGAGCGTTATCACCAATACCTGCTATATGCCGATGTGCAACAGCGCTTCTCCGTCGTCAGTTTCGTCTGGGGCCCTGGACAACAAACGCCGATCCACGACCACACGGTGTGGGGTTTGATCGGCGTGCTGCGTGGCGCTGAACTCGCCGCATCTTATGCGCGCGACAGCAACGGCACACTACGCCAGGCCGGCGACGAAATACGCCTTGAAAAAGGCGCTGTCGAAGCGGTCTCGCCGGAAATCGGCGATATTCACCGCGTGCGCAATGCGGATGATGATCGCGTATCCGTCAGCATTCACGTCTATGGCGCGAACATCGGCGCAGTGCTGCGCTCGACCTACGCGCTCGACGGCCTTAACAAGCCCTTCATCTCCGGCTACTCGAACGAAACCATCCCGAACCTGTGGGACCTCAGCAAGGAACGTCGTCATTCATGAAGTCATATCCCAGCGCACTTATGAAGACGTGCGCGACGCGCTGCTCGCCAGGCGTGAAATCGCCCTGCTCGATGTACGCGAAGAAGATCCGCACGCGCAATGTCACCCGCTGTTCGCAGCGAATCTCTCGCTCTCGCGCATCGAACTCGACGCGTGGACGCGACTGCCGCGCCGCGACGTGTCCATCGTGCTGTTCGATGCAGGCGAAGGCTTCGCGGAGCGCGCCGCCGACACGCTGACGTCGCTCGGCTACACGAACGTCGCGTTGCTCGCGGGCGGTCTGGACGGATGGATACGCGCGGGCGGCGAGGTGTTTCGCGACGTGAACGTGCTGAGCAAGGCGTTCGGCGAGTTCGTCGAAGCGCAGCGGCACACGCCGTCGCTTTCGGCAGAAGCCGTCGATGCGTTGCTGAAGAACGGCGACGACGTCGTCGTGCTCGATGCGCGCCGCTTCGACGAATATCAGACGATGAACATTCCGGGCAGTATCAGCGTGCCCGGCGCTGAACTGGTGTTGCGTGCGCGTGCACTTGCGCCGAAGCCGACCACGCGTGTGATCGTCAATTGCGCGGGGCGTACGCGCAGCATCATCGGTACGCAATCGCTCGTCAATGCCGGGCTGCCGAATCCCGTCGCCGCGCTGCGCAACGGCACGATTGGCTGGACGCTCGCGGGCCAACAACTCGAACACGGCAGCGACCGACGCTTCGATCCGCAAGCGGGGCTCGACGCGGCGGACATCGACGCATCGCAACGTTCCGCACTCGCGCTCGCGCAACGCGCGGGCGTGGGCCGCACCACGCTCGACGAAGCCGCGCGCTGGGCCGCCGACCCGTCGCGCACCACCTATCGCTTCGACGTGCGCACCCCCGCCGAGTACGAACGCGCGCACGCGCCCGGTTTTCAGGGCGCGCCGGGCGGACAACTGGTGCAGGAGACGGACATGTTCGCGCCGGTGCGCGGCGCGCGCGTCGCGCTGTTCGACGACGACGGCGTGCGCGCGAACATGACGGCTTCGTGGCTCGCGCAGATGAACATCGACACCTACGTGGTCGACGCCGCATCGCCGGACGACCTGACGGCAAGCGGACCGTGGCGAGCTGCGAAGCCGCAGCCTGCTTCGACGCCAACGCTCGCGCCACAAGAACTCGCAGCGGTGCTCGCTGACGCCGCGAGCGGCACCGTCGTGCTCGATGTGACGTCGAGCGCCAATCATGTGAAGGCGCATATACCGGGCGCTCACTGGATCGTGCGCTCGCGCCTGTCGAATGCCTTCGACGATCTGCGCGCGTTGCCCGATGCGAAGCGCTACGTGGTCACGTGCGGAACGAATGCGCTCGCGCCGTACATCGCGCCGGAAGTCGCGGCATTGACGGGCAAGCCGGTGCACGTGCTCGATGGCGGAACGTCGGCCTGGGTACGTGCGGGTTTGCCTGTCGAGAGCGGCGATGCACGTCTCGCTTCGCCGCGCATCGACCGTTACCGGCGCCCCTATGAGGGCACCGACAATGCGCGTGAAGCGATGAACGCGTATCTGGAATGGGAATACGGTTTAGTCGCGCAACTGGACCGCGACGGCACGCATGGGTTCTTCGTGATCTGATCGGGGCTCGCGGGGAGTGACTGGGAAGCTCAGGCCGCGCGCGACAAACGCGCGGCCTTGAAGCTCTTTTCGATGCTCTCCGACAGTACCGTCAACGCCGACTGCATCTTACCGAGGGCGCGCGAGCGCACCATCCACACCGCTATTTCAGGCTTGAAGTCACCAAGCTGGATCACGTCGAGTTGCGTCGCGTGCGCGCTTGCATTCAGCAGCGGCAACGGCACGAGACCCAACCCGACGCCATCGGCGACGAGGCCGAGTTGAAGTTCGGTGCCGAGCGTTTCCAGATTCAGTTTCAATGCGTAGCCCTGCGCGGCAAGCGCATGCTGTAGCCCCGCGCGAAAACCGCAGCCATCGGGATTCAGCACCCAGCCATACGCCTGGCATTCGGCCAGCGTATGCACGCGCTTTTTCATGCTGCCCTTGCGCGCAACGACCGCCAGCTTCAACGGACCGAGCACCTCGCCGACCAGCGCTTCCGGCAACGCGCGGTTTGCAGGCAGCAGCACGACAGCCGCATCCAGTTCACCGTCTTCGACTTTTTGCAGCAGCGGATTGCCCCACCCCGTCGATACACGCGCCTGCAATTCCGGGTGCGCTTCACGTAACGCATGCAAGGCCTTAAGCATCGCGACGTCAGCGACCGTCTGCGCGACGCCAAGACGCAGCACGCCTGCAAGCGGCGCATCGTCGGTGACGAGATGCCTGAGCGCTTCGACTTCGCGCACGATCGCGCGGCATTGCTCGTAGACGGCGCGCCCCATCGGCGTCGTCTTCAACGGCTTTGTGTTGCGGTCGAGCAAGGCCACGCCGAGCGCTTCCTCGAAGTTCTGGATCCGGCGCGTCACGGCGGGTTGCGTGAGCGCCAGCGCATTGGCCGCCTGATTCAGCGACTGGCTGCGCACGACAGCGACAAAGGCCTCGATCTCATCGAGTTTCATTGAGTGCTTTCCGCTTGAAGGATTGATGATTGCTGTGCCGAGCTTAGCGTGATTGACCTATCACATTCAAGGCCGCGTACGCATTTCGATCTCGCATATTAGCAAAGCAGAACAATGCGTTTGCCTTATAAAAACCGACTGCGTATCGTGGGCTTTTCATCCTCTCTTGCGTCCGTCACGATCCATCATGCACCGTCTGCTCGCCCGTCTTCTGCTCATTGCGTTATCCACCGCGCCGTTCGCCGCTCATGCCGACACGACCCTCAAGGTCGGCGATCAGCAATTGCAGACGCGCGGCATTCTCGAAGCATCCGGGCAGTTGAAAGACGTGCCGTACAAGATCGAATGGTTCAACTTCCCCGCTGCGCAGCCGCTTGGCGAAGCATTGAATGCGGGTGCAATCGACGTCGGTGGACTCGGCGACGCGCCGTTGATCTTCGCCTACGCCGCCGGCGCAAAAGTGCGTGCCGTCGCGGTGGCGCGCTCACAGCCCATCGACCTCGCGATCATCGTTCCGGAGCAATCGCCTATCAAAAGCGCTGCCGATCTGAAAGGCAAGCGCATCGCGACGACGCGCGGCTCGATCGGCCATTACCTCGCTATCGCAACTCTGGAACGCGCGGGCATCAAGCTCTCCGACGTGTCCCTGCGCTTCATGCAACCCGCCGATGCAAAGGCCGCGCTCGCGTCGGGCAACGTCGATGCGTGGTCCACATGGGACCCGTACGTCGCGCTCGCCGAACAGCGCGATCACGACCGCAGCATCGCGAACGGCGTGAATCTCTCGTCGGGTCTGAGCTTCCAGGCAGCAACGGAAGACTCGATCAAAGCCAAGCGCGCGGAAATCGCCGACTTTCTGAAGCGCGTCGCGGCTGGGCAGCGCTGGGCGCTGTCGCATCCCGATGAAGTCGCCGCGATGCAATCGCGTGTGACGGGCTTGCCGCCCGAAGTGTTGAAGATCGTCTATCAGCGCGCGCAACTGCACCCCATCGCTATCGACGACCATGTGGTCGCCGAGCAGCAAAAGACCGCCGATCTCTATCACCGCGCCGACGTCATCAAAACGCGGCTCGACGTCGCCCCGAGTTTCGACCGTCAGTTTCCGCTGGATGCGCAGTGATCTCGCGCCGCGCATTGTCTAGCTCCATCGACACACAGAGTCCTATATGACACGCCGCCATCCCGACAGTGCATTCATCGATACCGAGCGCGACGCCGATGCTCTCGTGGCGCTTGCGGATCTCGACAGCCCGCAAGCCGATACGTGGCTCGCTGCGTTGACCGACGACTTCGCCGCAAGTGCCGCCGCGCTCGACGCGGGTCCGCATTTTCCACACGACAATCTCGCGAAGCTGCGCCGCTCTGGGCTACTTTCGTTGACGGTGCCGCGCGCGCTTGGCGGCCACGAGGCGACACTCGCGCAGACGTTGAAGGTGATACGTGCAATTGCGCGCGGCGAGCCTTCGACAGCGCTGATCGTCGTGATGCAATGTCTCTACCATCTGCGTTTGCAGGCAAATCCCAACTGGCCGATCGCGCTCAAGGAACGCATTGCGCGCGGCGCCGTCGAGCGCGGCGCGCTCATCAATTCGCTGCGCGTCGAGCCGGAACTCGGTTCGCCGTCGCGCGGCGGACTGCCTGGCACCGTCGGCAAACGGGAAAACGAACACTGGGTACTGAATGGCTGCAAGCTCTACTCGACGGGCAGTCCGGGGCTGACATGGTTTGCGGTATGGGGCCGCACGGATGAAGCGTCGCCGCGTGTCGGCACATGGCTTGTCCATCGCGACACGCCCGGCATCCGCTTCGGCGAGCCGTGGAATCATCTCGGCATGCGCGCGACGGGCAGTCACGAAGTCATCTTCGACAATGTGCGCGTGCCGCTCGATCACGCTGTCGATCTGCAATTCCCCGGTCCAGCAAGCGGCATGGACCCGGTCACCAGCCTCTGGATGAACGTGCTGTTGCCTTCGATCTACGACGGTGTCGCGCGCGCGGCACGCGACTGGTTCGTGCACTGGACATCGCAACGCGTGCCGTCGAGCCTGAATGCGCCGCTATCGAGCCTCGACAGTTTCCAGCAGACGGTTGGACGTATCGACGCATTGCTCTTCAACAACCGCGTGTTGCTCGATGCGGGCGCTGCCGGCCATGTGAGCGCAACGGAAGCGCCGACGATCAAATACCTCGTGAGCCAGCACGCGATCGAAGCCGTCGAGTTCGCGCTCGAAGCGAGCAGCAACCCGGGTTTGAGCCGCAACAACGCGCTCGAACGCCATTATCGCGACGTACTGTGCGCGCGTATCCACACACCACAGAACGATACGGTGCTCGGCAATCTCGGGCGCGCGGCGTTCGCATCGCTCGCATAGCACGGCCGTGAATACCGCTTGAACGTCGTGCCAACTCGACATTGGCGAGCTCCGGCGAAGCGCAGAAGCAATAACGCCGTTACCCGTGACGCAATGGTTCGCACCACGAGTAACGGCCAGATCCTGCCGGTGCCTGGATAACCGACAGGACTTGCACGCGACTGCTGTTATTCCTGAATGAACTGCAGCAGATCGGCGTTGACGAGATGCGCATGCGTCGTGCACATGCCATGCGGCGCGCCTTCGTAGATCTTCAGCTTGCCATTCGGAACCAGCTTCGACGAAAGCTTACCGGAATCGTCCAGCGGCACGATCTGATCCGCGTCGCCTTGCAGCACCAGCGTCGGCACGGTCATCTTCTTCAGGTCTTCCGTGAAGTCCGTTTCCGAGAACGCCTTGATACAGTCGTACGCGCTCTTGATCGAGCATTGCATGCCTGCATACCAGAACGCGTCGATCGTGCCTTGCGACGGCTTCGCGCCTTCGCGATTGAAGCCATAGAACGGCAAGGCCAGGTCCTTGAAGAATTGCGAGCGGTTTTCGATCACACCCTTGCGGATGTCGTCGAACACGGAGATCGGCAGGCCGCCCGGATTGGCAGGCGTTTTCAGCATCAGCGGCGGCACAGCGGAAATCAGCACGGCCTTGCGCACGCGTTGCGTGCCGTGCCGGCCGATATAGCGCGCGACTTCGCCACCGCCCGTCGAGTGGCCGACCAGTGCCGCATCCTTCAGATCGAGATGTTCGATCAGTTCCGCGAGATCGTCCGCGTAGCGGCTCATGTCGTTGCCGTCCCACGGCTGGCCCGAACGCCCATGCCCGCGCCGGTCATGGGCGATCACGCGATAGCCCTTTTCCGCGAGATACATCATCTGCGCGTCCCACGCGTCGGCGTTCAGCGGCCAGCCATGTGAGAACACGACCGGTTGTCCCGAACCCCAATCCTTATAGAAAAGCTGGGTGCCATCTTTCAATACAAACGTAGCCATTACCTGAACTCCTGGATTGATGCCAATTCAGCCGTCGCCCGTTTCGTCGATCCGACGAACGCGACACGGCGAAATACGCGCTTCGCGCCGTGCGATCCTTATCGCGGCCGGTGCATCGCGTACCAATCCAGTATCCAGGCTATCGGAAGACGGGCGTTGTGTATCGCCCCGACACTTTGGTATCTGCACGACCATTCGCGTTTGATGCAGTGGGGCGCGGCTCGCGTACAGGCCGTGCGGACGTGAATCGCGGCGTGCGTTTGCATAACCCGGCGCAGCACCGAAGCTCTACAGTCTGCATACATTCGATGCGCAAAACGTTGTGCGCCGGTTATTCACTTCCAGCATTCATTCCCACCATCATGGAAAGCAACATCAAGGGTCTTGCGCCGCACAGCGACAAGGCTGTGGAACATATCGAACACGATGACCAGCCGCGCGATCATCTGCGGTTTCAGCTTCCTTATGCGCATCTTTCGACTGTCTTCGGTAACGACTGGTTTGCGCTAAAGGCGGAATCGTTCGCGCGCTTCTTCGGCACGCCAACGTTTCTGTTGTCGCAAACCTTGATCGTCGCTATATGGATTGGATTGAACGTGTGCGGCGTGACGCGTTTCGACGTGTATCCGTTCGTCCTGTTGAATCTGGCGTTCAGCCTTCAATCGGCTTATGCGGCGCCGTTGATCCTGCTCGCACAAACGCGCCAGGCCGATCGCGACAAGGCGCATGCGGACGCCGACGCACGTCATCGTGAAGCATTGGCGCTTGCGGCGGAACGGCGTGACAAGGCGCTTGCGCATCAGACCCAGCAGATGCAGGCGCTTCTTCGGCAGAATACCGAGCTAACCGAGTTGACGCGCGATCTCACCGAACAGATCGCGCGCCTCACGCAGGACGTTCACGAGAAACTCACCCGCGATAAACACGGGAAAGCAACGTAACCTAGCACGGTTCACACCTCGGCGAGAACGGGCACAGGAAGCGTAATTTGCATGCTTGCGCCGCGCGCCGACGGTGTCACGCACGCGATGGAGCCGCCATGTCCTTCGACAATCGACCGGCAAATCGACAATCCCAAACCCATTCCCTCTGTCTTCGTCGTAAAGAACGCGCTAAAGAGTTTCTCTGCGACCTCGGATGAAATGCCCACACCGGAGTCTTCGACGGTAATAGAAACGCGCTGCCTTTCCTCGATGCGTGTTTGCAATCTGAGTTCGCGCGGCCGGTCCTGAATCGACGACATCGCCTGCAATCCGTTGACGGCCAGATTGATCAGCACCTGCTGCAATTGCACGCGGTCGCCGTTCACCGTCAACTCACCGGGCGCGAGATCCATCTTCACGACAGCGCCGTATCGCTTGACCTCGCGGTCCAGCAAGTCGATCGTTTCGACGACGAGGCTATTGAGGCCGAGCGGCGCAAACGTCGGTTCGCTTTTGCGGGCCAGCGCGCGTATGCGGCGGATGATCTCGCTTGAACGCCGCGCATTGCTCACCATGGCTTCGAACGCGTGGCACGCTTCATCGAGATTGGGTGTTTCGCGCCGCAGCCAGCGCAGGCCCGCTTCGCCGTGCGTCGTGATCGCGGCGAGCGGCTGGGTGACTTCATGAGCGATCGACGCCGCCAGTTCGCCGAGCATCGTGACACGCGTGGCGTGTGCAAGCTCGGTTGTCGAACGGTTCAGCGCCTCATGTGTCTCGTTCAGCTCGCGCACCTGCTCCGCGAGACGCGCGGCGTCGGCCTGGATGCGCAACGTCAGCGCCGTCGTCGCGATGATCGACAGACAGGCCACAGTCGCGCGTGCGAGCGCGGAGAAAGACTCTTCTTCGAGATGCCCGATCAGAAAACCGATGGCCGTTGCCCAGATGCAAGCAATCGCGACGATCAGTGTGCCACGACGCGACAGGACGGTGGCCGCCAGCATCACGACGATCGAGTACAACACCATGATTGCCGTGGCAAAGTGACCGAACGAATCGACCAGGAAGACGATCAACGCCAATCCGCCCGCGAGCGCCAGCGTCAGTGTGGGGTTCTGCTTGCCAAGAAAAGACACGCGTTCCATGTTCATGTCGAGAGCGGGAGAATCGGATTGGTCAAATCGCGCTCTATGCGGGACGGCAACGCGGCACAAGCCCACGGCGTCCAGCTTTGCAGCGCAGCTCACCCCGAATAGCGGACCGTGCTTCGAACCGCCTCTCGTTGCAGGCGATACCAGCATGGCTGTCCGGGCGGGGCGCGATTCTCGCGTTGTGCGTCCCGAACTCACGTTAACACGTCTCGCCGGCATTTATTCCGAAGCCGGTTGCGATAGGTGCGATCAGACAGGCATTGAAAGCGGAATTGAAGCTGACGCCTGTCGATGTCCGCCAATATGACGCGCGCGCGTAGCGCGAGCTTGCGTCGAGCGGGGATTTTTATCGGATTTGCACGGTGGCGTGTATGTCGAAGTGTACCGAATTCGACATTGCACTGACATGAGAGGCGTAGTTGCGCTTCGCGGGCTCTGCCGCGAAGCGCAAGCAGCGTTGAAGCAGGCGACACGTTGCGTGCCGCCAACCGTGCCCCAATCGCTCAGGCGAGCACGTCCGAAAACACGCGCGTCGCGAAACGGTTCGAGTCCGTTCCCGCATTGATCACGCCGACCGACTTCAGATCGTCGGCATACAACGCGATCTCTTTCTTGAACGCGTCGCCGATAGGGTGATGATGGTCCGTGTGACTCTTCAGCATCGCCGTCAATTGCGCGACGTCCGCGCCCGGCGCATTCGACGAGAAAATCGTCGCCGCCTCGGCGGGATGGTTCGCCGTCCACTCGGTCGCTTCGAGCAGCGCCTGCGTCAACGCCTGCGCGGTCGCGCGGTCCTTGCGAATCAGCGAGCCGCGCACGCCCAGCACGCAGCACACGCGGGTCGCATACTCGCCGCACAGGTTGTTCGACACTTCCTGCAAATGATCGGTCTCGCGCAGCGTCCAGATGGTCGGATCGCCATCGGCAATGGCCTGCACTTCGCCTTTTTTCAGCGCCTCGCCGAGCAGCGTTGCAGGATATTGCCGCCAGCGCACGTCATTGTCGGGATCGACGCCGAGCTTCTTGAGCGTGATCGCAAAGAAGTTCTTCGCGGGACTCGCCATATCGCTCACACCGACCGTGCGCCCTTTCAGCCCTTGCAGATCGACGATACCCGACGCTTTCGTCGCGAGCAGCCGCATGCAGCCGCCGTGGATGCCCGCCGTCAGCTTCACGTCGAAGCCCTGCTCCAGCGGCTTGATCCAGCGCAGCGCCATGCCGACGCCCGCATCCGATTTGCCCGTGGCGATCGCTTCGAGCAACTGGTCGGTCGAACCGGCGAAGTTGATCAGTTCGACATCGAGGCCATGCTTGCGAAAGAACCCCTGCTTGACGGCGACGGGCACGGGTGCCGTGCAGATTGCGCCGGCATTCCAGGAGAGCTTGAGCGGCTTAAGGTTCTCGTCGGCGACGGCGCGCATGCCGGGCAGAAACGATGCACCGCCCAGCGCGGCGGCACCCGCCGTCCACGCGGTCTTGCGCAGCCATGCGCGGCGTGATGCGCTGGCGGGCGTTGGATAGTCAGTCTTGTCGTCGGTTTTCATGTCGTTGTTTTCCCAATGCATAGTGTGGTTATGTGCAGCGTCATGCGACGAGACCGAGTTGCGCCAACACCTCGCGGCGCAGCGCGACGAGTTTCGGGTCGTCGCGATGACGCGGATACGGCGCGTCGTTGCGCACTTCCGCGACGATGCGCGCAGGCCGTTCGCTCAGCACGATCACTCGGTTCGCCACATACAAGGCCTCTTCGACGTCGTGCGTGACGAGCAGCACCGAGAAGCGCGCGGCTTGCCATAAGCGCACGAGTTCGCCCTGCATGCGGATGCGCGTCAGCGAATCGAGCTTGCCGAACGGTTCGTCGAGCACGAGCAGTTGCGGATCGTTGACGAGCGCGCGCGCCAGCGCTGCGCGCTGCGCCATGCCGCCTGAAAGCTGATGCGGAAACGCATCGGCGAACTTTTCCAGGCCAACCAGTTCGAGCGCAGCGTCAACGCGCTTCGCAGCACTGTCACGCGACACGCGATCGCGTCCCGTTCGCTGCGCTTCGGGGCCAAGCCCGACGTTGTCGCGCACCGTGCGCCATGGAAACAACGTCGGGTCCTGAAACACGACGACGCGCGACGGGTCCGGCCCGACGATCCGCTCGCCGTTCGCATGCAGCGCGCCATGTGCGGGCGTATCGAGGCCTGCGACGAGACGCAGCAATGTGGACTTGCCGCAGCCGCTCGGCCCGAGCAGCGCGACGAATTCGCCCGGCTCGACTGTGAGGCTGATGTCGTCGAGCACCGCGAGCGCTTCGCCGCGCAATGCAAAGCGATGACTGACGTTGCGCACGTCGATGCGCGCGCCCTGCCGCGCATCCGTGTGCGCGTGCGACGCTTGAGTAGCCGCTACCATTTGAGCAATCCCTTTTGCCAGGCCAACAGACGGTCGCGCACCTTGAACAGCAGTGTGATCAGACCGGAGCACATCAGCGCCATCACGAGCAGCGCGGCATACATGTTCGAGTACGCGGCCCAGCCTTGCGCCCATTGCAGATACCAGCCAAGCCCCGCCTTCACGCCCATCATCTCGGCGACGATCAGCACGGAAAACGATGCGCCCAACCCCATGAACAAGCCGACGAACACCGACGGCAGCGCGGCGGGAATCGCCACGCGCAGAATCAGGAACGAAGCGCGTGCGCCGAGCGTGCGCGCGACGTCGTAGTAAGCGGAGTTCACGCCCGCGACGCCGGACCACGTGAGCACCGCAACGGGAAACGCGGTGGCGAGCGCAATCAGAAAGACACTTGCGCTGAAGCTCGATGGAAAGAAGAAGAACGCGAGCGGCAACCACGCGGTGGCGGGCAACGGGCCGATCAGACGCAGCACAGGGTGCAGCCAGTAACCCACGGCACGCGACCAGCCGATGCTCACACCTATCGTGAAGCCCGTCAGTGCCCCGAGCGCATAGCCATAAGCGAGTAACACGAACGAATGCCCGACGCTCGACGCAAGCCTCGGAAAATCGTCGAAATACACGGCAATCAACGCCTGAGGCGGCGCGAAGAACGGGCGCGGCAACCATTCGAGTTGCGCCGTGACGAGTTCCCAAGTGGTGATACCGATGGCAAGCGCCAGCAGCCACGGCGACGCCGCAATCCATGTGTCGATACGGGCGGCGCGCCTCGTATCCGCGTGCGGCTTGACGGACCCATTCGTCAGCCACGCACACGCGCCGATTACCGCCGACAACGCCGCCAGCGCGAGCTTCAGAATCAGCAGTTCGCGCGTGTACGGCCAGTCGTCGGCCGCGGGCCACCATTGTGTGACGGCCGCGCCGCCGAGCCACGCGAGAACCGCCAGCGCGGCGACGATCTGCCCGCTAAGGTCGCGCGGCGCGGCGGCGTTGCCTGCGTCCAGGCCCCCAAGATCGATTGCCTGAGTGTGTGAGGACATGTCGATACGCTCCTTGAAAATGCGGCTACGCGTTGCCGATGGTCGTATCCGAAATCGAGCGCACGTCGATGCGGCGCGGCAGGATCGCATCGCGATACGCGGCGTCGGCCACCTTTTGCAGCGCCGCGATATCGGCGTCGGAGACGAAGTGCTGTTTGAGCGACGCGCGCTTCGTGATCTGCTTTGCGGCGTCGAGCGGCGAGCGCGTGAGCGTTGCGTAGATTTGCGCGTAGGCGTCGGCATTCGCGACCGCCCAGTCACCGGCGCGCTGATAACGAAGCAGTACATCCGCGATGGCCGCGCGCTTGCGCGTGTCTGCTAGCGCTGGGCCCGAGGCCGTGATGAAGCCCAGGCCGCTATTGATACCTGTACCGTCGCGCAAGACGCGCGCGCCGCGTTGCACCGCGATGCCGTAGTACGGATCGAACGTCGCCCACACTTCGATCGAACCGGACGCGAATGCCGCGAAGGCATCGACGGGCAAAATGAAGCGCACGGGGACATCGTCCTTCGACAACCCCGCTTCGGCGAGCGCGCCGTATAGCTGGAACTGCGAAATGCTGCCGCGCGCCGACGAAATGAACACCGTGCGGCCCTTCAGATCCGCGACCGTGCGGATCTTCGAATCCTGTGCGACGAGAATGCCGAGCTGCGCGCCGGAGCCGACGCGCGTCGCGACGATCTTCAAGGTCGGATCGCCGACGGCAGCGGCGAGCACGGGCAAATCGCCCGCGGGCGCGAGATCGACGGCGCCTGCGCGTTGCGCTTCGAAAAGCGGCGCTGCGCCCTGGAAGTTGGCCCAGCGAAACGCGTACGGCGTGCCGTCGAGTACCTTCGCGGCTTCGGCGAGCGCACGTGTGCCGCCCGCCTGATCGCCGAGCACGATCGTGGTCGATGCTGCCTCAGTTGCTTGCGCGTCACGCGCGATCGATGCGGAAAACGCAGCGACGGCAGGCGCCGCAGCGAGTGCGCGAAGCATGCGCCGCCGCGCAGAAAAAGACGTTGGAACAGAAGCGCTCATAGGCCCTCACAGTCGATATGCACGCAAGCGTAGCGACGAAGGACCACCGTGAGAATTATTCTATTTATATATGTTTATCTCTCGGCAATATTTATGTTTTGCATCTTTTGAATGATGTGTGGAGCGTGATGAACATCACGTCTACGCTTATCTATGAGCGTGCAATCAATAGCTGAAACATTCGCTTAGGAAGCGTCGGTTCCGTTGCTACGATGGCGAATCGATCCATTGCTTCGCCCAATTCAACATAGAAAACGGAATACACGTATGGCGTCTATGACACGTCGGGCCTTCGCCCGCATCGCACTGGTTTCCCTGTTTGCGCTCACATCGACGCAGAGCTTCGCGCAAGCGTCCAACGCTAATGGCGCACCTGTTTCGTTGCGCATCGGCTATCAGAAATCATCGACGCTCATTACGCTGCTCAAGGCACGCGGCTCGCTCGAAAAAGCACTCGCGCCGCTCAATGTCCGCGTTTCGTGGAACGAGTTCACGAGCGGTCTGCCGTTGACGGAGGCGCTCAATGTCGACGCCGTCGATTTCAGCGCTGACGTCGCCGACACCGTGCCGATCTTCGCGCAGGCCGCGCATGCGCGCTTCGTATATGTCGCTCAGGAAGCGCCTTCCCCCGGCGCACAGGCGATCATCGTCAAGAAAGATAGTCCGCTGCACGCCCTCGCCGATCTCAAGGGCAAGCGCATCGCGGTGACGAAAGCGGCGGGCAGCCATTATCTGTTTCTGGCGGCATTGAACAAAGCAGGTATCACGGCGAGCGACGTCAAGATCAGCTATCTCACGCCCGCCGATGGCCGCGCGGCATTCGAGCGCGGCAGCGTCGATGCATGGATTACGTGGGACCCGTATGTCGCATCCGTCGACAAAAACGCCGATGTCCGCATTCTTGCGAATGGCGATGGGCTTGCTTCGTATCAGCGCTACTACCTCGCGTCGAGCACGTTCGCCGATGCGCATCCCGAAGTGGTTCAGGTCGTGTTCGATCAACTGAAGGAAGCGGGCGAATGGTTGCGCGCGCATCCCGATGACGCAGCGAAAACACTCGCGCCGATATGGGGCCTCGACGCGAGCACGATCGAACGCGCGAATGCGCGGCGCAGTTATCTGGTGCGGGCCGTTGTCGCGCAGAATTACAGCGAACAGCAGATCATTGCCGATGCGTTCTACAAGAACGGGCTGTTGCCCGCGCGCGTCGAGACGAATCAGGCGCAGTTGTGGGACTTCGCGGCGAAGCGGGCGAAAGCCATCGGCAGCTAGCGCATGAACGGTTAGCGCACGAACGGCGTCAACGCGCGCAGCCAGTACGCCACGGCCACCGCGCCGCCGTCGGGTTCGCCCACAGCACGCTCGCCGAGATAGCTCGCACGGCCGACGCGCGGCATCATCGAAGCCGTCGCTGCTGCACCCTTCTCCGCTGCATCGACGGTTGCAGTCCATGCAGCGGCAAGCGGCTCGCCGCGACCTATAGCTTCCGTGAACGCATCCGCGGCGGGCCGCAGCGCATCGAGCATCGTGCGCTCGCCGGGTTGCGCGCCGCCTAGCTCGGAGATCGCTTTTACTGCCAGATCGAACGCAGCCGCCCAATCGGACGCTGCGGGCGCATTGCTCTCGCCGAGCCGGCGCGATGCGCGCAGTAACGCCGTCGCGTAGAACGGCCCCGAACTGCCCGCAATCGCGCGCCGCAGCGTGACGGCGAGATCGGCGAGCGCATCGGCTGCCGATGGCCATGCTGTGGCGGGAATCGCCAGCACGGCTTCGCCCGCGCGCTTCATGCTCGACCCGAGGTCGCCGTCGCCCGCTTTCGAATCCAGTTCGGTCAGGCGCGCTTCTTCATCGATCAATGCGCGCGCAGCGGCGTCGAATGCAAGCTGCAACGGCGTGCGTTCAACGGCAGCTTCAGTCGGCGATGGACCAGTATGGTCCTCTGCGCCTAACGCGATGCCCGTGGCGCCATCGACATTCACGCGTCCCGCGCCCGGCCACGTCGCGACCTTCGTCGGCGCGTCGAGTAGCGCAAGGCGTTCGTCGTCCACGTGCATCACCGAGATCGAACAGCCCGGCATGTTCAGCGCGGACAACAGCGTGCCGCACCATGCGCGCTCGATACGCAGTCCGCGCTGCTTAAGTCCATTGATCGCCGCGCGCGCGACGACGGCCAGTTCCATCGGCGTCGTTGCGCCCAGACCATTGACGAGCAGCGCAACGCGCTCGCCGCTCGCCAGTTGCAGATCGTCGGTGATCGCGGTGAGCAGCGTTTCCGTCAGTTGATCGGCAGGCATCGGCTTCGTGCGTTGCACACCTTTCTCGCCGTGGATGCCAAGGCCCAGTTCGATCTCGTCGTCCGCGAGACTGAAGCTCGACTGCTGCGTCGCGGGCAGCGTGCAGCCGTCGAGCGCGACGCCCATGGTGCCGATCGCATCGGCCGCGCTGCGCGCCATCGCCGCCACTTCCGCGAGCGTCTTCCCCGCCGCAGCCGCCGCGCCGGCGATCTTGTGCACGAACACGGTTCCCGCAATGCCGCGCCGCCGCCCGCGCTCGACGGTGTTGCGCAGCGACACGTCGTCGGCCACCACGACGACTTCAACGGGAATCCCTTCGGCGCGCGCCAGTTCGGCGGCAAGGCCGAAGTTCAGACGGTCGCCCGTGTAGTTCTTGACGACCAGCAGCGCTCCATTCGGTCCCGCCGACGCGCGAATCGCGGCAAGTACGGCATCCGTCGACGGCGACGTGAACACCTCGCCGCACACGGCCGCTGCCAGCATGCCCTCGCCGACATAGCCCGCGTGCGCCGGCTCATGTCCGCTGCCGCCGCCCGATATGATTGCGACGCGCCGCAGATGCGGCTCAGGCAGATCCCGCCGCACGACGACATTCGCGTCACGCAGCAACGCGGTGTCTGGCGCGAGCATAGCAAGACCTTCGAGCATCTCGCGCACGACACGCGACGGATCGTTCAGCAGCTTCTTCATGGCGGCGAGCCTCGATGAATTCGAATTCGGGTGACGGATAAGCGGGTGGGCCACGAAAAGCCCGAAGGGGACACTTTAGCTTCAGCGCGCAGTCGACGCATCCGCCGAACCCTGCGCCTTGAGGAAATCGACAAAGGCGCGCAACGGCGCAGGCAGGTGACGCCGCCCCGGATAGTAGAGAAACGGCCCGGAGAACGGCTGCCACCACGGTTCGAGAATCGGCTCCAGCGCGCCGCTGTCCAGATGCTGCCGCAGCATGCCTTCGAACAGGTGGATCACGCCGACGCCCGCCAGCGCGGCGCTGACGGCAAGCTCGATGGCCGCACCCGGCCTGACCACGAGCGGCCCCGATGGATCGAGCCGCACGATTTCGCCGTCGCGCTCGAAATCCCAGGTCGGCATCGCGCCGCCGGCAAACTGGCCGCGCAGGCACGCATGATCGAGCAGGTCGCGCGGATGCTCGGGCCTGCCGTTTGCATCGAGGTACTCGGGCGTCGCCGCCGTCGCGAAACGCTGCACGCGCGGGCCGATGGGAATCGCGATCATGTCCTGCTCGAGCCGCTCTTCGTAGCGAATGCCCGCGTCGCAACCAATTGACAGCACATCGGCAAAGCCATCTTCGACCACGACCTCGACGCGAATGTCAGGATACGTTTTCAGAAATGGCGCGATGACGGAAGGCAGCACGATGCGCGCGGCGCTAGACGGCACGTTGAGCTTGAGCGTGCCGCTTGGCTTGTCGCGGAACACGTTGAGAACGTCGAGCGCCGCTTCCATTTCACTGAAAAGCGGCGTGAGCTTTTCGATCAGCCGCTGCCCTGCTTCCGTCGGCGCGACGCTGCGCGTGGTGCGGTTGAGCAGCCGCAGGCCGAGCTTCGTTTCGAGGCGCCGTACGGCGATGCTCAGGCTCGATGCAGAAACGCCGCTCATGCGCGCCGCGTCGCGGAAGCCGCCCGCGCGCGCCACCGACACGAAGGCGGCAAGGTCGTTCAGTTCCATAGAGAGGGCTATTGTTCAAGATTTTCAACAGCCCGTACACTTTAGATGGGTTTATTCAACAGCGCAATCCGAGCACACTGTGGCTCATCGACTACCAAGGAGCGCGCAATGCCGAACATCCATGCCACCGACACCTTCCCGCTAGCTGGCCGTCCCGTTCGCCGCATGGGCTACGGCGCGATGCAACTGGCTGGCCCCGGCGTATTCGGGCCGCCGAAAGACCACGACGCGTGCGTCGCTGTCTTGCGCGAGGCCATCGCTTCCGGCGTCAATCACATCGACACCAGCGACTTCTATGGTCCGCACATTACCAACCAGATCATTCGCGAGGCACTGCATCCGTATCCTGATGACCTGACTATCGTCACCAAGCTGGGTGCCGTTCGCGGCGACAACGGTTCATGGCTTTCCGCGCGAGAGCCGGAAGACCTGCGGCGCGGCGTGCACGACAATCTTCGCAACCTCGGCCTCGACGCGCTCGATATCGTCAATATTCGCGTCATGGGAAACATCCACAGCCCGGCGGAAGGATCGATCGAGGAGCAGGTCGTCGCACTCGCGCAATTGCAGCGCGAAGGGCTCGTGAGGCACATCGGCCTGAGCAACGTGACGGCCACGCAGATTGCTGAAGCGCAGCGCATCGTGCCGATCGTCTGCGTGCAGAATCACTACAACCTCGTGCAGCGCGAAGACGATGCGCTCGTCGATCAACTGGCCGCGCAAGGCATTGCGTATGTACCGTTCTTTCCGCTCGGCGGCTTTACGCCGATTCAATCGTCAGCGTTGTCGGACCTCGCGCATACGTTGAACGCGACGCCGATGCAGGTCGCGCTCGCGTGGCTCTTGCATCGGTCGCCGAATATTCTGTTGATCCCCGGCACTTCATCGGTCGCGCATCTGCGCGAAAACTTGCAGGCCGCGCAGTTGCGCCTTAGCGATGCCGTGCTCGCCGAACTGGATGCGATTGGACGTGCGAGCGGCAGCCACTAAGCGCAGCGGGACTGTGAACGTTGCGGGTTTCGTGGATTCGCGCGCGGCCTGCAACGCGGTCTCTTTTACGAGTACTTTTTATCGACCTGAATCAAGGCATAGCGGCTTTCAGCGCGGCAAGGGTCGGCTGGTCCAGTTCAGCCGAAACGTTTAGCCCTTTGGCACGCTGAAAGGCAATGGCGGCTGTGCATGTGCCGTCGCCAATCACACCATCGACACCGCGGGTATCGAACCCGAGATACGTCAAACAGGCCTGCGCGGTCCGTATTTCGATGCTAGGCGTTCCCTTCATCGAATAGAGTTGCTGATAATGCAGCAGCTTGTCGTCGTAGGCGTTTTTCTTGTAGTCCTTGCCGTTGTAAAAGAAGGCGACACGTGCCCATGCCTTTTGCTTGAGCGCCGACGCCAACGACTCGTTGCTCATGATGAAGCGTCGCGCTCCGTCAAGCTGGGCGTCTTCGCCGGCGACGAAGGCCTGGACCATCGCCTCGGCGTTAGCGTAGCCCAGCTTCGATGCGTTGAATCCCATGATTTGCGGCAAGCCCCAGGACGCGCTTTCGAGCGCGGCTCTCCGGTCGAGTTGCATGGCGCGCGCAAGACGGTCGTACTCGGCTGCTCCACCGCTGTAGCCGCCCGGCGTACTGGAGCTGATGTCGGGGTGCGACGCACTGAAGCGCCCGCCCGTGCGGTTATGAAAGACGTGTCGTTCGAAGAGAATCTTCGGGCGCCGGTCAGCGAGAAATCCAAAACCTTTGGTTTCCACCGTGACGAGTGCCCATAGCGAAGCAGCATCGACGCCCAGCTTACTGAGCACGTTGTCGAAGCCACTCTGCGTCAGCGGCGATGCTTTTCCCACAAACGCGCTGTTCATATCGTGCTCCGTCATAGCTTGATGGTCAGCGGCTTGTTGTCGTCTTCGATCGTCAGGTTCTCTTGCAGTTCGGCTTGCACCGCTTGCCCGCCGCGCTGTCCGCTAGCGACGATGGCATGATCCCTTCCGGGCTCTAGCTGCAATTCGACGAATCCATCGTCGGGCACGTCGACCTGCGCGTCGTCCACCACGAGGCGCAGCGAGCTGGCGTCCAGCGTCTCAATGCCGTCGATCGCAAGGCGCGCATTGACGATCGACACGGGCTCGTCCGCAGTTGTGGGTGCGGATGCGGACGCGGCGCCCTGCGCAGCCGGGGCCGCGCTTTTGCCAACACCGCTTGCGCCCGCAAAGGCGCTGGCGTCACCCGCATTCGGATTCGGTTCTGCACCCGCGCCCGGCTGGTCTCCCGGCGAACCGCCTAGCGACACCTTGAGATTCGGGTTGCGATCGAACGTATCGATCATCTGGCTGAACCGCTTTGCCCATTGCTTGGTTTCGTCCTCCGCCAGCCATTCCACCTTGATGACGAAATCCCGCAACATCGACGTAAAAGGCGGTAGTGGGTCTTTGCCGACCACGGCTCCTTGTGCCTGAGCCATCGCTTGAGCCCAGCTGAAGCGAAAATCCGCCAGCAGAACTTCGAGCCTTGCCTGTGATTGACGAAAGCGAATCCACGAACCGGACGCGTCGAAGAACTGATCGAAGACCACCAGCGCGCCCGCTATCGCCAGCAGCACATAGCCGATTTCCGCAAGCGGCCACGTCGCGACCATGTCGAGCCAGCTCGACGGTGCGTTCGGTGTCTTGCCGACGGCGGCGATCCTGATCAGAAAGGTGAGCAGTATGGGCGCAAGCGTTCCGAGTGCGAACAGCAGCAGTGATGTGAAACGGATTCGTTTGGCTACCGCCGCGCGCTCGGAGGCTTTCGCGTCGTACCAGTCGATACGGTCGGTCGCATGCGTGACGGCCGTCGAGAACAACTCACTCAATGTTCCGTCCCACGCGTCGCCACGGTATTGATCCGGACGGGTGGGAAACTGCCGATATGCGCCACCATGTGCTTCATTCGGAATATCCATCATGCTCTCGCAATGAACTGATCGACCCTGTTCCCTGATGGCGCGATTTCTTTTTGATCTATTTTTATGGGGTCTTCTTTAGGAAGGCAACACATGCCGGCTAAGAACCCTGAAATACGCACTTTTATTCATTGCGGAGTTCTTTACCAGACCGCCCAACACCTTTCACGATGAAACCGCAAACGCGAACACGCCTGTTTGGACGTTCGTCAGTGAGCTAGCCTAGGACATTCTTCTTACCTCGTTATGTGCGGTAACGCACGGTGCCGCCTATATGCAAGACGAGACGCCTGACGCATTTCTAAAAGCGGCACACGTCAGGCAGACAAAATTATTCTTTTAAAAAATTCCATAAGTACATCGAGCAGGTGAATTGATTTCACCGTAGTCGCGATGCCTGATTTTCTTGTGCGAAAGATCTGCAAAATAACCTTGCCTCAACTATGTTATGAGAGCACGCGAGCGATGTATGTCAGCGCGATCATTCGAATACGACTATTCCTGATCGTCTACGTTACATCTGGCGTGCCGCAAATGCCGCCCGGCCGCGCTCTGCGAAATCTGCTTGCCTCTGCAACCGCGCTCTGATCATGGAGAAGACTGCCGTGCAGCCGATCCACCACGTCGACAGGCTCTACGTCATTTCAGACCTCCATCTTGGGGGCCGCCAGGATTCCAGATTTTCGGTTCGAGCAATGAGCTGGCGGGGCTCATCCGGCTGCTTGCCGATCAGGATCCCGGCGATGAAGTGGCGCTCGTCATCAATGGAGATTTCGTCGATTTTCTCGCCGAAGAAGACGCGACCTATTTCGACCCGCACGGCGCCATCCACAAGCTCGAACGCATCGCCCTCAAGGACGACACTTTTCGTGCCGTCTTCGAGGCGTTTCCGTATTTTCTCGGCAAGGAGCGGCGGCGGCTGATCGTCAATCTCGGCAATCATGATCTCGAACTGGCGTTGCCTTGGGTGCGCGAGCGCCTCGTGCAAATTCTGACGGGCGGTCAGTCGGCGGCGCCCGGCGCCCACTCGCGCCTGTATCTGGTTTTCGACGGCAGCGGCGTGCTGTGCAGCGTCGGTGGACGCTCGGTTCTCTGTTTGCATGGCAACGAGGTCGATCGCTGGAATCCCGCGAATTTCGAAAGAATCCGCGAGATAGCACGCGACGTACAGATTGGCCGGGCGGTCGAGCCGTGGATTCCGAATGCAGGCAGCAAGATGGTGATCGACGTGATGAATCCGGTGAAGCGCGAGTACCCCTTCGTCGATCTGCTGAAGCCGGAACAGGCGGCTGTGGCGCCGACGCTTGCGGCATGCGCACCGCAACTGGTCAGCGAACTCGACCGGGCGAAAAAACTGGCGGCCGTCGCGCTGACGCGCGTATGGGCTGGCGTGCGCAAACCCGACGGAATGCTGGGCGCAACCGAGGCGGAAGACGGCGCCGCGCCGTCCACGATCGACGCCGCACGTCCGCCCGTCACCGCAGCCGCAAGGTCGCAGCAGGCCGCGCTTCAGGCACACGAACTGTTGCTGATGGCCGATGACCGGGCGCGCCGCGGCGTCACCGCCACCGACCTCGTTGCCGGCGTCGAGGCCCTCCAGCTCGATGCGTTCGGCGCGCTGATCAAATGGTCCCGGAAGGACTCGACCAGCGAGGTCTTGCGCGAGGCGCTCGAAAACCTCGACCGCGACCGCAGCTTCGACATTGGCGATCGCGACGACACCGCAGTGCAGCTCGATGCCGAAGTGTCACCGGACATCGACGTCGTCATAGCCGGTCATACCCATCTCGAACGCGCGATGCGCCGCAGAAATGGACGCGGCTACTATTTCAACAGCGGCACATGGGCGCGCCTGATTCGCATCAAGCCCGAAGTGCGTGCCGACGCGCAACAGTTCGCGCAAGTCTTCGCGGCGCTCAAGCGCGGCACCATGGCTGATCTCGACGCCGCACACGATCTGGTCATCAAGTCCTGCACAGTCGTGGTTGTATGGCGAGATGCCGTGGACAGTGTCAAAGCGGAGCTTCGCCACGTCAAAACCATCGACGACAAAACAGAACTCGACGCGGACCTGCCGGCAAGCTGCATGGAGATTCGATGATGCGCAAAATAACACTCGAATTGCTGCGTCACGGGCCGCCTCATAACCAATTGCTGTCGCCCCTTACCGAATACATCGCGCTGTGCGAAAACCATAGCGCCGTCACGTTGCACGTGCCGTTCGAACACAACCAGATGCTCTATCGGCTGCGCGCATTGAGCTATCAACTCGGGACCGAAGCGCGTGAATTCCAGATGGGGATACCGCACGGGTGCTGGGCCAGTTGCTTGGAGAGATTCCCGGCCTGACCGCCGATCTCAACCGGCAAAGAACAGCCACAAGCGATGGCGACACGGCCGAGCAGGTCACGCACCTGCGATTGATCATTTCCGCGTCGGAACTCGCCCTGCTTCCCTTCGAACTGGCGACCGCTCCCAACGGCTTCCCCGGCGAAGGGCAAGCGCTTTCGCTGCAAACCCAGCAGCCTATCTGCATTACACGCGAAACACGGCGGGTTGCTCAGGAATATGTTCGCTGGCCGCGCAAGCCACGCATTCTGTTCGCCTTCGCATCGCCGCCCGAGATGGAAACGGTGCCTGCCGAAGCTCATCTGCTGGCGTTGCGCGAGGCGCTGACGCCATGGCTCGCGCTCTCCGATGACTACGACGACGAAAAGCGCCTGAAGATCATTGGTGACCGGCTTTCGGTATTGCCGAACGCATCTGCCGAGAGCCTGGAAGATGCCTGCTCGAAAAACGACTATACGCATGTGCACATTCTCGCGCACGGCGTTCAAACGAACACGCCGTATGACAGCCGCTTCGGTCTCGCGTTTCATTCCGACCGAGATCCTGACGGCGTGGAAGCGATTTCCGGCGACCGTCTGGCGACCATCTTGCGCACACCGCGTCACAACCAGCCGGGCCGGTTCACACGGCCTGCCGTCGTGACGCTCGCGAGTTGTAACGCCGGCAACGTCGGTTCGGTGGCGGGTGTTGGCGCAAGCATCGCCCACGCGCTGCACGAGGGCGGCGTCCCGCTCGTGATCGCGAGCCAGTATCCGCTGTCGTTCGGCGGCTCGGTGGTGTTCGTGAAGGACATGTACGAGGGACTGCTGTGGGGAGAAGACCCGCGCAAGCTGGTTGTGGGCATGCGCAGACGGTTGCATTCGTACTTCAAGGACAAGCACGACTGGGCGAGTATCGTCACATATGCATCGTTACCGCCTAATTTCGACGCACAGCTAGTGGACGCACGCATCCAGCAGTCGATGAACTGCATCTCGATTGCGCTGAGCATGGCCGACCGTGCGATGAGCGCTTTTCTGAGCTCGGAATCGCAACTTCCGCCGGCTGCTTCCAGCGTCGAAAACCACGCGAATCGCGACACGCTGGCCAGAGCGCAACAGCAGGTTGCCGAGGCAAAGGCCCGCCTGACGATGGCGATGGGCGAGCATCCGCAACAGGAGGCGCGCATCCTGGAACTACTGGCGAGCACCGAAAAGCGCGAAGCGCAGATGATCTACCACTCGACACAACAAGGCAAATTCGATCCCACTTCGAAAGATGGCATGCAACTGATCAGCAAGCTCGAAACGTCGAGAAACTACTATTGGTCAAGCTATCTGAAGCAGCGCAAGAGCCCTTCACAACTGGTTCAATTTCTTTCGCTGACACTCCTGCTGCAATACCTTGGCCGCCTGCCAAGGCCACTTGGTCAGCCCGAGCAGGATATGACGTCGATCTGGTTGAGCGCTCACGTGCAATCGCTCAACGATGCAGACCATGGGGAGCGGAGTGATCGCGCGTGGGCCTATGGAAATCTGACGGAGCTGTATCTGATCGCGAAGTACATCGATGGCCTGCCACCCGCTTATTGCGGAGATCCCCTCACCAACAAGGCGCTTGAAGCGGCGCGCAAACTGGTCTCGCTGGCCGGCTCGACGTCGTTCGAAGTCTTCTCGACGAGGCGCCAGATTGTGCGCTATCTCGACTGGTTCGTGCCGATGGTCGCAGGTGCATTCAACATGGACGCGCTGGCGAGGGAATTACTGACGGTGCTGCCCGCCTGTGACGAACCGGATTGGGACTATTGACTTCGCGTAGCCGGGCAACGCATCGCTCAACCGGATCTCTTCCGATATGGGAAGATCTTCTGGCACATCGTTAGTCGTTTGATGAATGTTCTTTACCGCACACAACTTCGCAGTTGACAGGCACCCTTCACTCGTAAAACCCCGATATAGCTCCTAACCTGAAATTTCTGACGCTTTAACGAAAGCAAAGGAAATTTCAGGTCATCCATTTATCGATAAGCGATCGTGATTCCGATGAGAGTTCGAGAGTTCATTAGGCACTCCATCTCTTATGAACAAGCCTATCCGCACACGGACCGCCTCTACGTTTCGCGAGAGCGCCCTGTCCAATGATCGGCCAACATACCGTCCTCTCGCGTGGAGATGCGCCGAACACGACGTCAGCTTTAATGTGAACACGCGGTCCACTTACCCGTTTGTCGAGGGGGCAACCGATGTCTTTCTTATTCCGTGGGACTCAGCTATGGCGCTGGACGACTTTGATCGCGCTTGCGGCGATCCTGGCCATCACGGCTTGCACGATCCAGTTGGCGCCGGCCTATGACCCGGCACTCGTCAACGGGATCCGCTCGGCCAACAATGACATCATGCAACTCTACGCGACCACCGGGATGGGGGTCGACAAAACGACCTTCCCGCAACGCGTCGATGAATACAACCGGATCATCGGAGCCGTCGATGCACTTGCATTGGAGTCGCAAAGCCGACCGGTCCCCGACAGCGCGATCCGCGACAAAGTCGAGCAGGCACTCGGACAATGGCTCGCATCGAACCCTACGCCACCCACAGGGCGCGACGAGGCGCTGAGCCTCGCAGCCGCTGAATGCGCCGACGCACGCAAGGTCAAGCGCGTACCCACTCTCACGATGCCCGCCACGATGGCTCAGGCCGACACCCGGCAGTACGTCCCTGCCAGCGCGATGGCGCTACAACAGGTATCGCGGGCCATAACCTTGCTCAGGGATACCGACTGCGCACACGGATTGAATAATGGAGAAGTCGCTGCGAACAAGGGCTATACACAGTACTTCGTTTCAGAAGCTCTCTTTTACGAGAACTTCTTGCAACGTTGAAATCCCCACGTTCAAGGAGTGGCCATGGCACTGGATCTCACGCAAGCAGCCGACATGTTCGTACAGAGCATTTCGTCGACCGTCAAAACAGTCACGGGTAGTGACGTCACGATGATCGCCGGGTTTTCACAGGCGCAGTTGCAAGCCCTCGCGCAGCAGTCCGCACTGGTGGCGGGCATGATCGAGGCCAATGCCTTCACGGCCGCCGAGCAGATCTTCTATCTGGATGGACTCGATCAGATGGCGAAGGGTTTCGTGAATACCTTTGTACAGATCGTCGAAGTTGAAATCGAAAAGATCTACAACGCGGTCGTGAATGCGATTTATGACTCTATCGGCAATCTGGCGGGCGTGACGCTGGCCGTACCACGCGCGGCCGGGTGAGCGTTCGTATGCCGTCTTCCGTCTTCCGTGCAAGAGTGAACGCAGAATTTCCATGTGATCCGGACGCTCGGAATACTGACGCCGGCCGACGCCGATCCACGAATCGGCAGTTCGGACTGGCTAAACGAAATTCACCAGACCTCCTCACGAGCAGATTGGCGAGCGCTTTTGCGCGGACGTGGCCGCGCGGAATATCCTGGCTTGAAGATCTTGACGCGTGTACCGACTTTCGGCCTGCTGTCAGGCACGCTTTTACTTCTGATGTTAGCGAGGCAGACATCATGGACCTAAGCCCACATTTCACATTGGAAGAGTTCGTGGCGAGTCAGACCGCGTCGCGAGAAAACATCTCGAACGACCCCGGTCCCGACATCATCGTCAATCTTCAGAACACTGCGCAGGTACTGGAAAAAGTGCGTGCGCTGCTCGGAAAACCGATTATCGTTTCGTCGGGCTATCGGTCGCCGCAATTGAACAAGGCCGTCAAGGGCGCCGTCGACAGCGCGCACATCTATGGTCTCGCAGTGGATTTCATCGCACCGCAATACGGCACCCCGATCGACATTTGCCGGCTATTGCAGACCTCCACGATCGTGTTCGATCAACTGATATTCGAACATACCTGGGTTCACCTCGGTTTGCCGAAGAGCGGCGCGCCCAATCGCCGGCAATTGCTGACGGCGCATTTCGGCGGCGGCCCGACGACCTATACAGCGGGGTTCGCGTAGCCCGTCAGGTAGCGGCTGGACTCGCGATTCTAAAGTTCTCAAATGTCTCTCTCGCGTCCGAGCAACCGATAACCAGGTAAAGTGTAGGACAACAAGATCAGAATAATCATCGCGGCACTGCCGAGCTTGAAAACCTCATTCGATCGCGGAGCGGCTGCATGCCAAACACTCGCTCCGGCGAAGATAGAGAAAGGCCATATGTCGATCAGCAAGCCAATATAGCCGAGTAACAAAACCGGTACTGCGACGACAAAAGGCGCGGCACCGCGAAGCGCAGCGACGGCACGTTGCATACCGCATGAGGCAGCTGCGAGCAGCAGCGGTACAGGAAGCAGCCAGCGCAGGACGCTCCAGTCAAACCATGGAGCCACAAGCGTCGGAGCATTCGTCTCCATTTTCATACTGA
The DNA here is from genome assembly GCF_013426915.1 of Paraburkholderia sp. PGU19. Classification (GTDB taxonomy): domain Bacteria; phylum Pseudomonadota; class Gammaproteobacteria; order Burkholderiales; family Burkholderiaceae; genus Paraburkholderia. The sequence continues at coordinate 724,129 of NZ_AP023181.1, forward strand.
GGCCGACGATCATAAGCAGTTGGAGTGCCGCCAACGGCAGAACAACTGTATAGAGCTTGCGCTGCAACTCTCCTTTGCTCCTTGAGATCAGCCAACAGTAGCCAAGAAGACCGTACATCACCAGTGACACAAGGCCGGTGAGTAACCCGATAATCGTAAGAAGCTGAAGTGCCGTCAACGGCAAAACAATTCTGTAGAGCCTGTGCTGCAGTTCTCCGTCCGTCTTCGCAATCAACCAGCAGCAGCCAAGCAGCGCATACGTTATCAGCAACGCAAGACCCGTGAACAGGCAAAAAGGCGTGAGCCAATCGAATCCATTTCCGACGAACTGTCCGTTTGCTACGCGCATCCCCGCCAGACATTCGCCGAGCATGACGCCCTGAAAAAAGGCCGCGCCTGCCGATCCGCACATGAAGACACCATTCCACAACTGACGAGAACTTCCCAGCTTGTCCCGTATCTGAAGAGCCACACCCCGGAAGATCAGGCAAAGTGCCATCGTGATCAACGGAAAATAGAGCGCGGAAAGCAAAACTGAACAGACCGTTGGAAACGCAGCATAAAGCGACACGCCGCCGAAAACCATCCATGCCTCGTTACCGCGCCATACTGGCGAACGAGTGCTGAATAGACGCTCACGTTCGCTTTCGGATGAAATAAACGGAAGAAGAATCCCGATACCGAGATCAAATCCGCCGAGTACGATATACATTCCGACGCCGAAGGCAATGATTACTGCCCAGCAAGTCGCGATATCCATCATGGAGTCCGGTTGTAGTTTCCGAAGCTCCATTGTCGCGACCGTGCGGACCGGGTATTGATCCGGTTTCCATCAAGTTGACTGGTCCGGTTTAGAAATAGCCGGGCATCATCTCAGGACTGAGCACATCAGTCCGCGCGGACATTAAATGAGGTTGAGCGTCGATCCTGCGCGGATGATAGCGGCCGCCCCCGGAACGGGCACGCGTGACGCTTCGCCCCACTCAGGCTCCATCGACAAGCCGCAATATGTCGGAAAGCGCAACCGGTTTGACGAGATGATGGTCGAAGCCGGCCGCCCGCCAGTCACGTCCGTCGTGAGCTTGCCCGGATTCTGAAACGGCAATGAGCACGGCACTTCCGCTGATAGGGTGTGCCCGGATGGTCCGTGCAATCTGATAACCGTCTGGAGGCGGGATGCCGATGTCGATGATCGCGACATCGAGCGTAATCTGCCCATTAAGGATCAGCGCCGCATTACCGGAGCCGGCGATATGCACCCGATGCCCGTGCGATTTGAGCAACGCGGCAAGCGACGTGGCGTTATCGAGCTTGTCGTCCACTATCAGGATGCTTCGGGTACGGCTGTCGTTCACCAACGCGCCCTCTGCCTGTGACGAAGCGAGCGATGTCGATCCTATGAATTCGGGCAGACGCAGCACAAAATCAGCACCCGTCCCCGCTCCCTTCGACCGGACCGTCACCGTTCCGCCGTGCAGCACAGCAAGCGCACGGACCAAAGACAGACCTATCCCGAGACCGCCCTGCGCCGCAGCAACGCTTCGTTGCAACTGGATGAATGGCTCGAAGATCGCTTCCTGTTCTTCCGGCAGAACGCCGACGCCCTGATTACGCACCCTGATCGACACCATGCCTTGCGACTGCCCGACATCGATTTCAATCTCGCTTTCGTCCGGCGCGTACTTCGTCGCATTGGACACGAGGTTGTCGAGCATCTGGACGACCCGAGCGTCGTCACCGAAAACGGCGCACCCCTCATTCTCCAGATGTATCGAAACCTGTTGCCGCCTTGCCTCGATATCGGGCCGGTTGGCCTCGACTGCCGCGGCGATGGCCAGACCCACATTGACCGATGTGCGATCGAGTGTGAGCCTTCCGTGCGCCAGACGCGAAACATCGAGCAGGTCATCGACGAGGCGCGACAGGTGTTCTACCTGTCGACCTACCGTTTGCCATGCTGCGCGCGCTGCGGCAGGGCTCGTCTGGAATCTCGGGTCCATCAGTTCCAGCGCGTTGCGGATCGGGGCGAGCGGGTTACGCAATTCGTGCGCGAGCGTCGCGAGGAACTGGGACTTGCGCCGGTTCGCCTCGTGAAGTGCGCGCTCGGCGCGCCACAGGCGTAGTAGCGCACGGACATTGGCGACAAGCTCGGGGGCTTCGACGGGCTCTGTCAGATAGCTGTCGGCGCCGCTATCCAGCGCGCGAATCCGGTCCGAAGCGGTCAACAGGACCGCGGAGGTTTGAAGGACCAGTACCGACCGCGTCGAGGGATTCTGTTTGATTCGCTTGCACACGTGCACGCCATCGCTGTCCGGCAGCCGCACGTCGAGCAGGACGACAGCAGGTTTGTGCGATGTAACGAACGCTAGCGCCTGCTCACCGGTCGATGCCTCGAGCACGTCCAGGCCCGCACGACGCAGCACGCGCGTTTTGGCAAGCCGCGCGGCATCGTTGTCGTCGACGTTCAGGATCAGTTCCGACCAGCCGGCGAGCGGCGGGTCTGTTTCCGGTAGATTGTGCATGCACCATTGCCAGTCGTTGCCGGGGTGGGCCAGTGTCACGAGAACCGGTCAGGCTCCGGCCAAGGGTAGCACGACAGCGAGCCAGATCAGTGCGTTATCGTCAGCATCGTGGGTTTCCGCGCTGATTTACCGAGGCGCAGCGTCGTTTCGCGAGCTTCTTCGCACTAGTGCGAATGTCGATGGTGAACATCCGGGAAATGCGCGTGTGAATGCGTAATGGGCAGATGCACGTGGGGATGCGTGTGCGGCTCATCACCGGCATACGCAAAGTCGTGCTCGTGCTGGTGATGTTCATCATGACGATGCCGATGCGTATGCTCCAGCCACTCGTGCGTGTGCTGATGTTCGTGCCGCTCGCGGACGTGCAGCCAGATACCCAGCGCCATTAAGGCCGCGGCCATCCAGAAGGACAGATGCGGCAGTTCGGGCCAGATGAGGAGCGAGAGCGCCACACCGAACAGCGGCGCGACGGAAAAATATGCGCCAGTGCGTGCCGTCCCAAGGTGACGTAGCGCAATCACGAACAGCGCGAGGCTTACACCATAGCCGGCAAGTCCCGTTGTCATCGCGGCGCCGACCATACCTGCAGCAGGGAGCGAGGCGCCCGTCGCGAACGCAATCGCGAGATTCACCGGCCCTGCAATCAGCCCCTTCAGACACGCGATCACCATCGCATCGTTGGTCGAAACCTTGCGCGTGAGGTTGTTGTCGATTGCCCAGCACAGACACGCTGCGACGATCAACAGCGCGCCACCGGGAATGCCTGCCTCGGCCGGTTGCCACGACAGCATCACGCCACCGGCGACGATAGCCACCATGCCAAGGAATACCTGGACGTCGACGTTCTCGCGAAATACAACCCATGCGATCACGGCCGTCAGCACGCCCTCGAGATTCAGCAGCAGCGAACTGGTCGCCGCTGGTGTGCTCGACAGCCCGAGCATCAGCAGCGCGGGGCCAGCGACGCCGCCGGCAACAATGGCGCCGAGCAGCCATGGCAGTTCGGTCCGGCTGATCCCGTGACTGTTACCTTCCTTGGTGGACGTGCGCAGTCGCCGGGCGATGATGCCGATACCAAGCCCAATGCCGCTGCCGAGGTAGAACAGGCCGGCAACCAGGAATGGAGACATTGACCCGAGCAGGGCCTTGGCGAGCGGCGTCGCGGCGCCAAAGAGCGCTGCGGCGGCAAGCGCGGTGAAGATCGCGCTGGATCGGGAATTCATGAGATGGGAACTGTACAAGTGCGCAACGAGTGCCTGAATAACCAGTGTAGCGCACCGCCCGTTGCGCAATCGTCCCAACGCCTTTTGCACCGTCACGCGGGATCATCCCAAACCCGCTTCAACTCATGCACCGCCCTTGTGCTTCTCCAGTTCCGAACGGCGCCACTCGGCTGGCGTCATACCCAGGTGTTGCGTGAAGGCGCGCCTGAACGCGGCCACCGATTGGTAACCAACCTCCTCGGCGACGACTTCGGTGGAAACGCCTGGCTTTTTCAACGCGTTGGCGGCCAGCGCCATCCGGACATCCGCTAACAGCTCATTGGGCGAGCGTCCCACCTTCTCATGGAAGTTGCGAAGCAAGGTCGCGCGCGACATGCTACAGAGCCCCGACAACTCAGCCAGGGTCCACGGATAGGCCGGCTCGTTGAATATGACCGCAAGCGCAGGCGCCAGACGCGGATGCCCGGCGAGCGCCAGCAGCCCCGTCGGTGCTTCGTCAGACTCGCTGGACATGCGTAGCGCCAGCGCGAACAGAGCCGTCGATAGCGCATTGAGCATCGCATAGCCGCCCAGGTTGTCCGCGCCCGATTCCGCTCGCATCAGCGCCATAAGCGCTTGCAACTGGGTCAGCGTGTTGCCGTGAGAGGAACCCTCCGCCGCCGATGTCCGGATCACGAGGCGCGGCGGAAGGTACGCACGAATAAAGCGGTCATGTGGCGGCGCCAGCACGATCCGTCCGCAGAGCATATCCAGGCGCTGACCCGTGCCTTTGTTTTCGCTGATGATCAGGTTCAACGCTTCGCGTTCACGCGCAGGCTTCGGCTTCGCCCCGCCACCATCGTGAAGGATATGCGCGGAGCCGTGCGTCAACATCACGATGTCGCCAGCACCGAGATTCTGCGGTTTGCCCGTGCCCGGCGTCTCCAGGATTGCCGACCCGCCAAGCACGATGTGATACGGCATTTCCCCGGCCTCCGAATCGCCGTAGACAACCTGCCACGGTGCGCCATAGGAGCATCGAAGTTCAAGCTGGCCGCGCACCGTCATCATGCCGAGCAGACGGCTGAGCCAATCAAGTGGGGGTGACATCGCTACCTCGGTTGATACTTTTGAGCATGATATTGCGAATTCAGAGGCTCAACAAGATCATCCTGCGACCATAAAGTGGAGGCTCCTAACCACCACTGAATGAGGTCAATCATGAGTCGCATCGCTATCCCCGCTGTTACGAACGCCACGGGCGCCACCGCCGAAGTCTACGCACGGGTCCGGAAAATCGCTGGCGGCAGCGTACCGAACCTGTTCGCGGCCCTGGGTCATCTCGCGCCAGCGACATTGAACGGCGCGTTGGACGCCGAAGGCGCGCTGGCATCCAGCAGTCTCAGCAAGCAGGACCTGGAAACGATCAAGCTGCTTGTCAGCGAGCAGACGGGCTGTGACTACTGTGTGGCCGCGCACGTCATGCTGGGGAAGATGACGGGTCTCTCGTCCGAAGCGCTTCGTCAGATTCGCGCAGGCCAGGCGACAGGTGATGCGAGGCGCGATGCGCTCATCCACTTCGTGCTGAACCTGCAGACCACGCGCGGCACGATCAGCGAAAGCGAACTGACAGCCATTCGCGCCGCCGGTTACACGGACACGCAGCTAGCCGAAATCTCGCTGGCAATCGCGATGACCATTTTCACCAATACGTTCAATCGCATCAACGACACGGACGTCGATTTTCCGCCCGTCAAGTGACAGGTGCGTAGCCGGGCGGGCACGTCGCGCGAGACGTGCCGCTCGCTACGTCGTTGCTCTCATGCATCTCAGGCAGAAAGCCGGATCACTGCCACATCGGCCACATTAACTCGCAAATGAATTGGGGAATGTCATGTCTCAAGTTGAACATTTCGATACGTTGATTCTCGGCAGCGGCCAGGGCGGCAAGCTCCTGGCGTGGCATCTGGGACGAGCGGGACAACGCGTCGCCGTGGTCGAGCGGCAGTGGGTAGGCGGTTCATGCCCCGCCGTCGCTTGCCTGCCCAGCAAGAATGAAATCTGGAGCGCGCGCGTTGCGCATCTGGCGCGGCATGCCGCCGACTTCGGCACGACGACGGGTCCAGTCACCGTCGATATGGCGAAGGTGCGCGAACGCAAGCGCGGCATGATCGAACGCGAAGCAGCGTTTCATGTGCAGGCGTATGCGTCGAGCGGCGCAGAACTCATCATGGGCCTTGGCCGCTTCGTCGGGCCGAAGACGATCGAGGTGCAACTCAACGACGGCGGTACGCGCACGCTCAGCGGCGAGCAGGTGGTCGTCAATGTCGGCACGCACGCTGCCATTCCCGATGTGCCGGGCTTGCGAACCGCCGAGCCGCTGACTCATATTGGCGCGCTGGAACTTGACTACGCGCCAGCGCATCTGATCGTGCTCGGCGGCGGTTACATCGGTATCGAGATGGCGCAGGCATATCGCCGCTTCGGCAGCCGCGTGACGATCATCGAGCGCGGTGCCCGGTTGATGGCACGTGAAGACGCGGACGTTAGCGAAGAGATGCTTCGCATTCTGCAGGCGGAAGGAATCGATATCGTGCTGAATGCCGAAGCAATCAATGTGGAAGGCCGCTCTGGCACGCATGTTCGCGTCGTATTGCGCACTGCTTCCGGGGAACAGGCGATTGACGGCAGCGACATTCTCATCGCGGCAGGACGGGTCCCGAACACGGCCAACATCGGTCTGGAGCAGGCAGGTATCGAGCTTGACGGTCGCGGATACATTCGCGTCAATGAGCGGCTGCAGGCTTCGGCGCCCGGCGTGTGGGCTATCGGCGAAGTCGCGGGTAGTCCGCAATTCACGCACGTTTCGGTGGATGACTTCAGGATCGTGCGCGACAACATGGCCGGCGGCAATCGCAAGACGAGCGACCGGTTGGTTCCGTACACGCTATTCACCGATCCGCCGCTTGCACGCGTGGGGTTGAATGAAAGCGATGCGCTTCGTCACGGCATCGCGACTCGGGTTGCAACACTGCCGATGAGCCATGTGCTTCGAACCGAAGCGACGGATGAAACGCAGGGGTTCATGAAGGTCCTCGTCGGCGCCAACGATGACCGCATCCTGGGATTCACGATGATCGGCCCGGAAGCGGGAGAAGTAATGGCCTCGATGCAGACCGCGATGCTCGCTGAGCTTCCGTATCAGAAGCTCCGCGACGCCGTCATCTCGCATCTGACGTTCGCTGAAGGTTTGGGGCCGCTTCTGTCGAACGTGCCGGCAAGAGCAGCGGAGTAGATCTTCTGGGGTGCAAGTGTGGCGCGCGATTTCGGGCGCACGCCACATTCCCAAGACACCGCCTAGTGCGAAACACCAGCCCGCTTGAACGAAACGGCAGAAGGCCGTTTATCGCCGTTGCCTGCACCATCCGGAAGGAGATCGCCATCATCCAGTCCCGCGTCTTCGCGTGCCGTATCCGGATAGCGCTCGGGATAAAGATGACGATGCGCTCGCTGCATGTCGAACGTGCCCGACCACCGCGCGACAACCACGGTCGCCAGGCTGTTGCCGATCGTATTGCAGGTGGCAATCGCCATCGACATGAACCGGTACACGCCAAAGATCACGGCAAGACCTTCGACGGGCAAGATGCCCGTCGACGTGACCGTCGCCGCGAACACGACGAACGATCCGCCCGACACCGTCGCAGCGCCTTTCGACGTCAGCAGCATCAGCAACAGGATGCCGACCTGATGTTCGAACGTGATGGGAACGTTGTACGCATGCGCGATGAACATGACGCCCATCGACATGAAGATCGACGTGCCATCCAGATTGAACGCGTAGCCTGTCGGCAGAACGAGTCCGACCGTCTGCTTCGCGCAGCCGAGGCGTTCGAGCTTGATCAGCAGCCGCGGCAATGCGCTTTCCGACGACGCCGTGCCGAGCACGATCAGTATTTCGTCCTTGATGTAGCGCAGGAAGCGCCACATGCTGAAGCCCGCGAGTCTCGCAATGAGGCCCATCACCACGACGATGAACAGCGCGATCACCGCATAGAAGCTCAGCACGAGTTGCGCGAGCGCGACCAGCACGGCCGTGCCGTTGCTGCCGACCGCGAACGCCACCGCGCCGAACGTGCCCAGCGGTGCGAGCTTCATCACGAGATTGATGAACGAGAAGAGCACTTGCGAAATCAGGTCGAGCCCTTCGTTGATGCGTACGCGCCGGCTCTCGGGAATGGCGAGAATGCCGATGCCCACCATCACGGCCAGCACGACGACCTGCAGCAGTTCACCCTTCGCAAACGCGCCGATGAAGTTGTCCGGCACGAGATGCATCACGAACTCCGTGAAGCCTTGCGGCGCGGCCTTCGCGGCAGTGACAGGCATCGCGCCCGGCGTGATGGCCGTCATGCCCTTGCCCGTCTGTAGCAGGTTGCCCGCCAGCAGGCCGATGGCGAGCGCAATTGTCGACACGACTTCGAAGTACACGATGGAGCGCCAGCCCACCCGCCCTGCGCTTTTCACATCGCCTGCCGATGCGATGCCGTGCACGATCGTGAGGAACACGAGCGGCGCGACGCCGGCCTTGATGAGCGCGAGAAAGATGTCGCCGAGAATCTTCAGCTGCGCGCCGAACTTCGGAAAGATCAATCCGACAGCAATGCCGAGCACCAGCGAAAGCAGAACCTGCATGCCCAGTTTCCGGTACCAGGGCCGCCTGGCGGGCGGCGCAATTGAATCGTCGCGCGATACGTTGTCGTTCGTCATGGTGTGTGCTCCTCCACAGATCGTTGGTCAGATCTCGCTGGACAACGCGAGCGCGCGGTCGACCATCTGCGGTGCAAGACCAAGATAGTTCGCGGGGTCCGTCATGCGGTCGATCGCGTCGCGATCGAAATGGCGTGTCACGTCGGGCAGCGCAGCCAGCGCTTCCGCCAGCGTGCCGCCCTGCTCGTTCACCGTGCGGCACGCGTCGTAGACGATGTCGTGCGCCTGCTGGCGGCCCGTGATCGGCGCCATCTGCATCATCACCGCCTCGGCGACGATCAGCCCCTTGCTGATACCAAGGTTGTGCTTCATGCGCTCGGTATCGACGATCAGTCCGCCGAGCGCGAACTTCGCCTGGTGCAGCGCGCCCGATGTCAAAATGAAGCTCTCGGGAATCGCAATCCACTCCGCGTGCCACGGGCCCGTCGCGCGCTCGAAGTCCTGGATCATCGCGTCCACCATCAAGCCCGCCTGTTGCCGCACCGCTTTCGCCGCAGCCAGCATCAGTTCGCTCGAAATCGGATTGCGCTTTTGCGGCATCGTGCTGCTCGCGCCGCGTCCCTTCACGAACGGCTCATACACTTCGCCGAATTCGTTCGACGCCATGATCATGATGTCGGTCGCGATCTTGCCAAGCGAGCCCGTCACGAGCGCGAGCAGATTGACGGCTTCGGCGAAACCATCGCGCGCCACGTGCCATGTGGTGGCCGGCACGCCGAGCTTCAGTTCCTGCGCGAGCGCCTTCTGCACGTCGAGACCCTTGTCGCCCAGCGACGCGAGCGTGCCCGCCGCGCCCGCGAATTCGACGACGGCGACGCGCTTGCGCAACTCGGCGATGCGCTGCTGGTGCCGGTCGAACATCGCCAGCCAGATCGCCACCTTGTAGCCGAACGTGACGGGCAGCGCCTGTTGCAAATGCGTGCGGCCCGCCATCGGCGTGTCGCGATGCTTCTTCGCAAGGTCGGCGAGGATGCCGCGCAGTTCGCGGATGTCGCCGTCGATCGAATCGAGCGCGTCGCGGACCTGCAGCGACACGGCCGTGTCCATGATGTCCTGCGTCGTCGCGCCCCAATGCACGTAGCGGCCCGCCTCGCCGCACATGCCGACGAGCTGATGCACGAGCGGCAGGATCGGATAGCCGACGATGTCCGTTTCCTCGCGCATGTGGTCGAAGTCGATGCGCTCGATCTGCGACTCGCGTGCGATCGCTTCGGCCGCGTCGGCAGGGATCACGCCGACGCGCGCCTCGGCTTTGGCGAGCGCGACTTCGACATCGATATAGCGCTGTACGAGCGCGTGATCCGCAAACACGGCGCGCATTTTGGCGGTGCCGAACGCGTCGCGAAACAGGATCGAATCGAAGACGGTGCTGGAAGACGGGATGGAGCGGCTGTTCATGGCGGGCTTGGCCTCGATCAAAACGGGTGTGAAGAAATTGCGGGACAGAGCGACTGACGCCTCAATATGTCCGGACATATTCAAGATAATATGTTCGAACATATGATTCAAGTTATGATTTACCCCTGGATCAGCGCTGCCCGTCACCCGACATGAACAAACCCCATTACGCCGACATCGCCCGCGACCTGACGCAGGGCATTACCAGCGGCCGCTTCCCGGTCGGTTCGTATCTGCCGACCGAGCTGGAACTGCGCGACCAGTACAAGACCAGCCGTCACACGATCCGCGCCGCCTTGCATGAGCTTCAGCAGCTCGGCTTCGTGTCGCGCCGGAAAAATGCGGGCACGCGCGTCGAGTCGACACAGCCGAAGAACGACTTCCGCCCTTCACTGGCGTCCGTTGAGGATCTGGTTCAGTTCGGCTCGAAACACCAGCGCGTGGTGCAGTCGACAGCGGAAATCGCGGCGGCGGGTTCGTTGGCCAAGGTCTTGCGGTGCGATGAGGGCGATCGCTGGCTGCGCATATCGAGTCTGCGAGTCGACGGCGATGGCAGACGGCCGCCGATCGGATGGACGGATGTGTATATCGATCCCGGTTATGCCGACATCGCCGAGGCCGCTCGCGAGGAACCGGATACGCTGATCAGCGCGCTGATCGAAGCGCGCTACGGCCGATGCGTGACCGAGATACAGCAGGACGTTCACGCCGTGAACGTCTCGGCGGATATGGCTGAGCGATTGCGGGTCGAGCCAGGCACTGCGGCGCTGGAGATCGTGCGTCGCTATCTCGACTCGTCTGGAGTCGCGTTCGAGGTGTCGGTCAGTTTGCATCCCGCGGAACGCTTCTCCGTTTCGATGCGCTTGAAACGGTCAGCGGTTTCGGCGAAGGAAAATATCTGACTGGTCCGATGCCAGTCGATCAAGACGTGGCCAGCACCGTTCTTCTTGCCGAACGCCATGAAGGTGCCGGGATGAGCGGCGATCGTTCTGGCCGCTTATGCCAAATCCACCTGGCACCTGCGAATATCGTGGATTACACTGAATTTTGCTATGCAACCTTAAAGCGTAGCCGACCCACGAAGTCAACATTGCGCGGACTTTCGTGCACCTCTTCTGCACGTGTCTGCCGACACCGAGCGAAAAAATAACTGCTTGGTGAAGCGTTTCGCCATTCATTACTTTGGCCCGCGCTTAAGTCTTTCTTGCTTCCCATTCCAGAACACCTGGCCGCACTGACGGCTCATCGTTCTCTCTCACAGCTTGCTCCGCAGATGGCGGCAGCGCGGTATTACTGCGGCCATTTTTAATTTCAGTTGTTTGAATTGGGCGCCTACTGCAACCAGGCAATGGGCCCCTGTGCGCCGTGATCTCAAGCGCCTGATTCGGTGACAAGGAGATGACCATGTAGATCAAGCATGCAAGCATTTTGTCGGCAACAGCCGTTGCACTTCTCTTGCTCAGTGGTGCCGCTCAGGCCGGTGACCACGACAGCCACGGCGGCCTTTGCTCGAACGCAACGCTAAAGGGAGCGTTTGAGTTTATCGGTCATGGAGTGATTCTTGGATTGATAGGAGACGATGGAAAGGTGCATCCGTATGCCTCCCCGTCGATCCTCGATGACGTCGCCCTGGTGACGTTCGACGGCGCGGGCACTTTTCAGCGCACCGACTTCGGCATGATCGGCGGGTTGCCGAAAGGGGGAAAGACGACATTCAATCCGAACCAGCAAGGTAGCTACACGGTGAACCCCGATTGCACCGGCACCATGACAGTCGTCTATACCGCTGGCGGAGCCGTGCCGGCGGGCGTCGAGACCGATCTGAACATCGTCGTCGCTAGCGACGGGACGCTCGTCGAATCCGTTGTCTACAGGGCGGTCACCGTGTCAGGTTCGAGCGGGAACGGCGATGTAACGTGTCCAAAGAATTGCGAGCAAGGTGTCCAAGAGTACTTCGAGGGGAGAAAGATTCTGGTCTTCGGCTTTCGTTAGTCGAGTTCTGGATGGGTTCATGCCTGCTCGCCATGACGCTTTTCTTGAAGGGAGTCTGGTATGAGCCTGGGCGCAGGCTTACTGCCCTTAAAGCCTGCGCCTTCTGCGAAGTAACCGCCGCCTGGAAACTGTGCTGCATGCCGACGCCATAAGTGCTGCCGGAAGGATTGCCCGTCAGCTTGTCATAGGAGTAGACCGCATACACATAGGTGCGCTTCGAAAGAATATAGTTGTACGCGATCTGGTGATCGCATGCTCTATCCCGTCTATTTTAGTTATGGACCGCCCATTACCTCGGCATGGCATTTTGCATAGAGATGGCCTAATAAGAAGCCACCGACACGCTACTCGCGCGATCAATGGTAAGTCGTCGTAGACGACTGGAGCTTCGTCAACACGCCGCTTTTGAACCGGAACCAGCCTTGCGAGCTTTGCATCACGACTTCGTCACCTTGCCAGAACACGCGTTTGACCGTCATGCGCTTATTTGAGCGCTGCACAAGTGGTGGATGGTGGCGAAAGTCGTACAGCACCGGGCCGGAATCGGTCTGCACAAGCGCACGCGTGACAGTTTGCCTGGCGTCATCAACGTCATCGAAATGCGTGAGTGTGTTCGCACTGAAACGATCGAACGTTTCCTTGTCGAGCATCACCACGAAATCGTGGTCTACACGCGAGAATTGCAGTGTGCCCGAGTGCGTGACGAACGGGCCGGACGCGTTGCTTTGCGCATGAACGCAGGTCGCGATAATGCAGGCTGAGAGTGCAGCAAGTAGTAGTCTTTTCATTTTCTTCCAGATTTTGCGGTATCCCTGACAACAAGGCACGAACCAATAAAGTCGAGTGGTTCATTTTTTAGTTCCGTCGCGATGAACTCGACAAACGCGCGCGCCGCCAGGCGGCTGGCACGCCCCATCGGGAAATAGGCATGCACGGGCACTTCAGCCATTTTCCAATCGGGCAACAGATGCACGAGCGTGCCGTCTTCGACTTGCGATCGACACGCCCATGACGTCGTCGACACGATTCCAAGGCCGGAAGCCGCCGCTGCAAGCGCGCCCGCCGTGTCGTTGGTTGAAACATGCGGCTGCACGTCAACCGATGCTGTCTGGCCATCGCGCTCGAATTGCCATGACGACACGTGCGCCCCGGCCGGGCCGCCTACGATGCGATGCGTAGCGATGTCCTCCGGCAACACGGGGGTACCGTACCGTTCGAGATAGGCAGGCGAAGCCACGACGACACGATGCATCGTGCCGATCAACCTGGCGGTGCCCGCGGAGTCCGGCAGATTGCCCACCCGGATGCCGACGTCGACCGCTTCGCGAATCATGTCTTGCCACCGGTCGTCGAGCATGACCTCGACTCTGAGCGACGGGTGACGTTCAGTGAAGGCGGAAAGGCGCGGCAGGATCACGCAGATGGCCATCGTCGAAGGCATCCCCACGCGCAGCACGCCGCGCAATTCGCCTGTCTCGCGAACACTGTTCTCCGCGTCGTCGATCGCCGCCAATATCGGCTCCATGCGGGCCAGAAACTCCAGACCGGCTTCCGTCGGCACCACTGCGCGCGTTGTTCGCGTCAGCAAGCGCGCGCCGAGGCCCGCTTCGAGCTCGGCGATCATTCTCGACACTTGCGATTGCGCCAGTCCGCACTCCCGCGCCGCCGCCGAAAAACTGCCGAGCCGGGCAACGCGGGTGTAAAGCCTGAACGTCAGGACGTCCTTCAAGCTCCCTCCTTTCTCCAGCGGACAACAGGGCCGACTAGCCGGTCCAGCTTCGCATCAATGCACATCCAGCATAAATGTTAGCCGAATCCAACGGCTACCGGGATCGAAGCGAAAACGCCAAATTGTCGACGTGGCCCGGCATCGAATGCCGAGCCCTGATCGGAACCATGCAAGGGCCCTGCTTCCGATGTCCTCACCGCCCTGCACTGAAGTCCGCCGCCACTTTTACGCGCTGCGGCTTCGTATCTGGAGTAATTGCCTATGACCACAGTCCTTGTGAGTGGCGCTTCTGGCGACACCGGTCGTCCGACCGTCGAGCGTCTGCTTGAAAAGGGTTTTCATGTCCGCGCGCTAGTGCGCAAGGATGACCATCGCGCACAGCGGCTGCGCAATCTGGGCGCCGAGGTCGTCTTCGGCGACATGATGAGCCTGCGCGATATTCGCCTCGCCATGGCGGGCGTCCAGCGCGCCTATTTCTGCTTTCCGCTCGCCGAAGGACTGGTCGAAGCGGCAGTGATCTTCGCGCAGGCCGCGAAAGAGCAGGATCTGGAACTGATCGTGAACATGTCGCATAAGCAGTCGCGTCCCGCCGCGCGCAGCAAGGCGACGCAAAACCACTGGCTCTCCGAGCAGATATTCAACTGGTCCGGCGTGCCCTCGGTGCATCTGCGGGTCACGTTCTTTGCCGAGTGGCTGCCCTATATCGCGCCACAGATCCGCTATGGCCGCTATGTGATGCCCTACAACAAGGACAGCCGCTTCGCGCCCATCGCCGGCAGCGATATTGCGCGCATCATCGCGGGCATTATCGACAATGCAGCCCCGTATGTCGGAAAGGCACTGGCGCTTCACGGGCCCGTCGAATACAGCCATGAGGAACTCGCCGCCGAAGTGAGCCGCGTGCTCGGTAAAGATCTTCCCTACGAGCATGTCACCGTATCGACGTTTCTTGAACTGTTCGGCCTCCAGCATGCCGACGCGATGCGGCGCCATTTCGAAGCCGTCACCATCGATCAGCAGGAAGGACTACTGGCAGGCACCGACAGCACCGGTACGGAAATCATCGGCCAGCCGCTGACGACGGTCGAGCAGTTCATCAACGCGAATCTGTCGAAGTTCGTCATCGAGTACCCGGTGCAAGCGCCAGCGCACTAATCAGGTGTGGGCCGTCCGGAAGCGTATTCAGACGCTCCGGACTCCGCCCGAACTGATTCATGCTGTTCCAGGATAGGTGATAGCTTCAAACGACGGCTACCGCATCGCACCGCAATACGCGATATTGAGAGCCAAGGAAACGAATCGCCGATTGCAAGAAAGCGATTCACCGAGTTGGTCTGTGTGACGCATGCCATTCGCGTGGGTCACGACGGTACGGCTTCGAAATCATTCAACTCTAGTTACTAAGGAATATTAACTATGTCAAAGAAAGTCCTGATTACGGGTGCCACGGGCGATACGGGTCGCGCAGCGGTTCGTGAGTTCGCCCACCTTCACGCCGACAGGCTCAACGGCAAATGACATTCACGGGTTTCCGCTCGCTTCTTCGAAAACGGGAACCCACTACTCTTTCCAATCGAATCCGAAAGGTCATCATCATGCAACTCTCTAACTCTGTCGTGCTCGTCACTGGCGCAAATCGCGGCATTGGGCGCGTATTCGTCGCTGAACTGCTCAAGCGAGGCGCGTCGAAGATCTATGTCGCCGCGCGTGACACCACATCGCTCAAAGCGCTTCTCAAAGATGGCGATCGACGGCTCGTGCCGCTTCCCCTCGACGTCACCGACCCCGATCAGGTAGCCGCTGCCGCAGTCATTGCATCGGACGTGACGCTGCTGATCAACAACGCCGGCTACGCCGCGTTCGAAGGTGCCATCTCCGCACCCGGCATCGACGACGCCCGCCATGAGATGGAAGTCAATTATTTCGGCACGTTGGCGCTAACCCGCGCGTTCGCTCCCGTACTGGCGAGGAACGGTGGCGGCGCACTGCTCAACATGCTGTCGATGCTCTCGCTGATCAGCCTGCCCGTAGCAGCGACCTACTCGGCCTCCAAAGCGGCGAGCCTGTCGTTGACCCGCAGCGTGCGGGCTGAACTGGGCGCACAAGGTACGCAGGTGGTTGGCGTCCTCGCCGTTCAGACGGAAACGGAAATGGGCGCAAAGCTGCCCGAGCCGCGCATGACGCCGCAGGAAGTCGTCACGGATGCGCTCGACGCGATCCAGGCCGGCACCAATGACGAGATCGTCGCCGGCGATCAATCTCGCGGCATTCACGCAGCCTTCACTGCCGATCCGAAGGGATTGCAGGCAAAGATGTCCACGCGGCTTCCGCAACGCGTGTAGCCCCACCTAACCCGATTTCTCACGATAAACGATAGAGGTAGTCATGGACTTTTTCGAAACGCTCTCTCACCGCAACGCCGAATTCGCGGAAACCGGCTTTAACGCCGATCTGAAGATGCTGCCGTCGCAACGCACGATGATCATCGGTTGTGTCGATCCGCGCGTCGATCCAATGGACGTGCTCAAGCTCGCGCCGGGCGAAGCGGCCATCATCCGTAACGTCGGCGGACGTGTGAACCCGGCGCTGCTCGAAACCATGGCGATCCTCGGCACGGTGTCGCGCGCGGCAGGAGAAGCAGTCGGCGAGGGCTGGAAGCTGGTCTTGCTTCAGCACACCGATTGCGGAATCAATGGTTGCTACCATCACGCGCCGAAGTTGCTGTCGAAGTATATGGGTGTTGCAGACGACGAGCTGGACGATCTCGCAATAACCGATCCGTACAAGGCGGTCGCGCTCGATGTGGCGTCGCTGAAAGCCAACCCGAATCTTCCTGGCGGATTCACGGTGACAGGTCTCGTCTATGACGTAGCGACTGGTCATGTCGAGACAGTCGTTCCTCCCGCGCCGCTGCGGGCCGGGCAGGATCAGCGCGAGGCTCGTCCAGAATAAACGGGCCGCCACCTCACATTAATTCATTGAACATCGGACAACAACGAACCGTCGATAAACGTGCGCGCCCGCCGTTCGCCGTATGAGAAAGCATCATCCGGCGATAAAAATTCCAGTCGCTCGGGAAGACTCGCAATAGGTGTGGATAGCACGTGGAGTGAGATTATCGACCACGACACTGAGTACCGAAGCTCTCTACCGCTGAGCGAGACGACGTTGTTGGCCGTGACTTCAACATCTATGCTGTAGCCGCGATATGCTGCACAGGACTGGCTACTCATGGTGACTTCCTCTTCAAGGCAATCAAAGGTCGATTAACACTCGCGCCTTTGCGACAACGCGGAACTGCATCGCGAAGTCAGGAGGAAAAATTGAATCATGATATGAATGAGGTGCGGGCAACCGGGAATGCTCGGGACAATATAAGGCCTTCCCCGCTACCTGGCTGGTCCGCTCCCGGCGAATGCTTGTGAACGCCACGTTTCCAACGCGGTCGCTATTTCTTGTTCGCGCCTTCTTCGTCTCGTGCGGTTGCCTTCGGCGCAGTCTTCCAGGTTGAAAGATTCGCCGCAGGAGACGGCTTTTTCGGTTGTTTAGGCTTCTTTGCCTCGCGATTACCGCGCAGTTGACCCTTTGCCATCATTACGCTCCCATTTCGCCAGGCCGCGGGTGCGGCGACGTTATCCCCCCATTCTGTGCGCATTTATAGCGGCTGTCGCGATCTATTTTCCTGTGGGTGTGAATATCCGATGAGGCGTCGCGGTTCCTATCCGTCCGTCACCGGAAGGCGTGCTGTTCGGCAAAGACCGCTCTAAAAAGTCAAAACTCCTCAGTTTTCACCCTGCTTGCTGTGTGATATCGCGGCACGAATAGCATCGGTAAATCCCGCGCTTTGCACAGGAATCGGTATAGATTGCGTGAATATTACTGACGCCCGCGAATCTGCAGATCGACGAAACACGCTGCACAATCACCAACAGTTCGCGCTCATCGAACAATAGGATTACACTCGAACCATAGTGAACGAAGGAGGCTCTCATGTTCGAAGCCACGCCTCAAAATACGTTCCGCGGCCTGCCACTGACCGCCGAACAGGACGCGGAAGTGCGACATTACATAAAAAGGAGAAAACAGCGCAGCGCGCCCTGGAACACGCCCGAGCTGGACGCGATGCTCAACGACATGCTGGCGCCTCCCGTCGACGAAGACGGCGTATCCGGCGCAACTTTGACTGAAGCCAGGTCTGTCACAGAACGGGCGATCGCTTCGCTCGACGAGTCAATGGAACCTGTCGAGGCGAGCGAGGAACGCAACGCTGCCATCGAGGCGGAGGGAATGAAGCGCCCAATGCAGTAAACCGTTTATGTCACAGCATCAAAATCATTCTGCAACTACTTTCTGGAATCAATATGCAAAAGCAAACCAAGGTGTATCCGGCTCCTCTTTCAAAGCAAAGCGACTACGCCAGCCAGCAGGCGGCGCGTGTCTCCGCGCAACAGAAGGCGGAAAACGAACGCGCGCAGAAGCGTCTTGAGATGGATGCCCGCCTCGATGTCAACGCGAGCAAGTGGCGGTATGTATGTAAGGGTGAATAAATGGCAAAAGCCAGCGCGGTAATCAACTTTCCCAATCCGGCCCGGATCCACGACGCGTCGCGACATTGTGTGTGCTTCTGGGGTTATGACAATGCCCGTGAGATTGTCTTCCAGGTCGACGATGTGGTGCTCGTCAAACTGAACCCCAACAAGGATTCTGACGAATCCTCGTTGCTCGCCGCATTCGACCGCAACCGCGAAAAAATCCTGGAGATCGCGAGGACGGTGTACACCGGCGGCCCTCAGAACAAGTACACGATCTCCTGATCAAGGGGATTCGCCGAGTGCATGTCGAGCAATGCGACGCTCCCTAGTGTCGACGCCCGAGGTGCTTGCTGACGGAAAACTCGCTGGCAACCTCTCTGTGAACCTCGCTGACTGCGATTACACCATTGCGTGCGTTTCGCGGTTCCCAGTCGATTCCAATCGCCTCATCGGGCATTGCGCCCCTCGGCACGAGAAACATCTGCAAGCCCTGCGTATAGCAGTCGTGATCCGGCAGGCGACGGTTGATCTCGTCCACGAACTCTTCCGGCGTGATGATGGGCTTTTCCATGTCCATGTCGTGCTCCCTTGCTGTATGCCCACAGTCCATTGACCTACATACGAATCCAACGGCGACAAGCGATATCTGCGGGTGGACGCATTTGCGCGTCGGATGCGTCGTGTTCAGGATAACAGTGCATCGACTGTTCGCGGTAACAAGCTGTATCCGACACGTCACCTCGATCTACTGCTTCGTCCGCCCGACAACCGATACCAGAACGTGCCTTTTCTGACTCGGTGTGATCTGAGGCAAACGCCATGTCCTGTTGCGATCCGGCTTCATGCTCGCGTGCAAACTGAGACGCACTGTCAAGTCATGACGTAATTCGCCCCTATCATTGCAGCGATCGCAAGACTGGACACGGGAACGGGTATGAACGCAGACACCATAGACTACGAAGCATTAACGCTGGTGATGGAAAAGCGGATCGCCATCCACGTGAAAGCTGCCAGAAAAAAACGGTCACGGCATGAAGAAAGCGAACGGGTGTTTTTCGCAGCGGCCGCGAACGAGGCCCTGTTTGTGTGGATGCTCCTGGCAAGCCGGATGAACTCGGATCTCTATCAAGCAGATAAAGCGCGATTGACGCGAATGGTCGAGGATATTGCGGTTGGGTGTGGGCAAGCCCTTGATGCGCGAGTTCATGCTCGAGGCTTAGTGGTCGTATAAGGTCGCGGATCGTGCTATCCGTGCTTGCGTGTTTGTGCCTTTGCGGCGCGGGCGGTTTGGTTTGCTCGTGTTTGCGCTGGCATCCGCGATTTGTTAGCGTGCTTCAAGCGTCGCCCCTGTGCGGGGCGGCACCTACTTTTCTTTGCCGCCGCAAAGAAAAGTAGGCAAAAGAAAGCGGCTCACACCGCCAGTTCTTGTGATTGCCTGAGGGCCCCCAACCGGTCTTACGCTTCACACGCCAACCTCTCTATTGGCGCGCGTTGCCAACGCTTCGAATAAACGCCTCACCCACTTCAGAGACCCGCGCCACGGCAAGCGGCAGCGAACGGTATGTGCCGCCCAGATGGCAAACTGTGTGTAGGCCGTAATGCCTCGCACGCCTCACTTCGAACCGATAGCGCACGCGTCCCACCCTGTAAGAGCGCTACCCTATACGACGCGACCACCTACACACAGTTTGCCACCTGGGCGGCCGTGGAATGTCTGGCACGGCATGATGCAGCGCGGGTGCGTGAAGCGGGTGAGGCGCACCGCAAGAGCGTTGGCAACGAACATGGGTCACGTGATTGCCGTGTGAAGCGTAAGACCGGTTGGGGGCCCTCAGGCAAGAAGAAATGTTGGCGGTGTGAGCCGCTTTCTTTTGCCTACTTTTCTTTGCGGCGGCAAAGAAAAGTAGGTGCTGCCCCGCACAGGGGCGACGCTTGAACGGCAAACACCATCACGCGGATGCCAGCGCAAACACGGGCTACGCCAAGTCCCGCCTAAACCCCGCCGCCACATGCCGCGAAGGCAAATAATCCCCCTCCCCGAACAACCTGTTCCGCAACGTCCCATCGCCATACGCAGTCTTATAAAGACCCCGACTCTGCAGTTCAGGCACGACGAAATCAATAAAATCCTCATAACTCTCCGGCACGACAGTCCGGCTCAGATTGAACCCATCAATCCCCGTCTCCTCGATCCACGCTTCCAGCTCATCCGCAACCTGGGCAGCACTGCCCACAATCGCCGGATACCGCCCGCCAAGCTCAAACATCTCGAGCAACTTGCGCCGCGTCCACCCATGCTGCTTCGCCGTCCGCGTAGCCGACTCAATGGCATTGCCAGGCGCGTAATCAACCGGCGCATCGAGATCGTACTGCGCGTAATCGATGCCCGTACTGGCAGCAAAATGCGCAAGCCCCGCTTCGCGGCTCGCATACCGCAAATAATCCGCGTACTTCTCCAGCGCCTCGCGCTCGGTAGCGCCCGCCACAACAGCCGCCCCCGCAAACACCTTGACGTCATCCGGCCGACGCCCGGCCAGCACCAGCTGCTCCCGCAATGCCCTCACCATTTCGCGCGCCGCATTCCGGTTCGGCGGCGAAATGAACACGCATTCGGCATGACGCGCGGCAAAGCGCTGGCCACGCCCGGAACTACCTGCCTGGAAGAGCACAGGCGTACGCTGCGGCGACGGCTCCGCAAGGTGATAGCCTTCAACGTTGTAGTACCGCCCCGCATGCCGAACCTCCTGTACCTTCGCGGGATCGGCATACACCCGCGCGCCCTTGTCGCGCCGCACGGCATTCGCTTCCCAACTGCCTTCCCACAGCTTGTAGAGCACTTCGAGATACTCGTCCGCGCGCTCATAACGTTCGTCGTGTGGAAGCTGCTCGCTCAAGCCCATCGCGCGCGCCGCACTGTCGAGATACCCCGTGACGATATTCCAGCCGACCCGCCCTTGCGTCAGATGATCGAGCGTCGAGAAACGGCGTGCGAGCAGATACGGCTGTTCATAAGTGAGATTGACGGTCACGCCAAAGCCCAGATGTTGCGTCACGGCAGCCATCGCCGAAACAAGCAGCAAGGGATCGTTGACGGGCAACTGGATCGACTCGCGCAACGTCACGTCGACGTTGCGCTGATAAACGTCGTACACACCGACGATATCCGCAAGAAAGAGACCATCGAACAATCCGCGCTCCAGCGTGCGAGCAAGGTCGGTCCAGTACGGCAACAGGCGGTAGTCGGTCGACCGGTCGCGCGGATGCGTCCACAATCCATGATTGATATGGCCCACGCAATTCATGTTGAACGCGTTGAGCAGAATCTGTTTCCTCGCCATTACAAGGCTCCATGCCGGGGCGGCAGCTTGTCGTTGAGATAGTAGTTGCCTACCGAGTGATACTGACAGCCGCTAGCTGCGAGCGCGTCGGATTCGTCAGCAATGCGCTTCACGCGCGCGGGGTCCGTGCGCCGCGTCAATTGCGCTGCGGCCAAAGAGGATTCGACTGTAGACATGGTGGCTCATACGAACGAATAAAGCCCTACGCTCGCGACACAACCGTCGCGCCTCGCTGCGGACAGGGTCAATCCTGTATTGGATCAGCCCAGACGAGCCTGGCCTACTATCGAATTTGACATTGCTTATGACAGGTTCCGGTTTTCGAATGCGGACGAGGGCATCGAATTCAGGAATAGAACGACGGCGTGGGCAGTTCATCGTTCACAGCCCACTCGCCGAGTTCCTGCAATTTGTAGTCGACGGAATCATGCAGCGTTTGCGTGCGCAGATTGCGCCAGAACCGGTCCAGGCGCAGCGCGCCATGCGTGGCGCGCGCGCCCGCCACCTCGAACAGCCGGCTGGTCAGGTCGAGACCGACGCGCGTGGCAGCAACCTTGGCCGTCGCGATCGCAACGGCAACATGCCCGCGCGTTGTCTCGTCGAGTTCCGCGCCATGCGTCCAGGCATCGTCGAACAGCTGTACCGCGCGCCCGGCCAGCAAACGAACGCTTTCCAGCCCAACCCAGAACTCGCCATAGTGACGCAACGTGTGGGGGTCCTTGCTGGCTTGTTCCGCAGGCGACTTGAACCAGAGTCGCGATTCATTTCGCGTGTAGTGCTTCATCTCCGCAAAGACGCCTTCGCCGATGCCAAGAAACATCTGCGTGAAAATCAATTGCGCCAACAACGGACGAAGGCACGCGAAAGGCGTGCTCAACGGACCCGGCTCGCGCAGCAGTTCGCTTGCTTCAACGCGCACATTCTCGAAGAGCGCGCTGCCGCTATCCGTTTGCCGCTGCCCGAAGCTGTTCCAGTCGTGATTCAACGTGATGCCGGAACGGGACGTGGGTATTGCCGCGATCAGCAGCTTGCGGCTGGCGGCATCCAGCCCCGACGCAACCAGCATGTCGGAGTCGAGCGCCCCCGAGCAAAAGCTCTTCCTGCCGGAGAATTCGTACGCGTTGTCCACGCGTTGCACCACGGTACGCGTATCCAATGGGTTCAGCGTGTTGCCCCAGAACCAGTTCTTCTGCGCGGTCTGCTCGAACCAGGGTTCCCATTGATCCGGACGTCCGAACAGCCGCACGGTAGCGAGCAGCAGATGATGGAATCCGAACACATGCGCAATCGAACTGTCGACTCGCGCGAACGTCCTGACCACATCGAGCGTCTGCGTCCAGCTCGCGCCGGTTCCGCCGTATTGCCGGGGAATCGATAGCGACAGCAGGCCGCTGGCCCTTATCGCGTCGCGCTCGGCCTTGGGCGTGCCGCCCTTTTCATCGCGTTCGACCGCGCTCGCGGCAAATTGCTGCGCAAGCGCCTGCGCCGTCTGGATCTGCGAAGCGGGATTGGATTCAACGTGTGTCGTCATGGTGAGCAAGGCCGGAAAGATGACTGGCAAGTTTAAGAAAGCCACTACGGCAAGACCTACCATCGAGTGCTTGAATGCTTATGCAGATTTCTTCTTAGGACGCGTACTGTCAATGCGAACGCTGCACCACATTGTCTGCCGAAACAGAAACCCGCTTCTGCAATAGCGCCAGCACTGCTTTGATTCTGAACTTTAATTGGTTCGCAGATGCGATCGGCCTGGTTACATTAAAGCTCAAATCACACGTGACCATAAGGACAATCGATGGCATCGGTTCGGGGCTTTGCATTCTTCGCGCGGGCGCGCCGCGCGCACGTTCTGCGCGACATCATGACGACGGCAGCCGCCGCGCTGGCGCTCTGCTATTTCGGCAGCACGCAGGCTGCGCCGCTCGCCGAACTGAAGCTCGACTACGCGTACTACTCGCCGGAGAGCCTCGTCATCAAGCGCAATGGCTGGCTGGAACAGGAGTTCGCCGCCGATCTCACGCAGATCAAGTGGGTACTGAGCCTGGGAAGCAACCGCGCACTCGAATATCTTAATAGCGGTGCCGTCGATATCGGCTCGACAGCGGGTCTCGCTGCCGTGCTCGGCAAGGCAAACGGCAATCCGATCCGTGCGGTGTATGTGTTTTCCCGGCCTGAATGGACTGCCCTCGTCGTGCGCAAGGATTCGCCCATCAAGAGTCTCGCCGATCTGAAAGGCAAGAAGATTGCGGCGACCAAGGGCACCGATCCGTTCCTCTTCACGCTGCGCGCGCTGCATACCGTGGGTCTCTCGCGCGATGACGTCGAAATCGTGAATCTCCAGCATCCGGACGGCCGCACGGCGCTCGCGAACAGCCAGGTCGACGCGTGGGCCGGGCTCGACCCGCACATGGCCGCCGCGCAAATCGACGATGGCGCGCGTCTGCTTTATCGCAATGTCGATTTCAACACGTGGGGACTGCTCAACGCACGCGAGGACTTCATTCGCGAGCATCCGGACCAACTGGCGCGCGTATTGAAGGTCTATGAGAAAGCACGCGTGTGGATCGCCGCGCACCCCGACGATACGGCGAAGATCGTCTCGGAGGAATCGAAGGTATCGCTCGCGGTCGCGAAGCTGCAACTCAGCCGCAACGACTTCAGCCATCCGCAGCCCGGCGCGGAACAGATCGCCGCGCTCAAGGCAGCCGCGCCGATTCTCGTCGGCGAGCAGTTGGTGAAAAGCGGCACCGATCTCAATCAGGTTATCGACGCGCTGATCGATCCGAAAATCGCGCAGCCCATCATCGCGAGCAACGGCGCGAAATGACGCGCGCAACACGACGCATGCAAGCAGTCATCATTCGCATGGACTTGAATCATGGCTGCCACTGAACAGATCCTCGCGCTCAAGACGCGCGATTCACACGCGCGCTCGGCCACCGGGCGCACATCGCGCAAGCGGCCGCCTGACGCGATGCGGTTATGGCGCTACGCAGGGTATGCGGTACCCGTCGTCTTTCTCGCCGTGATCGAAGCGCTGGTGCGCGCGTCCGTGCTGCCGATGCATCTCGTCCCCGCCCCCAGCACGATCGCACAAACGTTGTTGGATCTCGGCGCGGCACGCGTCGCACGACACATCGGCGCGAGCGTCGTACGCGTGTACACGGGCTTCGCGCTCGGCTCGGCGCTCGCGTTGCTGATCGGCGCGGCGATGGGACTGAGCCGCCGCGTCGATGCGCTGCTCGACCCTGCGTTTCAGGCACTTCGCGCGATTCCATCGCTCGCATGGGTTCCGATCCTGCTGCTGTGGATGGGTATCGACGAAGCACCCAAGATCACGCTCATCGCGATTGGCGCGTTCTTCCCCGTGCAACTCAGCGTAGTCGCGGGCATTCATGGTGTCGATCGCAAGCTGATCGAATTCGGCGAGCTCAACCGGCTGACGCCGCGCGCGATGTTCACGCGCATTCTGCTGCCCGCGTCGATGCCGCAGATCTTCACGGGATTGCGCACGGGACTGAGCCTCGCATGGATGTTCATGGTCGCCGCCGAACTGATCGCCGCGACGCGCGGCCTCGGCTATCTGCTCAGCGACGGCCGCGAGACGGGCAGGCCCGATCTCGTGTTCGGCGCGATCCTGCTGCTGGCGCTGCTCGGCAAACTGAGCGACGGCGCGTTCAAACTCATCGAAACGCGCGCGCTGTCCTGGCGCGATGCGCGCCACGTTTCGGGAGACGCGCCGTGAGCCCGTCTTCTGCGCTCTTGCTGCAAGTGCGCGGCCTCGCGCGGCGCTTCGGGCAGCGCACGGTATTCGAACAGGTATCGTTCGAACTGGCACGCGGTGAGATCGTCAGTCTGGTCGGCCCGAGCGGATGTGGAAAGAGCACGCTGCTGCGGGCGATTGCAGGCCTCGACGGGCACGCGGATGGTTCCGTGCTGCTGGAGCAGCAATTACAGCGCGGTCCATCCGACAGAATCGGCATGATCTTTCAGGAGCCACGGCTGCTGCCCTGGCTCAGCG
The DNA here is from genome assembly GCF_013426915.1 of Paraburkholderia sp. PGU19. Taxonomy (GTDB): domain Bacteria; phylum Pseudomonadota; class Gammaproteobacteria; order Burkholderiales; family Burkholderiaceae; genus Paraburkholderia. The sequence continues at coordinate 749,633 of NZ_AP023181.1, forward strand.
TCGCCGACAATATCGCGTTCGCCGCCGGCCCCAGGCAGGGACGTGATCCGCGCGTCGATACCTTGCTGGCAGAAGTCGGCCTGTCGGGCGTGCGCGATGCGCTGCCGAAACAGCTATCGGGCGGCATGGCGCAACGTGTCGCCCTGGCGCGAGGACTTTTCGCGGAGCCGGATCTGCTATTGCTCGACGAACCGTTCAGCGCCGTCGACGCCATCACACGCTCGCGCCTTCAGCGTGTCCTGCTCGCGCTCGCGCACGCGCACGGAACGACCATCCTGCTCGTCACGCACGATCTGGACGAAGCGCTTCTCCTGTCCGATCGTGTTCTGTTGCTGTCGCCGCCGGGCGATGACCGCCCAAGCCACATCGCGCGCGAGCTTCACGTCGACGCGCCACGGCCTCGAAATCTCCGCGATCCTGCGATGGATGCACTGCGAGATACTTTGCTGGACGGTATCGCGTCAACGCCGATCTGACCGTGTCGAGCCTGTGCATCGAGGCGCGCTGACGGGACACGATGTGCACTTCGCGACACTGCTCATCGGTCCGACGTCAGTCACACAACGGCCCTTGCCGAAGCGCTACGGTCGCATCTCGCGATCCGGGGCGAAGGCGTCTTCAGCGCGGCGATTCATCTTGCGGATGCCGCGCAAGCGCGTGGACTACCGCGCTCGCTCAGTCACGGCGCACGGCTCGAATTCGTTCACGCGCCGGGCAGTTGAGCCGCTTCAGGCCGGCAGCTTGCCTTTCCTGCGCAACACGGAGACGACCTCGTCGATGCTCGAGCAAGCGGCGGCCAACCGCCCGCCGTTCGTCGTTGATGGCATCGATGCTTCGCTGCATCGCGGCTGCCTTCGCCGCGATATAGACGGCCATGCCGTAACCGAAGCGCTCGATCAAATCCTTGCACAAAAAGTTTTGCATAGTGGTTCGACGACGATGCCATGCTGGCGCAGCGACCAGGACATCTAGAACGCTTCCGCAAGGAATGGCACGAGCGCAGACAGCACCTCATCCGGCGCGTCCTCGGGCAGCAGATGACCACCAGGCAGCGCCCTTCCCGTCACGCGCGATGCCCACTTCGACCATACGTCGATAGGCAGCGTCTTTCGTGCTCTCTGCTCCCGCTCGCTCCACAGCACCAGCACGGGTGATGTCAGCTTCTTCCCTGTGTCGAAATCGGCTGTGTCGTACTGAAGGTCCTCTGCAGTCGCGGCACGATAGTCCTCGCAGATTGCATGACGCACTTCGGGTTTGCGAAACGCGGCCCGGTAGGCATCGAGTGCCAGCGGATCGATCCCTTCGAGTCCGCCCGCCATCTTCGATAGTGCTGCATCGATAAATGCGTCGGGGTCCGCGTCCAGCATGCGCTCAGGAAGATCGAACGGTTGCGCGAGAAAGAACCAGTGCCACGCATTCAGCGCGAAGGTTCTGTCGACGCCCGCGAACGCATCCAGCGTGGGGATGACTGTCAGCGACGCGTATGCGGCAACGCACTGAGGATGATCGAGCGCCAGCCGGTACCCGACGCGCGCGCCACGGTCATGCCCGACGACCGCGAACCGCTCATGTCCCAAACGATCCATCAAGCCGACGAGCGCGTGCGCAACGCGACGTTTGGTCCATCGCGGCTGATCGTTTCGCGTGCGGCTGTCGCCGTATCCCGGCAAGTCGGGCACGATGACGGTATGGGATTGCGCGAGCGTCGGCGCAACCTTTCGCCAGGCGATATGGGTTTGCGGATAGCCGTGCAACAGCAGGACGGGCGGGCCGGAGCCGCCTGTCACGCCACGGAATGACACGTCCTCCGCATCAACGTCGAGCTTCGAGAAGCCGGGGAAAAAACTGTTTGCAGCAGGCTGAGCATTGTCATGCGTCATGGACACCTCCTTATGCGACGCGACAGGCACTCGAACGGGACGAACACACCGACGCGCCAGACGAAGCTTATGCGATCGTCGTGGTTTTGCGGGCTCCGCACGCTGCATGTGGTGAGCGCGTTCGCTGACGAATGATTTATGCCGAGAAGGTGCCAGCCCAAACTCAGAAGAACAGCAACGAGCGCAGTTCGATACTACGCCGTGCTCTTGCATCGGGCGGCGACGACGGATCATCGAATGCGGTATGCGCCGTCAGCCGCGCGATATCGTCGCCTGCGGAATCGTAGATTTTCAGCAGCAGCACTTCGTCCGGCGTCATCAACGGAAAGTAGTACCAGCGGTGCCGCGGATTGAAAACGAATGCATACGTCTCGCCGACCTTGTCCGGATAGATCAGATCCGACGGCACGAGATCGGTCAGCGCGATACTGCGCGCATCGCACAATGCGAGCGGCGACGATTCGACCGTCGATCCGACAGGACGCCACAGGTTGACGATCGCCACCCTGCCTTTCAGCAGTGCTTCCGCTTCATGCGGCGGCAGATGATCGCGCACGCGGCGCGGACCCGAGACGAAGGTCTGATCGTTGTGAATGAATTTGACCGGCTCGCGCACACCGCTCGCTCGCGCCGCCTGGCCGTCGCGAAGCGTGTGATCGAAGATGACGACGCGCTTCGCACCCGTCCAGCGCTTGAGCAGCGCTTCGGCCTCAGGGTAGTAGACGCGTTCGATCGCGGCAGGGTCCGAGAAGTCGCTGAGCGCGCTCGCGTGCTGCCGCAGTTCAAAACCATTGCGGTCCAGCGATAAGCCACCCGGCGGCGGCGACACGCGCGCATTGACGATATTCACACGCTGCGTCCGGTACACGCCGCTGCGCTGTGGCTCGCCTGCAGGCGGCTCATAGGCATATGTGGCGGGCTTTTCTCCCGTCGCGATGAGATAGTTCAACGCGGCTTCGACAACGGCTGGCTGTTCGACGACGATATCGCTCATTGCTTACGCTCCATGCATGCGCGCGACTCAATTAGTCCGGCGCTATTTCACCGATCACATGAAACATCTCGAACGTGTAGCCCATATTGAAGTATCCCGCTCGCGCATAGACGGCTATGCGCTCGAGGCGCTCTCCCGCATCGCGCGGCGAGCGCTCGGCCTGCGGGTCGGTGCGTTCTTCAGCGGCGTGGGCGGATCGCGCCTGCAACCGCTGACGCGCAACCTGGAATGGGTGAAATACGGCCTGACGATAAAACGATGCGAGGTTCATCGACATGATGCGTCCTCCTGCTCGTGACAATATTCATCGAATCTAGTCAGTGGCGGCGCATTGCACAAACAAGCATTTGTGCAATGCTTTGCAACGCACCGCCGATGGATGAACGGGCCCCTCAGGCGCCCACGCGCTCGGTGACGGACGGCACGCTCACATAGTCCTCGCCGTCGATATCGTAGCCAGACGGTTCCCAGCGGATCGCGAGCAGCACCAGCAGCGACGTCAGCGGAGCAATCGCGATGACCCAGAACACCTTCGTGCCGAGCGCACCCGCCAGCACCGGAAACAGAAACAGCGAGATCGTCGAAGCCGTGCGCACGAGCGTCTGATTGAACCCCACGCCGATGCCGCGCAGCGAAGTCGGGTAACTGAGCGACGCGTAAGTCATCGAATGCGAACCGGGCCCGAAACCTTGCCCGAACAGATAACCGCCCAGCAGCAGAATCGCCGCCACCACTAGCGCAGTGCCGCCCGGACGACCGATCAGCGCGAGCCCGATCAACGAAGCGAATTGCAGGGAGTGGCCGAGCACGGTCATTTTCCACGCACCGATTGTCGGTGCGGTTCGCACGCCGATCAGCCCGCCCACGAATGCGAACAACAGATTGAGCGTGAGCGATGCGACGATTGTCGTCAGCGGGCCTTGCGCGAAAAAGCTCGTGATGATGACAGGCAAGCCAAAGATGATCGCGTTGTAACCGAACGACGACGCGCTGCCGATCACGGCCGCGAGTATCGTGCGTCTGCGGTACGTGGCGTTGAACAGCACGCCATAGTTGCGCCACGAAGCCCGGCGCGGTTGTGCGACGGGCGCCGTCGCGCGTTCGACGACGGCATCGACGCCATACGAGCGCTTCAGGATGCGCGCAGCGCCTTCCAGGTCGCCCTGGTTCGCTGCCCACACGGGCGATTCGCTGATATAGCGGCTCCGCACCAGAATGATGACGATCGCAGGCACGGCGCCGAACGCGAGCGTGAGCCGCCACAGCCAGCCGAGCTGGTGTTCGGGCAGGATCGCGTACAGACCGAGAATCAGCAAATAGCATGTACTCGTCGCGGCATACCACGCGGGGCACCACGCAGCGACGCTTGCCGCCTTGTTGCCCTTGCCCGCCACACGCGAGAACTCCGCCAGAAACGCCATCGCAACGGGCAGATCGAGCCCGACGCCGAATCCCATCAGGAAGCGCGCGCCGCCGAGTACCCACGCGTTGGGCGCGAGACCGGCCGCAATCGCGGCGACGACGAAGAACAGCATGTCTGCCATGAACACGCGGTAGCGACCAATCCGATCGGTCAGATAGCCGCCGAACAACGCGCCGAGAATCGCGCCAAATGTAATCGCGGAAGAAACGAAGCCCACCTGCACGGGCGACAGTGCGAACTGTTTCGCGATGTCCTTGATGCCGTAGGCAAGCGAGGTCAGGTCATAGGCATCGAGAAAAACGCCGCCTAGTGCAATCGCGATCACGATGCGCGCATTGCTGCCCTTCACTGCGCCCGCGTTGACGATACGCGATACGTCCTGCGCGGAGCGGATGACGGCGGGACGAGTGGTGTCGTGTGGAGGCGACGAGTCCAACGGAGTGGATGGAATAGCGACGGTAGACATGATGGATGTCGAACAGGAAGTCAGAAAGTCCCTGCATGCTAGCGACGCCCATCACGTCTTCAAAACGACGATTGAATATATGCAAATTGACGTTGCTACGATGCGTGTCGCTTCGCGCTGCACGCCTCGCATATCGACGATTCGCTGCTTTCGATATGCGCAAACATTGTTTGGATTCGCGCGTGTGGCCACTTAACGTCGTGATTCGGAATGTCCCGATACAGGCACGAAACTCCGACGTGCTGTCGAAACGGACATTCACGCCGCCAGGTGCAACCGAAGAAGTCGCGCTGGCGTCGCATTCGTTCGATACGGGTGCTGCCTGGGGTTATTTCGCGCTACAAGCCAGCTTATCCGGATGGAAGGCCCATGGTCTCGCAGGCATCGAACGCGAGCGCATCCGTGCAGAACTGGCTATTCCCGACGACTACGCCGTCGAAGCGGCGATCGCGATCGGCCGCCCCGGCGACAAGTCCTCGTTGCCTGAAGGACTGCAGAAACGCGAAACGCCCAGTCCGCGCAATCCGCTCTCCACGCTTGCCGCGGAAGGACAGTTCGCGTTCTGATCGCGAAAGCGCTCATTGCGCAGGCGAATCAGTTCACAACGCAGGTGGCAACAGCTTGCGGTCGATGAACGACTGAAGCGCGTCGCAGAACGCATCGCGCGTATCGACGGCCGCATTGAATCCCGCCTTGCGAAGCTTCACCGTGCTGACGAAAGCGACAGGCCCCGCCGGCGCGCCGTATGCAAACGCGAAATCGGCGTGCTGGTCGCCCTGTCCAACGAAAGAGCGGAGATCGCCGCTCGCAAGTCCATATCTGGCGACGATCTTCGCCCACACGTCCGCATTCTCACGAATGTACTGCGCGACGCTCCCAGGCTCGTCGACCCCGGCATTCACGCCGAGCGTCTTCGCCATCGCCGGCCATACGCTGCGCCATTCGAAGACATCGCCGTTGGTGACATTGAATATCTCGTTCGCCGCTTGCGGAGACTGCGCTGCCCACACCATCACCTCGCCGACGAGATCGGCATCCGCCATTTCCCAGACGAATGACGGGCCGCCCGGAAAACCGAATGACTCGCCTTTCTCGCGGCGGATAGCCGCGTAGACGCCGATAGCGGGAAGAACATTGAGCGCGCCGGGGGTCTTCCCCGTCACGAGTTGCGGACGTAGCACGGTATAGGTGAACCCATATTTTTCACCGGCGTCGCGAACATAGTCCTGCTGATCGAAGAAGAAGTTTGCGTGGTCGTCGCGCGGGTCGCTTTCGCGTGCCGGAATGGCGATAGGATGCAGATGCACACCATAAGCCTTCGTGCCTTGCAGGATCGACACGTGCTTGAGCGTCGCTTTCGATTTTCCTGAAACGAGCGGCTCGATCACATTGCGCAGCATCGCGTTGTTGATCTCGATCTGATCGGCGTTCGACCAGCCGCTCACCAGATCCTCCGCATTCTCGTAGATTGCCCCATACGCAACATGCGTAATGCCACCGAGCGCAGATAGCGCTTCACGCGCAGCGTTCTCGTCACGCAAGTCCACGGGGATGAATTCAAACTTGCGGCCGCTCGGCAGGTCCGGCTTGCGCCGGGAAATGCCGACCACCTCCCAACCCGCAGAGAGAAAGCTCTCGATAGCGGCCACACCAATCAGTCCGCTCGCGCCCGCTACCAGTACCTTGTTGCTTGTGCCCATTCCTGCTCTCCAGTTCTATCGATTCCGTTTCGGCTCAAACGTTTCGCGTTGCATTTCGCGTGGCGTGTTTGAGCGTCCTTTCCGACATCCGGTCGGTTGAACGAAATGTAGTTTTGAACGGGAGTCTTCAGTAGTCGGCGGCGCGGAATTCCACTTATTCCATCGAGTGATGGGTTTGGCAAACACGACTCGCCATTACGCCCGAGCGAGCGCCTCCTCGACGAATTCAACGAATGCCCGCGCTTTCGCCGTCACCAGCCGGCCCGATGGAAAGACGGCCCAAAGATCGACTGCGGGCAAGGTCCAGTCGGTCAATACGGCCTCGACCTTGCCCGATGCCAGCTCGGGAGAAAACATCCAGCGCGACGCGATGGCGAGCCCCATGCCATTGAAGACGGCCGTACGCATGCCTTCCGCCGCGCTCACCCGGACACGTCCCGATACCGTCACGTCCACGTCCACGTCACTGTCGTTCTGGCGAAACGTCCATGTCTCGCCGCCGCCGCCCTGCGAGTAGACGATTGCCTGATGTCGATTCAGCTCGGCGGGCGTCGTGGGCATACCAACGCGCGAGAAGTAGTCCGGCGTGCCCACGACGAGCCGCGGACTTCGGCCGATACGCCGCGCCGTCATCGACGAATCGGTCAGCGCCCCCATCCGCAACGCCACGTCCATGCCCTCTTCCAGCAGATCGATGTTCCGATCGTCGAGCTTGAGGTCGATTTCCAGCTTGGGATGCCGGCTCAGGAAGGCATCCAGCGACGGCAGCACATGCAGGCACGCGAACGTCACCGCCGCGCTGACGCGCAGCTTGCCGGACAGGCTGTCGGAGGCGTGGCGCACGACCTGCTCCGCGTCGTCGGCCTCCTGGATCGCGCGCTTCGCATGGTCGTAGAAACGCTGGCCGGCGTCCGTCATCGTCAAACCCCGCGTCGAACGCAGGATGAGCCGCACGCCGAGGCGTTCTTCCAGCTGTGCAACGGATTTGGAAATGGCGGGCTGCCCCACGTTCATCCGCTTTGCGGCAGCCGAAAACGAGCCCGCCTCGGCAACGCTAACAAAAATTTCCATTGCGGCCAGTCGATCCATGCTGCGCCTCTCTCAGGTTTCGTCGAAGTCGTCAGGCCCTATTCTCTCAAGGAATGGCAGTTATCCCCGTCAGGCCTCTTCTGCGCGGCTTAACGAGCGCTCATGATCCCGTCATCTTCAACACTCATCCAGAGGATGCACGCATGAACACGCTCTTCAGCCGTACCCATGTCGGCCCTTTCGAACTCCGTCACCGCATCGTGCTCGCGCCGCTCACGCGCATGCGCACCGAGGAAGGCAACGTTCCCGGCGACCTGATGGTCGAGTACTACACGCAGCGCGCCTCGGAAGGCGGCCTGCTGATTAGCGACGCGACGGCCGTCTCGCCGCTTGGCATTGCCTACGTCGACGCGCCGGGCATTTACACGGACGCGCAGGTCAAGGGCTGGAGACGCGTGACGAATGCCGTGCACGCGAAGGGCGCGCGCATCTTCCTGCAAATGTGGCACGCGGGACGCCAGGCGCATCCCGCCAACACGGGCGGCGTCACGCCCGTTGCCCCGTCCGCGTTGCGCTCGCTCGAACATGCGGCCATTCGCGACGGGAACGGCAACGTCGCGGAAGCCGAACTGATCGTGCCGCGCGCACTCGATCTCGACGAAATTGCGAGCATCGTCGAGCAGTTCCGTCGCAGTGCCGTGCTGGCGAAAGAGGCGGGCTTCGACGGTGTCGAGCTTCACGGCGCAAACGGATATCTGTTCGAGCAGTTCCTGCTGGACGGCACGAACCATCGCACCGACGCCTATGGTGGCCCGATCGAGAATCGCGCGCGATTCCTGTTCGACACGCTCGATGCCGTCGTCTCCGTGTGGGGTCCCGGCCGCGTCGCACTTCGACTGTCGCCGAGCGGCACGTACGGCACGATGTCGGACAGCGATCCGCATGCCACCTTCGGTTATGTCGCAGAGCGCCTGAACAGTTATGACCTCGCGTATCTGCACGTCATCGAGCCACGTATTCGCGGCATCGTCGAACAGGAGACGAGCGAGTCGGACGTCACGTCGAAAGACATGCGCCGCCGCTACAACGGCACGATCATCGCCGCAGGCGGCTTTACGGGCGAAAGCGCCGGGCAGATCGTCGCCGACGGCCACGCGGATCTCGTCGCATTCGGGCGCATGTTCATTTCGAATCCCGATCTGCCCGAACGTCTGCGCACCGGCAAGCCGCTCACCCGTTACGACCGTTCGACCTTCTACGGCGGCGATGCGCGTGGCTACACCGACTATGCGTTTCATGCCGAAACCGAAGCCGCTTGAATCAGCTTGAATCAGGAACGACAACATCATGAATCGACTTGCAAACAGGACAGCCGTCATCACCGGCGGCAGCAGCGGCATTGGACTTGCCACCGCACAACGCTTCGTCGACGAGGGCGCGTACGTGTTCATCGTAGGCAGACGGCAATTGGAACTCGACAAGGCCGTGCAGCAGATTGGCCGCAACGTGACGGCCGTGCAGGCCGACGTGACGAATCTCGATGAGCTCGACCGCCTGTTTTCCATTGTCGGAGAGCAGCGCGGCAAGATCGACGTTCTTTTCGCCAATTCAGGGGCGGTCGAACATCGCACGCTCGAAGCGATTACGCCGCAGCATTACGATGCAACGTTCGACGTCAACGTGCGCGGACTCATTTTCACTGTGCAGAAAGCGCTGCCTTTGATGGGCGATGGAAGCAGCATCATCCTGACCAGTTCGGTTGCAGGCGTCAAAGGCTTGCCGGCGCACGACACCTACAGCGCGGCGAAGGCAGCCGTTCGCTCGCTGGCGCGGACATGGACCGTCGAACTGAAGGGCCGCGGCATTCGCGTCAATGCCATCAGCCCTGGTGCGATCGACACGCCGATCATCGACAGCCAGGTTGCGACGGCCGCCGAGGCAGACGAACTGCGCGCCAGGTTCGCTGCCGCGACGCCGTTGGGCCGCATCGGTCGGCCTGAGGAAATCGCGTCCGCAGCGCTGTTCCTCGCATCCGACGAGAGCAGTTACGTTGCGGGTATCGACCTGTTCGTCGATGGTGGCCTCGCGCAGGTGTGAGCCCGTCGCGATGTCGGGGCGAGCGGTCGCGCTCGCCCCCATTTGCTGATCGCCGCTTCATGAGCGCAAATCGGTTGCATCCAGGCATGAGACGAGCGAGCATATTCTTGATCCGCCAGGGTATTCGTGGTCTTGCTCTCCAGGCGGTATATTCCGGGTCATTCCGAAACACGATGACGCACCTGGAACAAACGAATGAATATCGGCCCCCTGGCGATTCCGGCTGGACCGCTTGCATTGTTCATCGGCATCGCCGTAGCGTTGCTCGCCACCCGTTTCTCTGCCGAGAAGCGCGCCGAAGTCGAGCGCGCCCTCTTTACGGCGTTACTCATTGGCCTGTTCGTCGCACGTGCGGTGTTCGTCCTTCAATACCTGCCGAGCTATCGCGGCGACTTCCTGGAAATGCTCGATATCAGAGACGCGGGATTCGCAGCGATACCGGGCATTGTTGCTGGAATAGCCGTCGCGCTGATTGCCGCAATTCGACGATCGGCCATACGACGCTCGCTCATCATCGCGGCAATATCGGGCTTGATCGCGTGGGGCATCGCTGGCGCAGTGATGGAGCGATCCGATCAGCCGTCGCACGTGCCGTCGATCTCGCTACTCGACGAAGCCGGCATGCCGCAACGCCTTGCACGCAACAACGGCAAGCCGCTTGTCGTCAATTTATGGGCGACATGGTGCGGACCCTGTCGCGGCGAAATGCCCGTGCTTGCCAGCGAGCAGGCAAACCATCCCGAACTGGATCTGGCTTTCGTGAATCAGGGAGAAGACCGCCACACGGTCGAGGCGTTTCTCGCAGACCTCAACTTGCATATCGACAACTCCCGCTTTGATCCGCAACTGACGCTCGCAAAGAGCGTGAATGTCACCGCGTATCCGACCACGCTCTTTTACGATGCCAACGGACGATTCCTGGAAAAGCACTTGGGGCGCGTATCGCAGGCAACTTTCGATGCAATGCTTGCGCGTCTTTATCCGTCGCTCGAATGTTCGCGACCTTGAGCACATAGCTTGCCTTAGCGAAGGAAACACCGTGCATCCCGCTCGCCCGACACAGGATGCACGATGCCGTTGCCGTTACTGCAGAAGCTTCAGCACCTGCTGCGGCATCGAGTTCGCTTGCGCGAGCACCGAGATGCCCGCTTGCTGCAACACCTGAGCCTTCGACAGGTTGGCCGTTTCCGTCGCAAAGTCCGCGTCGGTGATCTGCGATTCGGCGGCGCTCATGTTGGTCGCTTCCGTTTGCGTCGTCGAGATGGCTGCCGAGAACGTGTTCTGCGTCGCGCCGAGCGTTGCCTGGAAGGTGTTGACGCTCGTCAGCACGTTATCGATCGAACTCATGGCGGCTTGCGCGCCCGAAGCCGTCGCCACGCTCAAGCCGCTGATGCCCAGCGAGTTCGCGTCCCAGCTCTGCGTGCCGAAGTTCGCAGTGATCTGCTGGCCGTTGAACGCGCCGATCTGGAAGTTGACCGAGCCGACACCGTTCAGCACGGCCTGACCGTTGAATGTCGTCTGTTGTGCAACGCGTGTGATTTCCGTCAGACGCGTCGACACTTCTGCCTGCAGGTTGGCGAGCGCGTTCGAGTCGAGCGAGCCGTCGCCTGCTTCCACTGCCAGCTGACGGATGCGCTGCAGGTTGTCGACGATCGATTGCAGCGCGCCGTTCGTGGTCTGCACCATCGAAATGCCGTTGTTCGCATTGGCGGCGCCCTGCGTCAACGCATTGATCGATGCCGTTTGCGACGTCGCAATCGCGAGGCCCGCCGCGTCGTCAGCGGCCGTGTTGATGCGCTTGCCCGACGATAGACGGTTGATCGCCTGCGAGAGCGCGTTTTGCGAACCCTCCAGGTTGTTCTGCGCCGTCAGCGACATGATGTTCGTATTGATGTTAAGCATTTCAACCCCTTTCGGTTCTAGAAAGATCGACAGAAGCGGCAACGCGCTTTATTCGCTACTTCACGCCACCACTCGACGGGGTTTACGACGTCTCCAAATATTGCTTTAGGTTTCGAGCGGTAATTTCCGTTCTGAATTTGTGCAAGATTACAGCGCTGGTGCGACACGTTCTCACCAGAAGATAACACCCCAACTTACTGATACATATGAATTTTTTCGTATAAATACGAACTTTCTTCCATTTTCATTCACAGGCATTACAAAGATAATGTCACTGCTTTTATTGTTACGAATAATTATGCAAGCTTTACAGCTTCGTGAAAGGAATAACCGATAACATCTCGCTTATTGCTGACGTGGTAATAACTTTTACTGACAGTCCGGTTGCCACTACATCTGCGAATCTTTCAGACGGAAATCCTGTCGCTTGCCGCATGGGGTTAGCGAACTTATTTCATAGCGAGGCAATGTAAGCCTCGTTCGCACGCGCCGTTTAGCTGCGCAGATCGATGCGTCGCGCGGGACGTGCCAGCAGCAGCGCGATCGTGACCACGCAAAATGCGGTGCCCGCATAGAACGTCGCAGCCGCGCCTATCGTGTCCCACAACGCGCCCGCAATCACGCTGGACATCAGCGTCACAAGTCCGCTCGCGAGATTGAACAAACCGAACGCCGTGCCGCGCAAATGCGCGGGCGCGCTGTGCGACACCATTGTCGCGAGCAGCCCTTGCGTCATGCCCATATGCAGGCCCCACAGCGCGACGCCCACGAGCAGGATGCTCCAGTGAACCGCGTGCGCAAGCACGAGATCCGACACGCCGAGTATCACGAGCCCGGCGACCAGCAGCCTCACATGACTCGTCGAGTCGGCGAGCTTGCCGAGCGGATAGGCCGATAGCGAATACACGACGTTCATTGCCACCATCACGAGCGGCACTAGCGCGACGGGCACGCCACTGTCCATTGCGCGCAGCACGAGAAACGCCTCGCTGAAGCGCGCGAGTGCGAACGCGGCACCGACGGCGACGATCCACCAGAACGCGCTATCGAGTTGACGAATGCTGTCGCGCCGGATCGGATTGACGCGCTTCGCGCCCGGTTGGCGCGCGGGTTCGTCGATGCCGACCGTCAGCAACGCGACGGCCAGCACGCCGGGAATGACGGCCAGCCAGAACGCAAGCCGGAAGTTGTTCGCCCAGATCAGCATGATCGCGGCCGCGAGCAACGGTCCGAGAAAAGCGCCCACCGTATCGAGCGACTGCCGCAATCCAAACGCAGCCCCACGCAGCGGCGGTGGCGTGATATCGGCGACGAGCGCATCGCGCGGCGCGCCGCGAATGCCTTTACCGATCCGGTCGATTACGCGCGCCGTCACGACGAGGCCGAGAGTCGGCGCAATCGCGAACAACGGCTTGCTCAGCGCGCCGAGTCCATAGCCTGCGACAGCGAGCCATTCGCGATTGCCGAGGTAGTCGCTGAGCGCACCGGAAAAGACCTTGACGATGGGCGCCGTCGCCTCGGCGATGCCCTCGATCAATCCGATCGTCGTCGCGCTCGCGCCGAGGCTCGCCGACATGAACATCGGCAGCAAGCTGTGAATGATCTCCGAAGAGATGTCCATCAACAGGCTCACGCAGCCCAACACCCAGATGCTGCCGGGTATCTGCCGGAGGGTGCTGACGCGGGACCGGCTGGACGCCGGCTTTTCCGGGGAAGCAGGACGCTCGTCCATATGCCCGTCACACCTTGCGGAGAACGAAACGCCCCGCCCCTGTCATCTGATCGAGCGAGACGACCTGTTCGTCGCGCTCGATAAACTCGAAAGTCAAGCCCGGCGCGGATGCCATGCGAAACACGCGATCGCGTGCAGCAATCAAGCGCTCGTCGCGCTGTCCCGGCACGCGCAGCCACATTGCCAGCGGTGTCAATCGGATTCTCCTTGCGTCGAATGTTCATGAACCGGCTTTCTGCACGCATGAAGTCGCGCTACCGCGTCAAAGGCGTGCCGTCGAAATTCGGCCGCATCTGTGAAGCGGTTATCCGCATGGAAGCATGGTGAAAGCAAACTGTTGCCGGGCGAAAGTTGGTTCCAGCCGAACACACTCGCACCCGTGGACGGCCACTGGATAACCCACAAGCCCGCCAGACAAGGACCTCTCCTAAATGGCACGCTCGATGCAAATGGTTGCACTGGAACCAACGCAACAGGAGCACGCCATGTTCGCATACTTCTTCCGGATCATCTTCGACCTGTTGGACCGCGCAGCGGAACTGTTGGACCGCGCCGAGCATCACCGCCGCGATGCGTATCTCGCGTCGGCCGTCGATATCTTCGAACTCGAACGCCGCATGCGGTTGATCGAGGCGGGAGACTAAGTCGTCACAGCAATCCGACGAGATTGGCGAGCGTCGCGGAAGCATCCCCTTCACGCCACCCCAACGCTAGACGCGCCCGCATTTTCGCGCCCTGCACGTCGACGTAACGCACGCCCTTCACCTGTACCTGCGCGATCGCGGCGGGCACGATGGACACACCGAGGCCCGCCGCCACCAGATTGATCACCGACGACACCTGCGGCGCGGGCTGCGCCAGTTGCGGGCTGAAGCCCGCCTCGCCGCACGCGCGGACGATTTCATCGTGAAGCGTCACGCCCGCCGGCCCCGGCACGAGCACGAACGGTTCGTCGGCCAGTGCCGTCAACGGCAAGCGCTTCTTTGCTGCAAGCGGATGCGTTGACGGCAGCACGATTTTCATTGGCTCGTCCGCGAAGCGATGCATCTGCACGTGCTCCGGCGACGCGGTCCCAGGCCTGAAAAACACGGCATCGAGCCCGTCATCGAGCAGGCGTTGCAGCAACACAGGCGTATTCGCTTCTTCGAGCGTTAGATCGACGGTCGGATAGCGGTTCTTGAAACGCTGAATCAGCGCGGGCACGACAGGATTGAATGCCGCTGACCCTGTGAATCCAATACGCAGCCGTCCCGTCTCGCCACGCGCGGCCCGCTGCGCCGCTTGCGCCGCGCGTTGCGCGCCGCCCAGCACGCGCTGCGCCTCGATCAGAAATGCTTCGCCTGCGCCCGTCAGCTCGGCGCCATGCGCGGTGCGACGGAACAATTCGACGCCCAGTTCGCGCTCCAGGCTCTTGATCTGCTGACTGAGCGGCGGCTGTCCAATGCCGAGCTTTTCAGCCGCGCGCGTGAAGTTGCGCTCGCTCGCAACCTCGATGAAATATCGCAAATGACGTAGTTCCATGCTAGTGCTCAAACATATCGCGTTGGCCAGTTTCATATATTGGACAGTATAGCTCTGGCGCAGGACAATTCCTGCGTCACAGTCGTCCGTCGATCTTCTCCATGAACTCCGATCCATCCGTTGCGACGCCCGATCGCATCGAAACATCCAGCACCCGTTCCCATACGGCCGCCGCATCCGGCGTGCGTCCGGGCTCGGCGGACTTTCGCCGTATCAGCATCGCGCTCTTTCTTGCGGGCTTCTCCACGTTCTCCCTGCTGTATTGCGTGCAGCCCTTGCTGCCTGTTTTCGCGAGCGAATTTCACATCGGCGCAGCGCAAAGCTCGCTGGCGCTGTCGCTCTCGACAGGCTTTCTCGCGTTCTCGATTCTCTGCGCAGGCGCGCTATCGGAGCGGTTCGGCAGACGCGGCCTGATCTTCGCATCGATGACGCTCGCCGCTCTCTTCAACGTCTGCGCCGCGCTCGAAGCGGACTGGCACAGCATTCTCGTGGCCCGCGCGCTGGAAGGGCTGGCGCTCGGCGGCGTGCCCGCCGTCGCGATGGCGTATCTCGCGGAGGAAATCGATCCGCGCGGCCTGGGGCTTTCGATGGGGCTGTATGTGGGCGGCACGGCGTTCGGCGGGATGATCGGCCGCGTGGGCATGAGTTACATGAGCGATCATCTGTCGTGGCGCACGGCGATGCTGACCATCGGTGTCGTCGATGTGGTCGCCGCTATCGCGTTCGTGTTGCTGTTGCCAGGCTCGCGCAATTTCGTGAAGCGCGCGGACCTCACGGCTGTTCATCACATCGCGCTATGGCGCAAGCATCTGACGGCCGCGACATTACCCGCCGTGTTCGCAACGGGATGCCTCGTCATGGGCGTATTCGTGACCGTCTACAACTATGCCGGTTTCCGGCTGATGGCGCCGCCGTTCGATCTCAGCGCGACGCAAACCGGCCTGATCTTCTGTTCGTATCTGTTCGGTATCGTCGCCGCATCCGGCGCAGGCGCTTTGGCAGATCGCTGCGGGCGCGGACCCGTCGTCACTGCGGGCGTCGTGGTGGCCGCTCTGGGACTCGCGTTGACGCTGATGCATGCGCTCGTGCCCGTCGTGCTTGGCATCATCGTGCTGACCATCGGCTTTTTCATCACGCACTCGGTGGCGAGCGGCTGGGTCGGACAACTCGCCGATGGCGCAAAGGGTCACGCGACCTCACTGTATCTGCTTGCGTACTATCTCGGTTCAAGCGTGCTCGGCTCGTGGGGCGGCTGGTTCTGGCAAAACGGTGCATGGCCGTCCGTCGCCGGATTCGGTTTTGCGATGCTCGCCGTATGCGGCACGCTCACGTTGTACGTCGCGCGCGTGAATGCGCGCAGGATTCGCGTGAACGCGCGCTCACGCTGACTCATAGAAGGAGTCTCTTCATGATCGACCATCTCGACCATCTGGTGCTGACCTGCACCAATGCAGAAGCCACGACGAAGTTCTACACGCAGGTCTTGCAGATGCAACTGGAGACATTCGGCGCTGGGCGTATCGCGTTTCGCTTCGGCGATCAGAAGATCAATCTGCATGTACGCGGCAGCGAATTCGAGCCGAAGGCGCATTTGCCCGTGCCGGGCGCGCTGGACCTGTGCTTTATCGCATCGGTGCCGCTCGATCAGGTCATCGCGCATCTCGCCGCATGCAACTGGCCGATCGTCGAAGGGCCAGTCGAACGAACGGGCGCGACGCAGAAGATCCGCTCCGTGTATGTGCGGGACCCCGATCTGAACCTGATCGAGATTTCCGAACTGATGGGCTAGCCGCCTGCGCGGCGCCCGCTGCGTCATCTATCCACTCCACGATGAGTATTCCCCGTACTCGTCCGTATCACCCGCTTTAATTCTCGTTTAATTCGCGCCGCCTAAATTGCAGACACGAAGACTTTGAGGTCGCATCGTGAATGCCTTGAATCTCAAACCCTTGCGATGTCGCGTCGTGCGCACGCGTTCGCGTTCTTCCTCAGTATCGCGAACGCGACCGGCCTGTCGACGGGCATGGTTGCGCTCGCGATGTATCCGGTCCGGCGAATATCGCCGAAGGCGAAGCGTTCGATAAACGCCGGGTATGCGTTCCAAACATCTGCAATAAATGGCTTGATCTTCCAGATGGAGAACCGTCATGAACACATTCACCAAAGCAGGTCTCGTTGCCATCGCGCTCGTGTTCGCGCAATCCGCAACCAGTGTCGCGTTTGCCGCGACCACGAATCTGCCGTCGCTTCATCAGCAGGGCGCGGTCACCTATCTTTCCGGAGGCGTCGGCAGCGATCAATCGGATGCGCTGAAGGACGTCATGCACCAATACCCGCTCGTACTCGAATTTACGGGCGCGACGCGCCAAGGGAATGAATACCTCGCCGACATCCCCGTTCACATCGCCGACATGAATGGCAAGACGCTTTTGAATGCAACCTCGCACGGGCCGTTCATGCTCGCATCGCTTCCGAATGGGCGCTACACGATCACCGCGAGCCATGACGGCAAGACCCAGCAGCGCGTAGTCGACGTCAAATCGTCAGGGCACGTTCGCGCAATGTTCGTATGGCCAACGCAGCCGGAAGGGAGCACGTCATGAGCGCCGACGCGAACGCGCCCGTCGACGAAGCACGCCGTCGATGGATGATTGCGACATCGGTGGCGGGCGGCATTGCGGGCGTGGCCGCCGTCACGCCCTTCGTTGAATCGTTCAAGCCATCGGCGTCCGCACTGGCGGCGGGCGCACCCGTGACAGTCGACATCAGCCGGCTGCAGCCCGGCGACATGCTGACGGCGGCATGGCGCGGCAAGCCCGTCTTCATCGTCAATCGCACTGACGCCATGCTCGCCGATGTGCGCGCCGCCGATCCGCTCGTCGCCGACCCGCACACGACGCGCCCTTTCTCGATGCCGCTGCCGCCCTACTGCAACAACGAGTTTCGGTCGCGCGCGGAGCATAGCAATCTGCTCGTGGTGGTCGGCGTGTGCACGCATCTCGGCTGCACGCCGAGTCCGCGTTTTCAGCCTGGCCCGCAAACGAGTCTTCCCGATGACTGGCACGGCGGATTTCTTTGCCCGTGTCACGGCTCGACGTATGACCTCGCAGGCCGCGTGTTCAAGGACAAACCCGCGCCGCAAAATCTCGACGTGCCGCGTTATCAATTCGAATCCGCGAGTCATGTCGTGATCGGCGCAGACGAACAGGGCGAAGCCTGAGCGCGCCGTTTTGATGGTCGTCAACGGCCTCTTTAAGATTCGCTTAAGTGTCGGCCGCTATGGTGTTCGCTCCGTCGCCCGCCACTGCACGGCAGCCTCGCCGCACTTTTTACATGCCGCTTGAAATGCCCTTCAGGTTTGCCGTCATTTTTACTGCGCTCTGTTTGCAGCTCGAATAACGGCAACACCCGGTTCATCTCCTCATCTGGACGCAACGCGTCTATCAGCTCGATCGCGCACGCGTTCTCCGCTTCGCGCAATCGCCCTCGCCGTACCCGTCGCTCTGCTTTTTCGATCATGCCCTTTCCCGCATTCGTTGCGCCGTCGGCGCGTAGTGGCAAAGTCATTCTGGTGTGCGCGCTCAGTTCCGTTTGCGCAGCGTCGATCTTTTCGCCGAATCGCGCGAAGCATGCCGCCGATCAGGATGACGCAGCCGGAGCGCAATCCGCGTCGCTGAACCGCGAAGCCGCCGATACGACGCGTCGTGCGCAGCCCGCATCGTCTGCCTCTGCTGTTGACACCGCGCCGCAACCTGTCGTCAGATCGGCGACCGTCAAGAGCAGCTTTGCGGAAGCGGCGCAGCGTCTCGGTCTCGACAGCCGTACCACGGCCTTGCTCGCGCATGCGTTCTCCGGCGAGATCGACTTTCGTCGCGATCTCAAGCCGGGCAACACGATCAGCCTCATCGTCGATCCGCCGGAAGGCGAACAGCCCACAACACCGTCTTCGACAACAACACCGCTCGCCGTGCGAATCGCAACGGCAACGATATCGCACGATCTGTTTCTCTATCGCAACCTGGACGGCAAGCCGTTCTACTACACGAAGGATGGCGCAAGCACCACGCCCACGTTCACGCGCTATCCGCTCGCTTACGAGCGCGTGTCGTCGGATTTCTCGCTGCGTCGACTCGACCCCGTTACGCACCGCTGGCAAAGCCACGACGGCGTCGATCTCGCCGCGCCCGCTGGCACGCCCGTTCATGCGACGGCACGCGGCACGGTCGCGTTCATCGGACGGCAAACCGGCTATGGGAAGGTGATCGTGTTGCGCAATCCGCCGCCGTATCAGACCGTGTTCGCGCACCTGTCGCGTTTCGCGAAGGGCCTGCATCGTGGCGCGCAGGTGCAGCGCGGCCAGGTGATCGGCTATGTCGGATCAACGGGTTGGGCAACGGGTCCGCATCTGCATTACGAGGTGCATGTCGATTCCGTGCCGAAGGACCCGTTGACGGTTGCGCTGCCCGGCAACAATCCGCTGGATGCGACCGAACGCGCGCAGTTCGCGAAGGAAGCCGACCGTCTCGCCGCGCTGCTTTGAGTCAGCGCATCCTTTCATTCGCAGCAAACCCTCAACCGACGTGCTGAAACTTCATCTGTTGCTCACGCTGTTGCTGATCGTGAGCATCGTGCCCGCGATGGCACACGCGAAGCGTGCCGCCTTCAAACCCGCCGTACAGGCACGCGCCGCGATGGTCGTCGATATGACGACGGGCCGCACGCTCTACGCGAAACACGCCGACGAACGCCGGCCCATCGCCTCGCTGACGAAGCTGCTGACAGCCATGGTCGCGCTCGACGCGAAGCGCCCGATGATCAAACCGCTGCGCGTCACGGAAGCCGACGTCGACCGGTTGAAATGGTCGCGCTCTCGCCTGCCCGTTCATTCGCTGCTGTTGCGCAGCACGCTGTTGCATATCGCGCTGATGTCGTCGGAAAACCGCGCGGCGTTTGCATTGAGCCGCGACTACACGGGCGGGCGGCCGGGCTTCGTGCGCGCGATGAACCGCACGGCGCAGCGCCTGCATATGACGCGCAGCCATTTCGTCGATCCGACGGGCCTGTCGCCGCGCAACGTATCGACGGCGCGCGATCTCACGCGGCTCGTGCGTGCCGCGTATCGCTACCCGGTGATCCGCCAGTATTCGACGGCTCACCAGAAGCTGGTGCTGGGCGGCGACGGCCCGTTGATGTACCGGAATACGGACCCGCTCGTGCATCGCGCGTCGTGGCATGTCGGCCTGCAGAAAACCGGCTTCACCAACGAAGCCGGCCACTGCCTGATCATCGTCACGATGGTGCGCGGTCATCCCGTGCTGATCGTCCTGCTCGGCGATCCCAACGCGCAGGCGCACTTTCAGGACGCCGTCGATCTGCGCCGCTGGCTCGTAACGGCGCAGCGCTAGCGGACGCGTCACGCGGCCTTTGAAGGGCCTGAACACGCGCGCCGCTGTACACTTCCCGGCAACATCGCCCCACTGGCGATTTCCCGGGCAATGCATCATGGACCGCATCGACGCAATGAAGGTGTTCGTCGCGACGCTGGACGAAGGCAGTCTGGCGGGCGCAAGCCGCCGGCTCGGCCGTTCGCCCGCCGCGGTGAGCCGCGCGATTGCCTTTCTCGAAGCACACGTCGGCTCGCCGCTCCTGCACCGCACCACGCGCACGATCAAGCTCAGCGAGGCGGGCGAACGTTACGCCGCCGCGTGCCGGCGCATCCTGACCGACCTGGAAGAAGCCGACCTGCTGGTAGCGGGCGAGCGCTCCGCGCCGCGCGGCCTGCTGAACATCACCGCGCCCGTCGCCGCTGGCCAGGACATGCTGCGCTCGATCCTCGACGACTTCATCGACGAGTACCCGGCCGTGTCGGTGCGTCTGCATATGCTCGACCGCCCCGTGAGTCTCGTCGACGAAGGCATCGACGTCGCGCTGCGCATCGCGCATCTGCCCGATTCGACGCTGATCGCGATTCCCGTCGGCGAAGTGCGGCGTGTCGTGACGGCGTCGCCGCGTTATCTGGCGAAGCACCCGCAGATCCGCGAGCCCGCGGACCTGGAACAACATCAGATCATTTCGATGACGCACTTCGGCGTCGACTCGTGGAGCTTTCCGCCCGCCGAAGGCTCGACCGTCGCGCAGGTCGTGCATTTCTCGCCGCGCCTGATCGTCAACAGTATCGACGCCGCCGTGGCGTCCGCCGTCGAAGGGCGCGGCGTCACGCGCATGTTCTCCTATCACGTCGCGCAGCAGGTAAAGGACGGGCAGCTGCGCATCGTGCTGCCCGACAGCGAGCACGCGCCCCTGCCCGTGCATCTTCTGACGCCGCACGGCCGCCTCTCGGTGCCGAAAGTGCGCGCCTTCGTCGATTTCGCCACTCCGCGTTTGCGTCGGCATTTCAAGCAGTTACAGCGCATCACCGACGCCCATTGAACCGCTCGTCGGAAGAATGTCTGCCGCACTGCGTGGATTCTCTCTGCAATCGACTCAATCTAGACTTGCTCCATCGACATCGGGCCACACGGCCCAACTGGTTAAAGGAGCGAGTGAATGGGTGCCGAACAGAAAGTGGTGATCGTGACGGGCGCGTCGCAGGGCATTGGCGCGGGGGTGGTCAAGGCGTATCGCGACCGCAATTTCCGCGTCGTCGCGACGTCGCGCTCGATCCCGTCAAGCGACGATCCTGACATTGCCACCGTACAAGGCAACATCGCCGATGCGAAGACCGCGCAACAGGTCGTCGCTATCGCGCTGGAGCGCTTTGGCCGGATCGACACGCTGGTCAACAACGCAGGCATTTTCATCGCAAAGCCCTTCGACGCCTACACGCCCGAAGATTATGACGCCGTCATGGCGACCAACGTTAACGGCTTCTTTCATATCACGCAGCGCGTGCTGACGGAGATGAAGAAGAAACGCAGCGGCCACGTGGTGAACATCACGGCGAGCCTCGTCGACCGGCCGCGTGCCGGACTGCCCGCAGCGATGGCTGCGTTGACCAAAGGCGGGCTGAATGCCGTGACGCGGTCGCTGGCAATCGAGTATGCGCCGCTGGGCATTCGCGTGAATGCAGTCGCGCCAGGCGTCATCAAGACCCCGATGCATCCGCGTGAAAAGCACGAAGCACTCGCGCGCTTTCATCCGATCGGACATCTCGGCGAAGTGACGGACATTGCGGAAGCCGTGCTGTATCTGGAATCGGCGGGATTCGTGACGGGCGAGATCTTGCACGTCGACGGCGGCAGCAACGTCGGTTCTTGATAACACACGCGTTCCTTGCATGGCATCTTCGATATTCATTATTTCGGATGCCATAGTATTTTTCATATCAATGTTTTATTCAAGGAGTCGCAGTAAGCAGTAGCGACAGCAGCACGGACATAACAATGCAGGACGCAGCTATCAGCATCACGATGCCACCCGCCTTCAACATCACGCGCGGCACAGTGGCGCTCGCGCTTGCGCTGTCCGTCGACCCGTTCGCCGCGCTTCGCGGCAACCCGGAGAACAGCTAAGGCTTTCCTGCAACACTTGAACGAAGGAATCACAGCATGAACCAGCCCACGACCACCGTTGCGATGCGCACCGCGCCGGAAGTCGCCTCACCCGGCTACACGGAGCGCAATCAGCAGCACTGGATGCGCAATCTGTTCGTCTGCGTATTCGGCTCTTTCACGACGCTCGTCAGCCTCAGCATGCTGCTGCCGTTTCTGCCGCTCTATGTGAAGCAGCTTGGCGTCGAATCGCAGGCAGATGTGATCCAGTGGTCGGGTGTCGCGTTCGGCGCGACGTTCCTCGGCACGGCCGTCACCGCGCCGCTGTGGGGGCGTCTGGCCGACCGCTATGGCCGCAAGCCGATGTTGATTCGCGCCGCCGTCGGCATGGCCGTGGTGATGTCGCTGATCGGGATCGCGCACAATGTGTACGAACTCGTCGGACTGCGTCTGATTGCGGGTCTGGTGGGCGGCTATGCGTCGGCATCGACGGTCATGGTCGGCACGCAGGCGCCGCGCGAGCGCGCCGGCTGGGCGCTCGGGCTGCTGTCGACGGGCGCGCTCGCGGGCGCGCTGGTCGGTCCGCTGATCGGCGGCTTTCTGCCGGGCTGGCTCGGCATCCGCGGCACGTTCTTCGCGGGTGGCGCGGTGATCGCCGTGGCGGCGCTGCTGACGATCTTCGTCGTCAAGGAAGACTTCCATCCCGCCACCGATTCCAAGCGCAAAGCGGCCAGCGGCGCGACAGCCACGCACTCGACTCGCACTCACTACGCGGTGGTCGGCGCATTGCTCGCCACAGCGATGATGGTGCTGCTCGCCAACATGTCGATCGAGCCGGTGATTACCGTGTACGTCGGCAGCCTCGGCGTCGGGCCGGATCAACTGGCGCGCATTGCGGGCGTCGTGATGGCATGCTCCGCGTTCGGCAGCATGCTGACGGCAGCGCGGCTCGGCGCCCTCGCGGACCGGATCGGCGGGTGGAACGTGATTATTGGTTGCCTGATCGTCACGGGCCTGCTGATGCTTCCGCAAGCGTTCGTTCATCAATGGTGGCAGCTCGCCGCGCTGCGCGGGCTGATGGGCATGTCGCTCGCGGGGCTGTTGCCCGCCATTGCGAAGCTCGCGCGCCATGCCGTCGATGAAAGCAAGACGGGGCAGATGCTCGGTTATCTGCAATCCGCGCAGTTCAGCGGACAGGTGATCGGCCCCGTGATCGGCGGACAGATTGCCGTCCATTTCGGCATGCATTCCGTGTTCTTCGTCACCGGCTCCCTGCTGGTCGTGTGCGCGGGGTTCGCACAATGGGCGCGCGGACGGTAGCCGGGTTCGCTCTTGATGCACGTGTTCGCGATCTTGTGCGTATACTTCGTCGGTAGACTTTCGAAGCATCCACAACTTCGCGACATCGCAGTCATTCGGGAGCGACAGTCATGTTCATTGCAATGAACCGGTTCAAGGTGGCGTTGGGTTCGGAAAGCGCCTTCGAGGAAGTATGGACGACGCGGGACACGCATCTGAAGGACGTGCCCGGCTTTGTCGAGTTTCATCTGCTGAAGGGACCGCAACGCGACGACCACGTGCTGTACTCGAGTCACACGGTGTGGGCGAATCGCCCGGCGTTCGAGGCGTGGACGCAGTCGGAAGCGTTTCGCGCCGCGCACCGGAATGCAGGAAGCGAGTCGCGCGCGCTCTATCTCGGGCATCCGGAGTTCGAGGGATTCGAGGTGCTGCAGACCGTGAAGTAACGCACGGCGCGCATCATGCACGCGGGCCCACCCGTTTTTCAGGCGCAAAACGATTGCTACGCGTTCGGCAATGGCGCGATTGCACTGCACTGGACGATTGCTGACCGTTCTCTGTGCGGTGTTTCCCTTGCGGATCGCGCGCACGGCCGCACGTTGGCTATGGACGCTCCGTTCGTTCTCACGTTTTCCGATGGACGCACGCTCGACGCAGCCAGTTTGCGGCTCGTCGCGCCATTGCGCGACGAAGCACTGCCTGCCAATCCGGATGCGCTGCGCAAAGCCGAACGAATTGCTGGCAAACGCGTGATTGCCACGCTCGTTGATAGCGAGCAACGTTTGCGCATCGAATGGAGCGTGGAGCAGCGCGAGGGCGCGCGCTATCTTCGTCAGCATCTGTCGATTACGGCGCTCTTGCAGGACGAACCTATCGCGTCTGTTTCGCTGTTGCATGCACGGGCGCTTCATGCAAAAAAAGCCGGCGACCTTGCAGCAGTGCCGGTTGTCGAGGGCAATCTCTATCTGGGCTTCGAGCTTCCGATGTCGGAAAGCGAAGTGCGCGACGGCGTCGCCCGCTTCAGCATAAGCCGCGCACTGCCGCTCGAAAAAGGAAAGACACTCGCTTATTCGACCGTTGCCGGCGTGTTTCGCGAAGGCCAGTTGCGGCGCGATTTCGCAGCCTATATCGAGCGCGAACGGGCGCGTCCCTACCGTCCGTTTCTGCACTACAACTCCTGGTACGACATTGGCTTTCTGACGACGTACACGCAGGATCAGGCCATCGAACGCATTCACGCTGTCGGCCAGGAACTGCACGAAAAGCGCGGCGTGCAACTCGACTCCTTCCTGTTCGACGATGGCTGGGACGACTACAGCGGCAACTGGTCATTCAGCCGTGCGTTTCCCGATGGCTTCCTGCCTTTGAAAGACGCCGCCGCGCGATATGGCGCCGAGCCGGGCGTCTGGTTGTCGCCGTGGGGCGGCTACGGCCCGCCGCGAACCGAACGCGTGACGCGTGGCCGCGCCGCCGGATACGAAACCATCGGCGACGGTTTCGCGCTCTCGGGCCCGACGTACTATCGCCGCTTCCATGAAGTTGCGATGGACCTGCTCACGCGACACGGCGTCAATCACTTCAAGCTCGACGGCACCGGAAACGCGAACAGGGTCGTGCCCGGCAGCCGCTTCAACAGCGATTGGGATGCGGCTGTCGAACTCATCGAAGCAATGCGCCGCGTCAAGCGCGATGTGTTCGTCAATCTGTCGACAGGCACGCAAGCGTCGCCGTTCTGGCTGCGCCATGTCGATTCGATCTGGCGCGATGGCGCGGACTATGGTTTTGCGGGCACGGGCAGCGATCGGGAATGCTGGATCACGTATCGCGATGCGCAAACGTATCGCAATGTCGTGTGTCGTAGTCCGCTGTTCCCACTCAATTCGCTGATGCTTCACGGCATCATCTACGCGCAGGAAAATACCCGCCTCAATACCGATCCCGGTCACGCGTTTTCCCATGAAGTGCAATCGTACTTCGGCAGCGGTACGCAATTGCAGGAACTGTATGTCACGCCGTCGTTACTCGATGAGCGCGACTGGGACGTGCTCGCGCAGGCGGCCCGCTGGGCGCGCGCCAATGCCGACGTGCTGAGCGATTGCCACTGGATCGGCGGCGCGCCGGATGAGCTTGAAGTCTATGGATGGGCCGCGTGGACGCCATCGAAGGCGATCGTCACGCTGCGCAATCCGGATGATCGCGCGAATGATTTCGTGCTCGATCTGAGAGCGCATCTCGAACTGCCGGGTGGCCATGACGGCGAATTCTCCGCGCGCTTTCCGTTTGTCGACCGCAACGCGAACGTGCCGACGCTATGGGACACTGAGCACCCGCAAACGATCCGCCTCGATCCATTTCAGGTTCTGACGATTGAATTGTCGCCAGTATTAGCTGGCGCCCTATGAGAGAGTCGATGCCAGACTGACCGGCTTGGCGTCTAACTGATGCTGATCGAAGATCAACACTGTATTTTCGCCTGGCTTGAGCCATGGAGCCGGGCAATAGAGCCGCCTCTGCGGGCCGATATTCCAGTAGCGGCCGAGATTATGCCCGTTGACCCAGACGATGCCTTTGGTCCATTCGCTCATGTCGAAATAGACGTCACCCATTGCATCGATTGAAAGTGTCGCAATGAAGAAGAGGCCGACTTTATCCGGCTTTGAACAATGCGGGCGCAAGTTGTCGACGAACGAGTCATCCATTGGCAAGAGCACGACTTCCCATCCTGTCAGAACCTCGCGCGCGCCCGACGCATGATGCACGACGACGGGATCGATAATGCCCTTTCGATCGATTATCGAATGCCCGTAATTCACGCGCCCCATGCCTTCGACAAGAATCTCCAGCACTCGGGCATCATCCGGAACTGACGAGCCACTGGGCAGCGCAAGCGGCTCGCGATGCACTACTTTCAGCGGCAACGCGCGTTCTTCCGGCACATGCGCGCGCGACACACTGCCGACGTATTGATCGTCGACGAAAACGGTCGCGTAGTCGTGAACATTGGCTATATCCAGCGAACCGCTTTCATAGCCCACAAGTTTCTTCCGATACAGCACAAAACCAAACGCCTGACCGTACATTTCGAATGGCTGCGGATGCATTGTTTGCGCGGAAGGAAGTGCACCAGGAAGGTTGTCCCAGATAGACGCATAGCGTTGCGGCATCAACCGGCGAGTCCCGGTCACGTCCTTCACGGGAATTGTTTTAATGGGCGAAGGCACTGGCGGCAAAGGCGTCGACAGGTATCCGGCTATGATGCTGCGGTACTGCATATAGCGCTTTGTGGCCACGCCTTGCTCGCTGACAGGCGCGGCATAGTCGTAGCTCGTGATGTCGGGTTGATACTCGCCCGAGTCCGCATCCACGTTCGCACCCGCATAGAAGCCAAAACTCGTCCCGCCATGAATCACATAGAGATCGAACGACAGGTTCTTGCGCATCAATTCATCGAGCGTCGCGGAAAGATCGACTGAGGTGCCTTGAAATGCACGCTCGCCCCAGTGCGTGAGCCAACCTGGATATACCTCTCCTGCCATCGCCGGCACGGACGGAAACGCTTTGCGCACGGCTTCGATCTGCGCCGCGTTCCCGTTGCTCAATGCAATCGCGCCACCGGCGACATACGAGCGGTTCTGCTGCAATTGAACAAGACCGTCTTCTGTATAGAACGGTCCATGGATTCCGCCACGAATCCAGATCTGCCTTAACTCCTCCAGATACGTGGAATTGCTGTCGAATGATCCAAACTCATTCTCGATCTGGATCATCAGAATCGGGCCGCCACTTTCCGCCATCAAGGGTTTAACGCGCGGCAAGAGTTCGTTGATGTAACGCTCGCAGGCATGCATGTAGCGCGGATCAGTAGCGCGATCCGTGCGCAGCCTGATATCCGCATGCTTCAACAACCAGGATGGAATACCGCCGAGATCCCACTCCGCGCACACATAAGGACCGGGCCTGAATAGCACCCACATGTTCTCCGCCTGGCAAAGACGGATGAATGCCTCGATGTCGCGATTGCCCGTGTGAAAGTCGAACGTACCTTCGGTTAGCTCGTGATAATTCCACATCACATACAACGCAATGGTGTTCATCCCCATTGCCTTCGCCATCTGGATGCGATGCCGCCAGTATTCAACAGGAATGCGCGCGGGGTGCAATTCACCGCTTCGGATCTGAAATGGCTTGCCATCGAGCAGAAAGCCATCGCCATTCGCAGCAAAGCTAAAGACGTGCGGACCATTCGGCCCGGCCGCGTTTTCTTCTTGCATGGACGCTCGCTTTTTCATGTTCGCTCTGCTCCGCAGACGGAAGACATGGCATCCCTATTTCATGGACGGGCTGCCGGTGCGTTCCAATCTGCCACGCACAATTGGCGTCGAAGCGCCTCGCAACCCGCCGCTTCTCCCCTTCACTTGACCTTTGCAGCAGCAGCAAGCTTGCGTACGCCCTCTTTCGCATCTTCGTTCGAGTTCATGAAATTCGTCACGACGTCGGTGATTGCACCCGCAGTAACCGGCGACTGAAGTTCACCGAAAGCCAACGAAGGCAGGAACCCGCCGGATTGAATCGTCGCCTGCTCGTCTGCGCGCGATTTTTTGGCGCAGCTATCGAACTTGTCCATGGGCACATCCAGCCTGACTGGAATGGAACCCTTGTACAGACTGAACTGCTGCTGAAAATCAACGGACATGATGGTTTTGGCAAGCGCAATCTGTCCGGGTGTCGCGTCCTTCTTGCCATTCTGCTGATAGAACACGAACGTATCCGCCGTGTACGTGTAGGCATTCGATGTGCCGGGCGCCGCCGCGCAGATATAGTCGACATCCGCCTTCTTGTTCGCGTTGGTGAACTCGCCCTTTGCCCAATCGCCCATGAACTGCATGCCGCCCGAGCCGGAAATCACCATCGCCGTCGCGAGATTCCAGTCGCGGCCGTGGTAGCCCTTATCGAAGTAAGTGCGGATCTTCTGGACCGTCTCGAACACCTGCACCATCTGCGGCGAAGTCAGCGTTTTCTGATCGAGATCGATGAGCGCTTTGCGATAGAAGTCCGCGCCCTGTGACAGCACGACTGCCTCCCAGATGGTCATATCCTGCCAGGGTTGACCGCCATGCGCGACAGGCGTGATGCCCGCAGCGCGAAACTTGTCGGCAAGCGCAAAGAACTCCGGCCATGTCGTGGGCGGCGTACCTCCAACCTTGTCCAGGTCCGCTTTGTTGATCCACAGCCAGTTGATGCGATGGACGGAAAAAGGTGCAGCCACATAGTGCCCGCCCGCCTTCACGTCACTGTCTATTCGCGCAGGCATATGCGCTTTCCAATCAGTCGCGGCCTGATCGATCGTGACCAGCGACCCCTGCTCCGCCCAGTCCTGAATCAGCGGCCCCTTGATCTGCGCGGCCGACGGTGCGTTACCCGAGATAACCTGCGTCTTCAGCGCCGTCATGGCCGCCGCACCCGCGCCTCCCGCGATAGCGAAGTCTTTCCACTCGTAGCCCTGTTTGCTCATGTCGTCCTTGAGCACCCGGATTGCTTTCGATTCGCCGCCAGAGGTCCACCAGTGCAACACCGAAAGCTGTTCGGCGGCCAGTACCGCATGTGTACCGGCGATAAGCAGCGCGGCAGCCGTCGCCACCGATGTCAGTGATCGTTTCATTGCAGTCTCCGAATTTTTCTTTATGGTTGGAGCAACGCATTCGCAATCAGAGCGACCGCGCATGCGTGCCCGTTTCAACTACAGATCAAACCCGAGTTGTGCCTTGCCAAGAGGCGTCAGGTCGTCGGGTGTCGCACGGCCGGTGAAATCGACTTCAAAGTGGTCAGTGGGAAAATCAGGCGGGCTTTCGCCTTTCAGGAAGCTCGGCAGCTGACGCTTGAGATACGCATCGTTTTTGGCGCACGCCGGCACCGAGGCGATATACATCACGTTGCTGTAACCCGCGCCCTTATGCTCGTCTTCGACGGCATGAATGACGTCGCTGTGCCAGAACACCGTATCACCCGCTTCCATTTTGGGAATGGACGACAACGCCTCGAACAATGGCGCATGAAATTCCGGCTTGATCGAGAGTGCCCGCCCGGGCATGGCTCCGCACAGGTCGTCGTCGGCGACGTCGTCCTGAAGTGCGCGCAGCAGGATGTACACCATCGAATTGGCGATGGGTACGAGTTGCAGCGTGCCGTCGCCGGGTCCCTGCGGCGTCAAGGCTGTCCAGCCCTGGAAAGTGCGGAACATCGAGCAGACGGCGGGCGATACGATCTCTTCTACGTCAGGGCGGAAAGCGGCGTCGAACGCATCGTAATCACGCCAGTTGCCGGCAAACACGTGGCGGTACACCTTGCGAAAATTGCTCTCGATCCAACGCTCGACCGACCCGCCGTCGCAATGCGCCGACAGGCCGAGCGACGCCGAGCCAGGCGGCCGCCGACGCAGACGGTCGGCATAGACAGGTACATGCTCCGGATCGAAGTGAACGCGTCCGTCGCTCTCGTTTCGCCAGAGTTTGTTAAGGAAGACGCGTGCCGCCGTCAGCGATTCCGACTGACGGGCCAGCACTTGTGGTTTCGACCAGTACACGCCGTAGATCTGCGGCTTGCTCGAGGCCAACTGGCCAAAATATTTGTCTTCGGCGCGGTTTTCGAGGCGCTTGTCGAGATTGTTCCGCTCCACGTAGTCGGCGATATCTTCGTCCCAGCCCTGTACCAACTCGCGGGGGAAGACATTACGAATCACACACGCGCCGCGTGCCTTGACGAGTGCGATCTGCCCGGCAGTAACACGTTGTCCGGCGATGTCGGAGAACTGAATCTCGGGAATGACGTTTTCCCCACGATCGCGCTCACTGGTAATCCGCTTCGCCTCTTCGCCGATCGCTTTCTCGACTTCGGCAAAGACCTCCCGGTAGTTCGGCAATGCCGCGCGCAGCTCCTTTTTTGCCTGCCGGATTGCACCCGGCAAGTCATCGATTTCCAGCGCCATGATCGTCTCCGTTTGCATTTCGTGTCCGGTAGCATATGACGCGCACGCAGGCCGTAGTGATACTATTCAGGCAATTCATTTGCGTTTTCGGCCATGAAACCAGCCTACGAACACGTCGAGTTCGGCGAGGACTGTTCGGTCCGGGTTTACCATCGGCGGCTCCCGCGTATTCCGTTCGAATGGCACCACCATCCGGAGTACGAGTTAACGCTAACAATGAACAGCCAGGGCAAGCGCTACATCGGCGACTCGGTCAACGACTATGAAGCCGAGGATCTCGTCCTCGTTCCGCCGGATTTGCCGCATACGTGGGCATCGAACAAATCGGTCGAAGCGTCCGCGCCGCAGGTCGCCATTGTGATCTGGTTCGACGGTGATTGGGCGCGGCGTATGGCGGATTGCTGCCGTGAATATGAACCGCTGCGTAAGCTTTTGCGCAGGGCCGCGTGCGGGCTGGCATTCGAACCCCCTGCGGGTGAATGGATGCGCGGCCGTCTGGAGCCATTGCTGTCGAACGTAGCGCGCGAACGCCTGAGTGCGGCGCTCGACATTCTGTGCACGCTCGCCGACGCGCCGGGCCACCCGCTCGCCTCACCGAGCGCCTTCAATCAGGCGAACACGGGACCATCTGGCCATGAGCCCGAGCGGATCAACCGTGTGCTTTCGATGATCGACGCGCGCTTTGCCGAACCGCTGCGGCTATCAGAGCTCTGTGCGGCGGCGAGCCTGTCGGAACGCACGCTCACACGTTACTTTGTCCAGCATATTGGTGAGAGCGTCGGGCGGTATATCGCCCGCGTTCGCATTGGGCACGCGTGCCGGATGCTGGCCGACACGTCCCTACCCGTCGCCGTCATCGCTGCCCGCTCGGGGTTTTCGAACGTCGCCAATTTCAACCGGCAGTTCAAGGCGGCGAAGCAAACGACACCCGCCGAATATCGACGGCAGTTCCTGACTGCAGGTTCTGCCGATCAGGACGCGCGAGCACACTTAACCGAACGCTCTCCTTCATTGCAAAGGAAACGGAAATCATCCGGCGGCAATAGCCGTGAAGCGGAAACGCGTTAGTCACGCTTGTGCGGTTACGAGGTGACGCACCGCACACGTGCGCCTGGATCGACTGATTTCACGCAGCATTGGCGATCTGCTCGCGCAGCCAGCGATGCGCCGGGTCACGATGACATCGCTCATGCCATAGCATGCCCATTTCATAGCCGGGTATATCGACAGGCGGATTGAAGATCTGCAATGCACTCATGTACCGAACCAGCCGCTCGGGCACCATCGCGACGAGATCCGTGCTCGCCAGCACGGACAGCATGAACAGAAAGTGCGGAACGGACAGCACCACACGCCGCGTGAGCCCCAGTTGCCCCAGCGCTTCATCCGTGACGCCGCGAAACCCGCCACCGTCTGGGGAAACGATTACATGCTCCAGTTTGGAGAATTGCGCAGGCGTCGGCCGACGTTTCAGCCGCGGATGGTCTACGCGGGCGGCCAGCACATAACGCTCCGTGAACAGCACCCGCCGATGCATGCCCAATGGCGACTCGTCACTGGTATGAAAGGCGAGGTCGATCTCCCCTCGTTCCGCCTGCTTCGCGATGCGTGGCGGCACCATCTCGACCACGGAAAGCCGCGTGCCCGGTGCTGCCGAGCGTAACGCCTTCAACGCGGGTAGCAGCACCGTCGACTCGCTGTAGTCCGTCGCTGCCACTCGCCATGTTTGCGTCGCCGTGGCCGGGTCGAATGCCTTCGCAGGCGACATGACATGCTCCAGCGCATCGAGCGCTTCGCGCAAAGGCTCTCGCAGCTCGTCCGCTCGCGCGGTGGGCCGCATGCCTCGCGGACCGGGCAGCAATAGCGGATCGCCAAAGATCTCGCGCAGCTTTGCCAGATGCACGCTCACCGAAGGTTGAGAGAAGTTCAGTCGCTCCGCTGCTCGCGTCACGTTATGTTCGGAGAGGAGCGCGTCGAGTGTGACCAGCAGATTCAGGTCCAACCGTCTGAGATTATTCATCGCAATACCGGACATATCAGAAATTCATTTCCAATATACCTGAGCGCTGCTTATGCTGCGTTCCGTGAATCACGGAGATCGAATCATGAATGTATTACTCGTCTATGCTCACCCCGAACCGCGCTCGCTGAACGGCGCATTGAAGGACTTCGCGGTCGCACGTCTGGAGGCGAGCGGACACGCCGTGCAGGTGTCGGATCTGTACGCCATGAACTGGAAGGCTTCGCTCGATGCAAACGACAGCGTGACCCCGCCCATCGGCGAACGCTTCGACCCAAGCCTCGATTCGAAGCACGCGTTCGAAAACGGCTTGCAAAGCGAGGACATCGCGCTGGAACAGCAAAAGCTGTTATGGGCTGACGCGGTGATCCTGCAATTTCCGCTGTGGTGGTTCTCGATGCCCGCGATCCTGAAAGGCTGGGTCGAGCGCGTGTATGCGTACGGCTTCGCGTATGGTGTCGGCGAGCATTCCGACGCGCGCTGGGGTGATCGCTATGGCGAAGGCACGCTGGCAGGCAAGCGCGCGATGCTGATCGTGACGACGGGCGGCTGGGAATCACACTATGGCCCGCGCGGCATCAACGGCCCGATCGACGATATCCTGTTCCCGATTCATCACGGGATTCTGTACTACCCGGGCTTCGACGTGCTGCCGCCGTTCGTGATCTATCAGACCGGCAAGATGAACGAAGCTCGATACACGGCCGCTCGCGAGACGCTCGGGCAACGTCTGGACAATCTATGGACGGTGCCGCCCATTCCATTTCATCCGCAGAATGCGGGAGCATACGAGATTCCCGCCCTCACGTTACGCGACGATATCGCCCCCGGCAAAGCGGGATTCGCCGCGCATCTCGGATGACGACTACGCGCGTGCATTGAGCCACGGTCAATTCCGCCAATCGGGCTCTATGCGCGATGCGTAATATTTCCGAAATACCTTGCGTTATTACATTGCCTTTCGCATCGAGAAAATATTTCTGATCCCTATTATGCTATAACCGGAATGTGAGCCAAAACTAGCGATCACTCCGATCTCGATGCGATATGGCGTTTTACTATGTCGAACCCGAAGTCGCTGGCGGCCTTGGAAAGGATACCGTGCTGGATCCAGACATCCATCCGCCAACCGTCATCAAACTGCATTACCGGATTATCAATTGGCTGGGCGATGCGCTACTGGAGAGCTTTCCTGCGTTGATCATCACGCACGAAGCCGCCAATGCGTTGAACGAAGCCGGCGCAAGCGGGTTCGAATGCCGCGAAGTTGAAATATCGGTTAGCGACTCGTTTAAAGAAATTTATCCGGAGCGGATATTGCCGGAATTCCTATGGCTATGCGTGACGGGCGTGGCGGGACGCAGCGATCTCGGCATTGCCGACGACTCACGGCTCGTCGTTTCCGATCGCGCACTCAAGATATTGAAGACATTCGGCCTGGATAACGCCCTTGTCGAAGACTATTGAAGTCGCGCCTTGCTGTTCGCCAAAAACCAAAGGCCCGTCGATTGACGGGCCCCTGGTTGCCTTTTTTGGAGAATGCCTTTAAAGCTCTGGTCAGAAACGATACCCGACCGATACAAATGAAACGATAGGGTCAACGTGGAGTTTCGACGTGCTCGTCACCGTGCCGACGCTCGAATGCGTCGTCAGCGTTGCGCGCGTCGATAGCCACATATATGACAGCGACACGCCCGCCGACCAGTGCTTGTCGAAGTTGTACGTGAAGCCCGCGTTGATGACGGGCGCAAACGAACTGCTCAATTTCGCCGATGTCTGCCCTTCGAGCGCGGTGCCATACGTCGAAGAGTAAAGAAACGCGCCGCTCGACATCGCCGAACTGAGTTTCACGCCGCTATACCAGACATAGGCCACGCCCGCGCCGAGGTACGGACGGAAATGGCTTTGCGCATCGTTGAAGTAATACTTCAGCAATAGCGTCGGGCTCCACTCATACGCCTTGCCCAGTTCGCCGAGTCCCGCGAGCGTGCCCGTGCCCGACAGCGTGAATTTCGGCGGCACGCCGAACACGCCTTCTGCCGCGATGTGATCGGTGATGAAATACGTCGCCGTGAACCCCACGGTATCGGCGCCGTCAACACTCGCGCCCGACCCGCTCGCGGTCATCGTCGAGCCAAGCGCATTGATGCTGAACGGTTGACTCGACGACTGCGGCGCGAGATGGAACCAGCCGACATTCGCCACGAAACTGCCCGCGCTCTGCGCATGCGCGGCCGAGCCCGTCAGCAACGCGGCCGCAAGGGCGATAGCCCGGTATGGCCTCATCGATCTCCTCCTTTGTTGTGTTGGTCTGGAGGCGATTCTATGCGTACGGTCGTGCTAATCGATAGATCGAATCTGGTGAGTTGTCTCTGGAATCTGGTAAGGATTGGCCCCGTTAACCCGCCAGCTCGCGGTGCAGCGCCAGATACTCGAGCGACAGCTTATGCCGCGGATCGAGGTGAATCACAGGCTTTGCGTGCTGGTGCGATTCCTTGATCTTGACGGACGACGACAGCCGCGAATCGAGCACGGGCAAGCCTTCGCTCACCAGTTCGTCGACCAGTTGCTGCGGCAGGCTCGCGCGCGGCTGGAACTGGTTGATCACGATGCCTTCGACATGCAGCGCGTCGTTGTGGTCCTGCTGGATTTCCTTCACGTTATCGAGCAGCGTATAGAGCGCCCGGCGCGAGAAGTCGTCGCAGTCGAATGGAATCAGACAGCGTTCGACAGCGATCAGCGCGGAGCGTGTGTAGAAATTCAGCGCAGGCGGCGTGTCGATGTAGATCGCGTCGTACATGTCGAGTTCGTTGAGCGCATCGCGCAACTTGTAGATCTTGTAGCGCGATTCGAGCTTGCCGTGCAGCGTGTCGAGATCCGCGTGCGCGGGCATGATGTCCAGATTGTCGAATGGCGTCGAATGAATGAACGACGTCACATCGATGGGCTTGAAGCTGAACGTCAACGCCGTTTCGAAGAAACCGGCCACGGTGGGAT
Source organism: Paraburkholderia sp. PGU19 (assembly GCF_013426915.1). Lineage (GTDB taxonomy): Bacteria > Pseudomonadota > Gammaproteobacteria > Burkholderiales > Burkholderiaceae > Paraburkholderia. The sequence continues at coordinate 785,165 of NZ_AP023181.1, forward strand.
TGACTTCGCTCGCCCGTGAGCCGAGCAGATACTGGCTCGAATTGCCTTGCGCATCCAGATCGATGACGAGCGTGCGCAGCCCTTCACGCGCGCTGATCGCCGCCAGGTTGCATACGATGGTCGATTTTCCGACACCACCCTTCTGATTGAATACGACGCGCCGCATATGTCCCCTCTTGCTGTCAATCTGCCCGAAAAACCAGCAGCATACATCAGCCAGATTACCGGGCGAGGCGCGCCATCGAGCGCGTGAACCACGCGCAGGTCGTGCGACGCGATTTCATGGCCTAGAATCGTTTCAGGCGCATCGCGGCCGAACGCCCCGCAACACCGTGCCGGGCATCGGTCAGGCTGGATGTGCGCCATCTATTGCGCGAACATATCAGGAGGTCACGATGAAAGCAGACGACAAGGGCGACGTGCGCGCCTTCGTGCAAACGGCCGAACAGGCGGGCGATTACGTGTGGGTGATTGCCCTGATCGATTTCGGTGCACGCGAAGTGAAACGCACGCTCGTTTCCGACGAAAAGTACTCGACCCGTGCGGCCGCGAAAGACGCAGGCGACGCCCGCCTGAAGGCCATCACCGAGGACCGTCACGCGCACGCGTAACCGCCCTCGCCCGCTGCGGCGGGCAAAGACCAGTCCACGACGAGCTGTTCGAAACCGGCATCGGTTTCGACGGCTCGTCGTGTTGTTGATCCAGAAGAATGACAACCTGTGACGGACCCGGACATGTCGATGATCAAGTTCTGCGTCCGCCTCGCGCTCGTCGCGTACGTGGTCACGCTGATCGCGCTTTACCTGATGCAGGACCGCATGCTGCTGCCCGCCCCGCTCGATATCCCCGGTACGCCGACAGGGCATCACGGCGCGTACGACGTCGAGCCGTGGCATGTCGACGGACTCTACGCGGGCTATGTCGCAACGCCTGCCGCCGCAGCGCCGCGCGGCACCTTCGTCCTCTTTCACGGCAACGCGGAAACGGCGGAGAACAAGCTGCCCGTCGCCGAAGTCTTCGTCCGCGACGGCTTTCGCGTCGTGATGGTCGAATATCCGGGGCAAGGCAACCGTCAAGGCAAGCGCACGATGTTAGCGGCCCTGGAGGCATCGCGAGACGCGCTCGTCGCAGCGCGCGCGCAATGGAGCGGTCCCGTTTATCTGGTGGGCGAATCGCTCGGCGCGGGCATGGCGGCGCAAGCCGTCAAAGGCAATGAAGCCGCGATCGCGGGTGTCGCGCTCATTACGCCATGGGACACGCTCGCGAGCGTCGCAGGGGAAAAGTACTGGCTATTTCCCGTGCGCTGGATGCTGCACGATCCATTCGATTCCGTGGCCACACTAGCACGCTATAACGGACCGGTTGTCGTGATCGCTGCGCAGCAAGACTCGCTGATTCCGATCGTGCACGCGCAACGGCTGGCGAGCGCGCATCCCGGCGCACAGCTGATGGTGTTGCCGGCGGCGAATCACGACGACTGGTTTGGCGCGATGCACGATACGCAATGGCGCCAGGTGCTGCGCTGGCTGCACGCGGATTGAGCGCGCTCTATGGATGCGTCAAACGCTCCACGCCGCGCGCACACGCTCGCGGATATCCGATAAACGCTCGACGGATTCGTTCGCGAACACGAAGCGCAGATACCGTTGCGCTTGCGGACCCCAGCCGTTCATCGGCGTCGCGGCGACTTCGCCTTTTTCGAGCAGCAGGCGTGACGCATCGGGCGGGGCGATGCCGAACTGCGCCGTGTCGATGAGCAGCGACCATCCGCCATCGGGACGCACCAACGGCAGATCGCGCAACGCGCTCAACAGAAAATCGCGCCGCGCCTGCCATACGGCGACCGCTTGCGCGAGGCCGTCGTCCGCGCACGTCAGCGCCGCCGTCGCGCCGGGCATGCCGATACCGACCTGGCAAACGACGTTCGACAGACTCGTCAACCGCACGTCGCTCATGATGCGCTCGGGACCGACGATCCAGCCCACGCGCCAGCCGATCATCCGGTACTCCTTGGACACGGAGCCGACCGTGAGGGTACGCTCGCGCATCTCCGGCAACGACGCGGGATGAATCACGCTGCGCCCGTCGAACAGGATGCGCTCCATCGCGGCGTCGTAGACGAGCCACGCATCGGTATGGCGGCAATGATCGGCGATTGCGTGCCATTCGGTCTGGTTGGCGACGAAGCCGCTCGGCATCGACGGCGACATGATGAGGAATGCGCGCGTGCGCGGCCCCACTGCGCTCGCCAGTGATTCGAGATCGAGCCGCCAGCCATCGGCCGAAGCATCGGCGGAAGGCATGAGCCGCGCGAACTTCGGCACGCCACCCGCGAGCAGCACGCGATTGATGAGGCCCGCGTACGTGGGGTCGGTCAGCACGACTTCGTCGCCCGGTTCAAGGATCGACAACAGCACGTTGAGAATGCCCGCGAGCCCGCCCGCGGAGATGATGCACTCGCTGCTGGCGTCGTAGTCGATACCTGTCGACTGCTTCATCCGCGCGACGACGGCCTGACGCAACGCCGTCTGCCCCGTGAACGGCAGATAGCTGTTCGCGTCGTCATCGTCGATGGCTTCGTGCGTGCGGCGGATGGCTACGGCGGGCGGCCTCAGGTCGGTGTCGAGGTTCTCCAGCCGCAGGATGTTGAGGTTCTTCGTTGCGTCGGCAGCGTCGCCCATTCTGTCGACGCCGATGCCCGGGATATTGCGCAAACGTGAGACTGTCACGGTGCTGCCCTCCTCGCATCAGGCTGAGTTCATCGCTGAATCAACGGCTATGCGGGGCATCATACTATTGCGTGGGCTGGCGTCGTGATCGATGCGATGCAAGCGCCCCTACCCCCGCCTCGCCATCAACTCATTGCGTAGCAGCGCATGCAGGTCTTCAGCACTCGGCTGCGTGCCCCAACCGCTCGCGCCCGCCACCGATGCAATCGCGAACCATGAATGCGGCGGAAACCATTCCTGCACCATAACGCCGTCCTGTCTCAGGCACAGTTGCCCCGTCAGCTCGCTGTATTCGGCCGACATCGACTTGCCGTCCGCCTGCACCGTCACGCATGTGCCCTTCGACGACGGCTGCTCCTCGACACTGACGATCACGTCGCAGTCAGATGAATATTCATATGCGCCCGCCATGATCAGCAGCGTCCAGCAAGTGCGCTTCGACGCAAGCGGCGCGACATCGTCAGGGTAATAGTTGCTTTCATCGTGCTCTCCCAGCTTCGGATCTCGGAAGACACTCTATGCAAATCGCACTGGGAAGATGTGTGCGTGTGTAAGCAAACGTGAATTCCGCGCCGCGATTCACGGTGTGCGGGGAGAAAGTGTAACGTCGGCGTTCAATTGCCTTGCCATGTGTGCGCCCATTACAACACCCGCGGCAGCCACAAACGTGCATGCGTCGTGATCGCGCTGTCACAGCGAGGTAACAGGTTTCGGAATATCGTGTTGCCGGAATGACGTTTCCTTCCCGTTCCTTTCCAGCGCCGACGCGCCCGTGCCGCTGCGTATTCGCGCGTCACTTGCCTTCCAAAGCGAGAACAAAAGACATGTCGAAAAAGAACTCCCTCGATACAACGCCGGACGAACCGGACAACACGCAGGACGGCGCGCAGTCCGCCACTTTCTCGCGCCGTGGCTTTCTGAAGCTCGCGGGCGCATCGGGATTCGCGACGGCTGCGAGCACGTTTGCAAGCTCCGCCAAAGCCGATCCGTCGACACCCGACGGCACGCCCGAGCAGGTCCATCTCACATGGGGCGAAGATCCCACGAACGAAGTCGTGGTGTCATGGGCATCGATGGCGGCCGCCGCGAATCCGCACGTGCGCTTCGGCGCAGCCGGCGACAAGAAGGACATCGTTCACGCTGTTCAACGCACCTACACGGACGGCCTGAATGGCGAAGTCGTGTTCACGTATCACGCGCGTCTGCACGGCCTGAATGCAGGGACCACGTATCAATACGAAGTCACAGCCGATAACGACAGCAATGCGGGCACGCCCTTCTCGGCGTCGTTCAAGACCGCGCCGCACGGTCGCGCGCCGTTCCGCTTCACGAGCTATGGCGATCTCGCGACGCCCAACACTGGCTGGGTGCTGTCGTCGCCGCAAAGCCGCTTCGCGGTGCAGGCCGTCGAGCGTTTCCAGCCGCTGTTTCACCTGCTCAACGGCGACCTGTGCTACGCGAACCTGAACCCGACGCACCAGCCGGCCGTGTGGCGCCACTTCGGCAACAACAATCAGTCGTCGTCGGCGAATCGTCCGTGGATGCCGTGCCCCGGCAATCACGAAATCGAATTCAACAACGGCGCGCAAGGCTTCGACTCGTATCTCACGCGCTATACGCTGCCGCACAACGGCACGCGCTTTCCGGGCCGCTGGTATAGCTTCCGCGTGAGTTCGGTGCTGTTCATTTCGCTCGATGCCGACGACGTCGTGTACCAGGACGCAGCCGCCTTCGTCGCGGGCCCGGCGCCGCTCGTGCCTGCTGCGAGCACGGGCAACCCCGCAATCGCGCCCGGCACGTCGTTCTACGTACGCGGCTACAGCAACGGCGAGCAGACGCGCTGGCTCGAAAAGACGCTGCGCCATGCCGCCGACGATGACGATATCGACTGGATCATCGTGCAGATGCATCAGGACGCGCTCAGCTCGTCGAAGACGGGCAACGGCTCCGACAAAGGCATCCGCGAGGCATGGCTGCCCCTCTTCGACCGCTATGGCGTGGACCTCGTGCTATGCGGCCACGATCACGACTACGAGCGCAGCTATCCCGTGCGCGGCTGCAATCATCACGCGGGCATCGATGCGACTACGGGCGAGAAAGTCGACACGCTGCAACCGAAGCCGGTTGTTCATTCGCATGCAAGCAACGGCAACGCGTTCGACACCTGCCACGGCACGATCCACCTGATTCTCGGCGGCGGCGGCACGAGCGCTCCGCTCGACGTGTATGGCGTCGACACGGGCAACGGCAATCCGCAAGCGAAGGTGTTCACGAAGCCCAACCGGCCGATCCCGGGCGCAACGGCAGGCACGTTCGCGCGCGCCAACGCCGATGCACTCGAAGATGCGATCTGGTCGGCGCAGCGCGATACGGGCACGGGCTACGGCATCGCCGTATTCGACTACGATCCGGGTTCGCACGGCGGCAAGACGACGATCACGATGAACTACTATCACGCGCCGGGCGCCGATCAAACGCCGACAGCGAACTACGAGCTGTTCGAGACGATCACGCTATCGAAGCATCGGCGGGGTTGATCATCATGCGTTGCGCCGCGCCGACGTTGCGTGGCGCAACGCTGTCGACGCCCACCCGCTTAGACACCCGCACAAGTGCTGGCGCCAGCGAATGGTTTGTGCCGCCCAGGTGGCAAACTGTGTGTAGGTTGTCGCACCGCAAAGGTTAGTGCTCTTGCGAGAAACAGCAACCTTGCTTCCCGGTCCGGAGTGATGCGTGTATGGCGCGAAAGCCGACACACAGTTTGCCACCTGGGCGGCGGCGGACTGTCTGGCGCGGCGTGCAGCGACGCGGGTATGTGAAGCGGGTGAGGCATCGGTTCGAAGCGTTGGCGACGAACGCGAGTAGGTGCGTTAGCGTATGAAGAACGGGGCCGTTGGGGGCCCTCAGGCAAGAACCAGCGCTGGCGGTGTTAGCCGCTTTCTTTTGCCTACTTTTCTTTGCGGCGGCAAAGAAAAGTAGGTGCCGCCCCGCACAGGGGCGACGCGTGAAGCGCGAAGGCAAATCGCGGATGCCAGCGCAAAGCCAAACCAAACCAAACCAAACCCGAGCAACGCTCCCGGCCAGCCACAAACTTCACGCTTGCAACGACGCCGACAACTTCGCAAAAGTGTTCTCGTCCGTACGATCGAAGTAAAGCGGCGTCACCGACACGCGCCCCGACGCAACCACAGCCGTTTCGCTATCGGGCGCGTTCTCGCGCGGGCCACGCTGAAAGCGCAGCCAGTGATACTCGAGGCCGCGAGGGTCCACCTGCGGCAGCACATCGATACCTTCCACGAGCCCCACGCCCTGCCTCGTCGGCGTCAGCGGACCCGCCGCCGCCCCATCGACATCGGGGAAATTGACGTTCAGGCAAACGGGCGCGTCGTGCTCGATGGCCAGCAACTGGCGGATCACGCCCGGCGCGAGTGCACGCGCGGTATCCCAGCGCACGGCCTCACGGTCCCGGAAGACCTGACTCAATGCAATCGACGGCAGCCCCAGCAGCAGCCCTGTCATCGCCGCGCCAACGGTGCCGGAGAACATCGTCTCGACACCGAGATTGCCGCCGCGATTGATACCGGACAGCACGAGCGTCGGCGGCGTGTCGCGCATCAGATGACGCACGGCCATCACGACGCAATCGCCAGGCGTGCCCACCACGCCGAAGCGGCGCTCGCCCTGGCGGCTCACGCGCAGCGGCGAATGCAGGCTGATCGAATGCGACGTGCCGCTCTGATCGTGCTCGGGCGCGACGACCCATACTTCGTCGGCTAGTTCGTTGGCAACGGCTTCGAGCACGGCGAGGCCGGGGGCGTCGATGCCGTCGTCGTTGGTGAGGAGAACGCGGGGGATCTTGCTGAAGGATGCAGACATGACGTGAGATACCGGTAACGGACAGATGCCCATTACGCTACCACAAGCCGAACCGGGTGCACCGGTTCAGCTTTTCGCTTCACATCAGAAGCGATGAATCACACCAAGGCCAAACGCAAACTGACTGGCCGTCGACGAAGGCGTCGAGTTGAAGCCATCACCGATACTCGCGGTCGCATCGATGATCTGTCCCGCGCCGTTCGTGCCGAGCGTCTTGCCATTCGCGCGTTGATACGCTTCGAGCGCATAGAGGCCCGTACGCTTGGACAGCGAGTAGTACTGGGACAGGTTGAACTGCTGATACGACGCGCTATCCGTAATGCCGTTCGCGCGAGTCGCACGCGTGTAGCTGTAGCCCGCAGCGAAGTCCCACGTCACAGCCGGTTTCCAGTGCAGCACGGCGCCAGCCGTGTTGAAGATCGCCGTATCGGTGAACTTCGAATTGATGCCGGGAATGTACTGAACGTTCGAGTACGTCGCCGTCACGTCCCACGCGCTGTTGAACGTATAGCCGCCGCCGACGGCAAAACGCTGCTGCGCGCGCGCTGTCTGGTAGCCGTTCGTCAACGCGGATACGCCGATCTGCGAGCCGCCGTTCGTCGTGGTGGAATCCGCGCCCCACGCGCCGCCGCCCGAGGTTGAATTGTTGATTCGCAAGAAGCCAACGGCGAGACCGATCGGGCCCAGTGCGTACTGGATCGCCGTCGTCCACGTCGAGCCCTGATTGACGCTGCCCGCCACGCCGCCGAGCGAATACGAGCCGCTCACCGTCAAGCCGTACAGCTTCGGCGACGTGTACTCCAGCGTATTGTTCGCGCGATAGATCGTGTCGAGCCCGTCGATATCGCCAGGATGCGCGCCGTAGAAGCCCGTGATCCAGGTCGTCGGGCTATACGGTGACAACAGCTGGTAATACGAAGCGTACTGCCGGCCCGCCGTGAACGTACCGTAGGTCGGATTCGTCACGCCGACATACGCAAGACGTCCGAACATCGCATTGGTGTACTGCTGCGCGCCCGTTGCCGAATTGAAGCCCGACTCAAGTTGAAAGATCGCTTTAGTCCCGCCGCCGAGATCTTCCCCGCCTTTCAAGCCGAAGCGGCTGCCCGCCCACACGCCCGGCGTCATCTTGACGACCGAGTGCCCGCCGCTCGTCGATCCAAGCGATGTCGAACTGCTTTGATAAGCCAGTCCGTTATCGACAATGCCGTACAGTGTCACGCTGCTTTGCGCAAAAGCCGGCGCGCCGCCAACGATTGCCGCCCCGATGACAATCGCCTTGACGCTACTGGTACTCCTCTTCATTCTTATGACCTCCATCTTCCTGGTTTTTGCTGCTGTTTGAATTCTTTAAAGCTTCTTTAAAGCGCTTCGCCGTTATGTTCTGTATTGGCTCAATTTCCGCTTCACCGTCAAAGCCAGCGGCACGGTAAAGAAAAAGTGAGACATAAAGCCGCCAATCACGACATTCGGATTCGAGTAATCGGGGTGGTTATCCGAGACGACCATGATCGCGACGTGCATCGCGATCCACGCAAGCACGGCGTAAAAGAGCGCGACGAAAGTCGCTTCGTATCCGCGGCGTTGAAAGTACGGCCAGATCAGCGCGAACAGCACGCCCCACGCAAGCGCAAAGACAAAGTGAATGCCCGTGCCGACGACATACGCCCACACGCCGATCGATTCCTGCACCGCCTTGCCGAACACCAGTCCCGTCGCGTTGCGCGGAATGCCCGCGAGCGGCATCAGATGCTGGATGCCGACCCACACGACGGCCTCGTAGATCCAGATGATCACCGCGCCGAGCAAACCGGCAGCCAGTCCCGCGCGAATCATCGCGGCCAGGCTCGGCCAGCCTGAAGCATTCAGCGCTGCATTGCCGCCGAGTTCCTTTCCGCTAATGCTGAAATTGCCAGCCATCTCGTGTCTCCTCATGCCGGTTTAAACATCGGGTGCTGCGAAAGCCGATGGCGGGTCGCCATCGGCGAACTTAACGTATTGACTTCAGACATCGGCGACCGGGCTTGTGATGAAGCGCAACGCAATGCGGTTCATCACGATCGCGATGGCGGCGATCACGGCGGGCACCGCGAGCACCGAAAACACCGTCGCGAAGCTGAAGCCCATCGAGAGCAATGCACCGCCCACCAGCGAACCCAGAATCCCGCCGAGCCGCCCAAAGCCCAGCATCCAGCTGACGCCCGTTGCACGGGCACGTGTCGGGTAGCAACTCGGCGCGAGCGCGTTGAGGCCCGTTTGCGCGCCGCTCATGAAGAAGCCGGCACAGGCAACGAGAATCGGCAAGGTGCCGGATTGGAGCGTGCCCATTCCAAGCGCGAAGATGAACACGCCGCCAAGCAGATACGAACAACCGATCACGGCATTGCGGTCCATCCGGTCCATCGCAAAGCCGACTGCGACCGCGCCAATCGTGCCGCCCAGCTGGAACATGCCCGTGATCGCCGCGGCGCGTTCGACAGGCAGGCCCGCGTCCTTGATGAGGGTCGGCAGCCAGCCCGTCAGCAGATAGATGATCAGCAGGCCCATGAAGTACGTGACCCACAGCATCAGCGTGCTCATTGCGTAGCCATCCGCGAACAGCATGCGCACGGGTGCTTTCTCGGCAACGACAGGTTCCGGCGCGGTAAAGCGAACGTCGTCGGCGAACCGGTGTCCGCATACACGTCCCAACGTGTGTGCAATGCGCTCCGTGACCGCCTTGCGCACGAGCATCAGACGCGCGGACTCGGGCAACAGCCACAGCAGCAGCGGCACGCTGACGATGGGCAGAATGCCGCCGAACATGAACACCGCGCGCCAGCCGAAATGCGGAATCAGCCACGCGGCGACGAAGCCGCCCGCGCCCGAGCCGAAGTTGAAGCCGGTGAACATGATCGTCAGCAGCAGCGAACGGCTGCGCGACGGCACGTATTCGGACAGCAGCGTCGTCGAGTTCGGCATCGCGGCGCCGAGACCGAGGCCCGTAAGAAACCGCAGCATGACGAGCGCGGTGGGTGTCTCCGCGAAAGCGCAAAGCAGGCTGAAAAACCCGAAGCAGAACACGGAGCCAATCAATATTTTCTTTCGCCCGATGCGGTCCGCCATCGGTCCGGCGACCAGCGCGCCAACCGCGAGGCCCACCATCGCGGCGCTCATCACGGGCCCGAAGGCGGCGCGGCTCACGCTCCAGTCGTGCATGATGACGGGCGCAACGAACCCCATGACGGCCGTATCGAGCCCGTCCATCGTGACGATCCAGAAGCACAGCACAAGCACGAGCCACTGGTACGCCGACATCTTGCGTGCGTCGATGAACGCCTTGATGTCGACTGATTCTGTTGGTTTCATAGATGTCTCCGAAAAAAGGTTCCCCGCCCCGGGCTTCTGTCGAACCCGGGGTCTTGTTGTATCGAAGGAGAAAAGCGACTACGGAAGAGCTGGCGGCGTCGTTCGCTATACCGCTTCAGGTACCCGGCGCGTTGTCAGGAACGCTTCCTGTGTTTCGCCTCGCATGCTGGCGCGCATGCCGATATTTGTGATCCTCACAGTCGGCACGTTAGACGTTCCGATACCACCCATCATCCTTGCCATTTCGATGTCTTCCGTTGCTTCACGCTGCGCAGCGCTCGCGCGCCGGTCGGATGGACCGCGGTCTTCGTACTTCCTGGATTTGCGGCTATCTTGGGATACAAAGATATAGAAACGGCATCCACTCCCGGTAGTGCGGGTAAACCACATGAAAGGCCAGTCAGATTCGGTAAGACAAGGCTAAACGCAATATATGAGCGGCTCGAATCCGGCTCGATTGCCCGACAGATCAAGCTCTGTGGTATCCCGAGACGTGGAGGGCCCCGTTCGCTTCGCTACGGGCAGACGTACATGCCGATAAACAGAACAGATGGCAAGCGAATCAAGTCGCAATGCGCTGTAAAGGCGTTGTTGCGCGATCCTGAGCGCCGTTATACTGACCAGCCGATGAGTCGAAACACATGAACGAGACAACCCAGCAAGCGATTGTTCAAACGCTGCGAGAAAAGATCCTCGCGGGCGAACTGGCGCCCGGCCAGCGTCTCGTCGAGGCGCAACTCGCGCAATGGCTCGGCGTATCGCGCACGCCGCTGCGCTATGCGTTGAGTGTATTGGCAAGCGAGGCGCTGCTCGAACGCTCGGGCGCACGCGGTTTCGTGGTGCGGCGCTTCAGCGTGCGCGACGTGCTCAATGCAATCGACGTGCGCGGCGTGCTCGAAGGTCTCGCTGCGCGGATGGTCGCGGAGAGCGGCGTATCGGCGGCGCTGGCCGCGTCACTGAATGCCTGTCTGCGCGAGGGCGACGAGATCTTCAACGCAGGCGCGTTAAAGCATGGCGACGACGTGCGCTATGCAGCGATGAACGGCCGCTTCCATGCGCTGATCGTCGACGCCGCGCAGAACGCCGCAGTCAGCGCCGCGTTGAGCCTGAACGACAAGATTCCCTTCGTCGCGCCATCCACCATTGCATTCGACGAATCCGCGCGAGACCGTCAGTTCGCAATGCTCACGTATGCGCACCGGCAACATCATGCGATCGTCAACGCGCTCATCAACGGCGAAGGCGCGCGCGTCGACGCGCTCATGAAGGAACACACGCATATATCGAAGGAAAGCCTCAATCTGTCGTTGCCCACGCTGCATCTGATCGCGGGCGCGGCATGATGGCGATTGCGGCTTTTAGTACTTTTTTGTGGCCTATTCCGTGAGCAGCAAAGATCTTCTCAACATCGCGCAATTGCGCGCGTTCAAACTCGTCGCGGATACGGGCAGTGCAACGCGCGCCGCTTCCGCGTTGTTTCGCGCACAATCGGCCGTGACGCGCTCGGTGCAGGAACTCGAAGCCGCGCTTGGCGAACCGCTGTTCGACCGCAAGCCTTCCGGCATGCTGCCCACACCCGTCGGCCGCGCCGTGTTGCATCGCTGCGAACGGCTTTTCACTGAACTCGAAGAGCTCGCGCAATGGTGCGCCGCGCGTCAGGCGCGCCGCCGTCCTGCTGCGGAAGGTTCGTTGCCCGCCTATCTGCTCAATACGCGGCGGCTGCAACTGTTCGCTGCGCTCGCGCGTCATCGGCATATGCCGAGCGCGGCAAAGGCATTCGGCATCAGTCAGCCCGCCGTGAGCACCGCGATTCGCGTGCTCGAAAGCGGCTCGGGATTGCAACTGTTCCATCGCAATCCGCGCGGCATCCTGTTGACCGAAGAAGGCGAAACGTTCCTGCTGCACGTGCGCCGCGCGCTGAACGAGTTGCGCCACGTACCCGACGATATCGCCGCGTTGCACGGCTACATTCAAGGCGCGGTGACGGTGGGTGCGCTGCCGCTCGGGCGCACGCTGATCCTGCCGAAAGCGATCGCGAGCATGAGCGCGAAGCATCCCGGCGTGCGTATCATCACCGACGAGAGCGCCTATGAAACGTTGGTCGCGGGGCTGCGCGCAGGCGACATCGATTTCATTCTCGGCGCGTTGCGCGAGAACGACGCATCGAGCGGGTTGTTGAACGAGCGTTTGATGTCGGATGAAATGGTCGTGCTGGCGCGTCGCGCGCATCCGCTGGCGAACGCACGCGGCCTGACGCTCGCCGATCTGCAGAACGTGAAGTGGATCGTGCCGCGCAGCCACGCGCCCGCACGCGGGCTGTTCGAAGCGCAATTCAAGCGGATCAAACTGAAGCCGCCGATGCCCTCCGTCGAAACGGCGGATCTCGCGGTGATTCGCGGCCTGCTGCTAGGCACGGACATGCTCGCGGCACTGTCCGCGCAGCAATTGCACTATGAGTGTCAGTCGGGTGAACTGGTCGTGCTCGATGTGAAGTTGCACAACACGCGGCGCGACATCGGCCTCACGATGCGCGGCGCGGGGACGCCGTCCCCGGCCGCGCGCGCATTGATCGACGCGATACGTCTTGCCGTCGTCGACGTCGCGCGCACGATCAGCATGGCGGAAGCGTAAGCCGCGCGATGCTCCGCGCGGCGGCTGCTCGAAGTCAACGTCGCACGCGCGAGAAGCGGCACCAGCTATGGTGATCGAGATTCTTCAGCAATTCCGCGCGCGACCGCTCGCGACGGTAGTGCTGCACCACCGACAGCAACGCAATCAACAGCACGGATCCTCCAAGAACAGTCACAATCCATGTTTCGTTCATTGCCATCCCCTGTGACAACTACGCCTGCAACCTCGCACCGTGTTTTCAGAGCGGGCATTGCCCTGACTTCGGACAATTGCCTGCGTTGATGCATTGCTCGAAAACCAGTTCGCGGTATCGACCCGCGTCGCGATCGGCAGGCGTACGCGGCCCAAAAGTCCGGTTCACGACGACGATCTGGTTCGTGCACCGGCATTGATAAAGCTGTTGTTTTGTCTCCACCACTTCTTCCTTGTCGGGCCCTTTCCGCTTCCTCTGGACTTGCGTGGGCCCTGTTTTTGTCGATACAGAATCAGTTCATATGCTGGCCGCCGTTCACGGCCAGGTTCGCGCCCGTAATGAAACCCGCGTCGTCCGAGCAAAGGAACGCGACCAGCGCGGCCACTTCTTCCGGCTTGCCCAGGCGGCCGGCGGGAATCTGCGGCAGGATCTTCGTGTCGAGGATTTCCTGCGGAATCGCCGTGACCATCTTCGTGGCGAGATAACCCGGCGAAATCGTGTTGACGGTCACGCCCTTGCGCGCCACTTCGAGCGCGAGCGCCTTCGTGAAGCCGTGCATGCCCGCCTTCGCCGCCGCATAGTTGGTCTGCCCAACCGATCCCTTCGAGCCATTCACCGAAGAAATATTGATCACCCGGCCCCAACCGCGCTCCATCATCATTTCGCACACCGGCTTCGTCATGTTGAAGACGGAATCGAGATTCGTGCGCATGACGGCGTCCCAGTTCACCTTGTCGAGCTTGCGCAGCGTCATGTCGCGCGTGATGCCCGCATTGTTCACGAGGATGTCGACGGGACCGATCTCCGCCGTGATCTTCGCCACGCAGGCGTAACACGAGTCGTAGTCGGCGACGTCGACGGAATACGCGTAGAACGCGCGGCCTGAGGCTTCCATCGCGGCGAGCCATTCGTCCGAGCACGTGTTGCCGGGCGAGCACGTCACGACCACGCGATAGCCGGCGTCGTGCAAACGGACACTGATAGCCTCGCCCAGACCACCCATACCGCCCGTTACCACAGCAATTCGATTAGTCATCCTTTACACCTGTCAGTCGTTCATTGCGAAAGTTCCCGATCGTCAACCGGCTGGTTCGCAGATACAGCCGTTGACTGGTCTCCCCGACTGATCCTTTATGTCGCCGCTCACTGCGGCGCGCGAGCTTCGCGATTCACTGCGACGTCGCGTGTCGGTAGATGGTTCGGCGTACGCCTGTGCTTTAGGTGATTAATCGACGACCACTTTGTGGGGACGCGTATCGGCCTCGGTTCGCGCGGCGCGCGCGATTGCCTCTTCGGTTTGCTGTTGCGCGAGCGCTTCGGGCGTCGGCGCAGTGGCAAGCGCCGTCGCGACAGCCGACGTCATGGCGGATGCTGCCGCTTGCGTGCGGCTCTGGAATGCATCGACGGCGCAGCGCAGCTGGATGTCGGTCTTTTTCGCTTGTGTTTGTCCGACTTCCTGAAGCGCTACGTTGAGCTGCGAAACGATACGGCCCAGTTCCTGGCCGTAATCCGCGAATAGCGACATGCCGCTATTGACCGCATTCCATTGGATTGTGGCCCATGCGTCCAGCGTGCGAGCGTTGCTGACCATGCTCATGGTTTTCAGCGCTTCGCCGTTCAACTGGCTAATCGTCTGCAGATTCAGTGCGACGATGGATTGCACTTCGCGAGCAAAGGGACTGGCCCATGCGTGGAGAGCGGAGATGCCGGGCTCCCACGCCGAAATGACACCTACGGAATTCCGTGTGTTCATTGACGCGACTCCGTTAGTCTTACTAATTAGATCCATGCCACATGCACAGCGGGGCCGCGCTGTTTCATGCGAATAGCATGTGTGTTCGCATTAGTTGTTTGTGCGAAGCACCATTAGAAGCGTCATTCTAAACACATCATTTGACAATTATTAAATGGTCTTTAGTAGGTAGTTACCCTATGTTTTGGTGTAGATTTCCCAAATACTGATACAAATCAAAGCTGATCACGTTTCAGCGTGCGCTTAAAGATGCATCCAGTACATGTCCGGAATCGCACGGTCTTCATCCGACAGGAACGGATTGTCCAGACGAATGATCTTCCGACTCGCCAGATTCGTACGTTTCAATGCGTTCTGAATATACGGATGCGTGTTGAACAGCTTCAGATACGAGCCATCACGCCAGGCCGCCGCGAAACCTCGCGCGATCGCCGCCGCGAGCCGCTCCTGGGTCGGCGACACATAGAACAGAAAATCCGAGCGATACGCGAGCAGCAAACGGTTCTCGACAGCGAGGCTCGGCTCGGTCGCCTTGCGCGACTCGATCTCCGGGTACGCTTCGATTACGCCGCGCGGAAAATAGTCGACGCGCCGGCCTTCGACCATCTTGAAGATCGTTTCGTAACTCGATGGCGTCTGCACGGTGAGACCCGCGTTGCGCATGATCTCGGTATCGATCCAGCCCAGCCCTTGAACACCCGTCATCGAACGCAGATCGTCGAGCGTTTCGATCCGGTCGAAATCGGGCTGCCTGTCCTGCCGGATCAGAAACACGCGATACCCGATCAGCCCGCGATGAATCGGAATATGCACGACGTTCAGGCCGCGCTCTGCCTGCGCATCCATGCTGGTCCAGTGCAGATTGATGGTCGTGCCGCTCGCGAGTTCGGCGAGCGCACGGCCGCGCTCCATCACGAGTTCGATCTGCCGCGTCGAATAGGACACATTGGCCGCTTTCATCGCGAGTTCGAGCGTGGCGAGCGCGAATGCGGCATGCACATCCCTGCCCGGCCGGATCTGTGGATAGATGATTTCGAAGTGCTCGCCCGGTGCGGACCGTGCAGCGAGCGAGGCGCCCGCAGCACTTGCCGCGGCGAAAAGGAAACGCCTGCGATGCATAAGTACGAGTGACAAATACGGGAACGTGCGGGTCGCGCGATATCGAGCCCTGCTCAGATCGTGTCACGGAGCATAGCGGCATCGACATTCGGACAAACCCGTTGACATATTGCAAACGCAATACTTACTCGAAGCCTTCCACCGCTTCGAGCATGTGAAACCTGCTTTTGACGGCTATTCGACGATCAGTCCGTGGCGGATCGCGTAACGGATCACCTCGGCGTTGTTCGCGAGGCCGAGTTTCTGCATCAAGCGCATCTTGTGTGTACTAATCGTCTTTGCGCTGAGCGCGCAGGTGTCGGCGATTTCGTTGATGCTCTTGCCGGCCGCCAGCATTTGCAGCACCTGAAATTCGCGGTCGGATAGAACCTCATGGGGCGGCATGTCGCCGCGATGCGTTTCGAAGACCATTGCATCGACGAGCTTCGGATCGATGAAGCGTCCGCCGTCCGCTAGCTTGCGGATCGCCGCGAGCAGCACATCGGGATCGCTGTCTTTCGTCAGATAACCCGTCGCACCGGCGCGCAGCGCGCGCGACGCGACCTGCGCCTCGTCGTGGATGCTCAGCACCAGCACGGGCAACGCAGGCTGCTCGGCCCGCACGCGACGGATCAGATCGACACCGCTGATGCCGGGCATCGTCATGTCGAGCAACAGCAGATCGACCGCGCAACTGCGCAGCTTGTCGACGACTTCAGCGCCGTGCGCCGCTTCCGCCGCGACAATCATGTCGCTCGTCGTCGCGATGATCTGCCTGAGTCCGCCGCGGACGATCGCGTGATCGTCTGCAATGAGTATCCTGATCATAGTTTGAGCCCGCCATCGAGCGGAATGTGAATCGAAACCGTCGTGCCGACGCCCTGCGCGCTGTCGATCGACAGCGTTGCGCCGATCAGCCGCGCGCGCTCGTTCATGCCGAGCAGGCCATACGAATAGTCGCGGTGCGCGGCCTGCAGGTCGAAGCCGCAGCCGTTGTCGCGCACATGCAGTTCGAGTTGGTCCGCTGTCGAAATCAGCGACACGTCGACACGCGTCGCGTTCGCATGACGCGCCACGTTGGTCAGCGACGCCTGCACGATGCGGAATACGGCCGTTGCGTGTGTGTCCAACAGCGCGGGCTCGCCGCCTTCGATGCGCAGCTCGCAAGGAATCGCATTGCGCCGGTTGAATTCGTCGACGAGCCATTCGAGCGCCGACACGATCCCGAAGTTGAGCGCGGCGGGCCGCAAATGGCTCGCGACATTGCGCACCATCCAGATCGTGCCTTCGACCAGCTCGCGCATGTCGTCGGCCTTTTTCAGCGCTTCCGGGTCGTACGCGAGGCGCATCTTCAGCAGCGAGACGTCCATCTTCAGCGCGGTCAGCAACTGGCCGAGTTCGTCGTGAATCTCCATAGCGATGCGCTTTCTTTCCTCTTCGCGGATCGCTTCCATGTAAGCGGAAAGCTCGCGTTGCTGCTCGCGCGACTCGACCAGTTCCTGTTCCATCTGCTTGCGCCCGGTAATGTCGTTCAGGCCGACATAGATGGCGGGCGAGTCGTCGTACGTCGCGACACGCGCGGTCGCCATCGCCCAGAACTGGGTGCCGTCCGGACGGCAGAACCGGACCTCCGTATCGCGCAGACTGCCCTCCGTTCGCAGATGGCCGATCAGCCGCTCGCGTTCTACGGGGTCCGCGTAGAAGTCCGCAATGTTGGCGACGTTCAAGGCCGCACCCTCGCTTATGCCGAACAGCACGCGCAGCGGTGCGTTCGTGTACAGAATGCGTCCATCCGGCATCGACGTGATGCACAACGGCACGGGGCTCGTTTCGACGATCGCGCGAAAGCGCGCCTCGCTCGCCTGCAAGCGCGCGTCCGCGCGTCGGCGTTCGTCGATCTGCGCCTGCAGGTTCGCATTCGCGCGCGCCAGTTCTTCCGTGCGCAACGCGACGCGCCGTTCGAGATCGTCGCGTACCTGCTCGAGCGCCGCTTCCGTTTCCTTGCGCACGGCGACTTCGGCCATCAGTTGCCGGTTCTGCGCAACGAGTTGCTTGTGCATCGCGCGCAGTTCGAGATGCACGCCGACGCGCGCGAGCATCTCGTCGACGCGCAGCGGCTTGGTCACATAATCGACGCCGCCCGAGGAAAACCCTTCCACGCGGTCTTCGTTGCCCGTCAGCGAGGTCATGAAAATCACGGCGATATCGCGCGTGCGTTCGTCGCGCTTGAGCCGGCGACAGGTTTCAAAGCCGTCGATGCCGGGCATCTTCACGTCGAGCAGAATCAGATCGGGCTGCGCGAACGCCGCGCGTTCGAGCGCCTCGATGCCGTCGAGCGCAACCAGCACGCGGATGCCGCGCGCCTCGAGACTGTCGACGACCACGCCGACATTGGCGGGCGTATCGTCGACGATCAGGATCGTGCCCGATGGTCCGGCGGACGGAGCGAGGTGGCTCATGATGCCGGGTTCCCTTCGAGATACCGCTCCACCATTTGCAGGATCGCCTTCGACTGCCAGGCGCGCGCCAGTTGATGCAGCCGCGCCGCAAACGCCGCGTGCGACGGATCGCTCGCCGCGATCCGCTCCGCCCATTGCACGATGCCGCTCATGTTGCCGTCGCGCGCGAGCTGATGCAGCTCGCTCATCGCGTCGGCGGGAATGGTGGCGGGAAGGGTCGCCGGCATTGCCGGTCCGGCTTGCTGCTGGACAGCCTCGCGAATCCAGTCGATGCCGAGCAGCGCCGCGATCCGCGCGAGCAGCACGTCGAAATCGACCGGCTTGCTGATGAAGGCGTTCGCGCCCGCTTCGAGGCTCCTCGCACCGTCCACGCCGAACGGCGACGCCGAGATCGTGATGATCGGCGTGTGAGCGAACGCGGGCATCGCGCGGAAGCGGCGCGTCACAGTCAGACCGTCGATGCCGGGCATCACGATATCCGTGAGTATCAGATCGGGATATTCCGTTTGCGCGAGCGCGATGCCGTCGGCGCCACTGGCCGACTCCACGGTGTCGAAGCCGATGCGCGTCAGCAGCTCGACGATGACCGCGCGGTTGATCTGCACGTCGTCGATCACGAGCACCTTGCGGCGCGGACCCTCGTAGCCCGTAATGATGGTGGCGGCACCCATCACACCTCCGGCGCGCGCGGCGCCCGGCTCGGTAAGCGCGGCCGGCAACTCGAACCAGAAGACGCTGCCGCCACCGGGGGCGCTGTCGACCTTCACTTCGCCGCCCATTGCGCGCACGAACTGCCGGCTGATCGCGAGGCCAAGCCCCGTGCCGCCCGCGCGGCGTTCCGCGCCGCCTGCCTGTTCGAACGGCATGAAGATCTTCTCGTGATATTCGGCGGCAATGCCGATGCCCGTGTCGTGCACCTCGAAGCGGGCCGCGCCGTTTTCTGCGCGCCCGATGAACAGGCGCACGCTGCCCTCATCGGTGAACTTCACCGCGTTCGACAACAGATTGAGCAGCACCTGGCGCAAGCGGTGTTCGTCGGCGCGCACGCCGCCGGGCGCATCGGCGGCAACCGTGCATTCGAACGCGAGCTTGCGCTGCTCGGCCTTCACGCCGATGATCTCGCGAATCGTATCGACGAGGCCCGCGAGCGGCACATCGCAAATCTCGATGCGCAGCTTGCCCGCTTCGACCTTCGCGAAATCGAGCGTCTCGTCGATCAGCGCCAGCAGGTGCTCGCCGCTCTGCTGGATCACCGCGACGCCGTCGCGCTGACGCAGGCTGAGCGAACTGTCGCGCCTGAGAATCTGCGCATAGCCAAGAATACCGTTGAGCGGCGTGCGCAATTCGTGGCTCAGGTTCGCGAGGAACTCGCCTTTCGCGCGATTGGCCGCTTCCGCCATGTGCCGCGCCTCGCGCTCGGTGGCCGCTTCGCGTTCGTCGAGATACGCGCGATGCAGCCGCATCCCCATTGCGTTGAAGGCCGACACCACGCGGTCGAGTTCGTCCGGCTCGCGCGGAGGCTTGCGTTGCAGAACGAACGGGTGCTGCGGCTCGTGGAAGTCGTAGCCGCTGACGCTGCGCGCTATCGCCGCGAGGTGCCGCGTGAGCAGCCGCCACAGAATGTAAAACGTGAACAGCGCGACGAGAAACGTATTCGCGCCCTGGCTCACGAGTATCACGAGCGCCGTGCGCGTCAGGTCGTGGTAGAGGTTGGCGAGCGTCGCCTCGACATACAGCGTGCCGATCTGCTCGACCTTGTCCTGCACGCGGTACGTGATCGGGAACTCGCGGGCGACCGTCATGCGGGGCATGCGCTGGCCCACGCTCACGACCATCGCGGAACTGATGGAAGGCATCTCGCGCACTTCCGCCGCGCGGATATCGGCGAGCCGCAGCATGCCTTCGAGTTCGAGCTTGAGTTGCGGCTGGTCAAGGCGCCAGAGCGCTTCGCCAAGACTGTCGCGATAGCTGCGGTCGATATCGACGAGCCGGTTCTCGATCTGCGCGACGCCGCGCTGATAGTCGCGATACAGTTGCACGGCTGTGAGGATCAGCGTGATCGCGCAGCTAAACGCGAGCACCGTCCCGAGCAGCCGCAGCACCACGCTGCGCCGCACGTAACGGAGTCCGCTCCACCCTGCGTCGAACCTGTCGAGAACCATATCCCCCCGCGAGTGCTGCCGTTCTGGTTGTCTTATTCTGCACTCGATGCCAAAGCGCGGTCCACCGGCCCGGTCCCGCGGCCAGGCGCCTGAAACGTCGGTCTTTCTACCCCGCCGGTTCCGGCAGTTCGCCAAACGCCTTCAGTCTGACGGTGCGTACGGGCCGCCCGACGAGTTCGTCGATCAGATCGGCCATTTCGCAGAGCGCCTGAAAACCGTGTGCGTCGATCTGGTCCGCGTGATAGCGCCGCAAATCGCACATCGTTTCGCCGAGGCGCCTCAGCGCAGCGGGCGTGCTTTCGATCAACGGCCAGCAGTGCATCAGATACGCAAGCGCCGTCACGCTGCGCGATTCGCACCATGTGTCGAACAGCTGCAGACAGAGCGCATTGACCTGCTCCACGACATTCTCACGCTCGGACAGATAGGCAATCATGACGCCTTGGCTCGATGTTGCATTTCGATGGCTCATGATCCGCGACCACTATTTGTGTCACAGTCAGCACGCGCTGGAAAACCCGCGTGCGACATCCTGATTCGCGTGTCAGGAAATCCTTAACGCCGCGCGTGCCCGCAAGCCCATGCCCGTACGTAAAAACCCTTGTACGTCAGCGACTCGCGCTCTGCTTCCCAGGGAAATCCTGACGCTTCAAATCAGCATTTCCTGAGCACACAATCCGCCGCCGCCGATTGGTGCTGCATCGTGTTAGCCCTAGCATTGGGTCATCGGGCATGGGGGAGACGCACATGTATGACGACGCTTCGAACGCACTGCCGCTGTACGTGATCGATTTGCGCGCGTGGATCAGCGACTGGTACGACCATGCGTTCAAGGTGGGACTCGTTCACCCGCCCTTTACGCTCGACGAATCGACAGCCGACCGGCTCGAAGGTTATTTCAAGGCGGGACTGACGCCGGCCGAGGGCGCGATTGCGTTTTTCGGCGTCGTGCATTGAGGGTTGGGCATGAGATTCGACGAATTCGACGCGCGCCTGTCGCGGCTGCTACGGGCGCTGCCCGACGGGACCATCGCCGAACTGACGGACGGCATGATCGCGTGGTGGGGTGGCGCGCGGACCATCTACGCCTGGATCGGCGACGGCGGCCGCAACCAGCCGGGTGCACGCGAACTCGACCTGGCCGACGACTGGGGCCAGTTCCACGACTGGCTCGCGGCATGGATCGACGAGCCGCGCTTCAGCACGCGGCCCGAGAAGCTCGGCCGCGATACCGCGCAGACGGACGCGTGACGCGCGTTCTTCACGCGCCACACCTGCCGCGCCTGCGTTTTAGACCTCACACGAACGGCGCTTCATCCGCCGCATGCTGCTCGGTCTTTGCGACGCGCTTCTTCATCGACGCCGGATCGCGCACGATCGTCACCGCGCACGGCGCATAGGCGAGCACCTGACGCGCGACGGAGCCGATCAGCCAGCGGTCGAACGGCGTATGCCCGCGATGCCCGACGACGAGATGATCGATGCCGTGCTGCTCCGCGTAGAGCACGATCTCTTTCGCCGGCTGGCCGATCACGAGATCGAACTCGGCGTGATCGTTCGATGACGTGAGCTTCGCCTTGATGTCGTCGAGCACTTCGTTCGCGTGACGCAACTCGTAGTCGACCATTTCCTTTCTTTCGAGCTCGATCGCGCCCCAGTCCGGCGCGCGCGCGACGACGAGCACATGCAGGCGCGCATCGAAGCGCTTCGCCAGATCGACTGCGAACGCGACGGCGTGCCGCGCGGACGGCGAGCCGTCATAACCTGCCAGGATGTTCTGCATGATTCGCTCCCTTCCGGTTTGAACCGGTGCGAGCCTTGATTGAGCGACGCGTTTGCTGTTGGTCAGTTGTCGTCGCTTCGGCTCGGAAGATGCTCGTGCGGGACGGGCTCGGCCGCGTCGGCGTCGGGAAGGTCGTCTTTCGCGGGCTTGGCCGGCTGCTTGCCGGATGTGGTTTGCGCGGGGTCGAGGGGTTTGGCGGTCGGCTCAGCGGACGGATCGGAGGGCATGTTGTGCTCCTGCGCTGAAGATTGCTGTAGTTTCCATGATAGACCGCATTGCGGCGGCTGTTTGCGCGAAACACTGGCCCGGCAAGACGCGCGTTGCGGCGCTGCGCAAAACGGCGCGCACGGGCGCGGGCATGAACGGTGTGCGCCCGTCGCAGCAGGATCGTCCTAGTCTTCGCGCCGACGAAATGACACAGTAACGGGCGTATCCAGCCAGAGGAGCTTTCGTGTCCACGCCCGAACCGCTTTCCGCCCTTTCCACGCTTTCCACCCTTGCCACCGTTACCTTCCGGCCTTTCACGCCCGACGACATCGCCGCCGCGCACGCGCTGTCGCTCGAGGTCAAGTGGCCGCATCGCGCCGACGACTGGCGCCTGGTCGCCGATGCCGGCAGCGGTTTTGTCGCGCTGAGTGGGGACCGCATCGTCGGCACGGCGCTGTGCTGGAAGTACGGCGAGGACGGTGCGTCGCTCGGGATGGTGATCGTCTCGCCGGATCAGCAAGGGCGAGGCATTGGACGCGAGTTGATGGAGCGTCTGCTCGAAATGCTCGGCAGCCGGACCACAGTGTTGCACGCAACGCCGGCCGGCCAGCCGCTGTACGAGAAGCTCGGCTTCCGCGCAATCGGCACGATCAACCAGCACCAGGCCACCGACTTTCGCGTCCCGCAGATCGTGCTGAAACCGGGCGAGCAACTGCGCCCCTTGCAAGCCGCCGACACGCCCCGCCTGATCGACCTTGCTTCGCGCGCGAGCGGCCTCGATCGCAGTGCGCTGCTGCCTGCTCTGCTCGATGTTGCGCGAGGCGTTGCGCTCGAGCGGGATGGTGTGGTGCTCGGTTTCGCATTGCTGCGGCCGTTTGGCCGTGGACACGCGATCGGCCCTGTCGTAGTAGAGCACTCCGCAGACGAATCGACGCGCCGTGCGCAAGCGCTGATCGCGCATTGTCTCGCGGCGAACGCGGGCGCATTCACCCGCATCGACACGCCCGGCGACAGCGGCCTTACGTCCTGGCTCGAAGAACTGGGCCTCAAATGCGTCGACACTGTGATCAAGATGTCCCGCAACGGCACGCCCGCAAGCGATCCTTCCGTCGTGCAGTTCGCTATCGTCAATCAGGCACTTGGTTAAATCATGACGCTTCTCTACAAGGCCGATCCTGAGCGCGGCAAGTTATGGGCGCAGCACTTCGCGCAAAAGGCGCCGGAGATTCCCTTTCGGCTGTGGCCGGACGTCGGCGACCCGGCGGCCGTGCGTTATCTCGCCGCGTGGCAGCCACCTGACGACCCGGCGCGCACGTTGCCGAATCTCGAAGTGATCTTTTCGGTGGGCGCGGGCATCGATCAGTTCGATCTGTCGCGAGTGCCGCCGCATATTGCTGTGGTACGGATGATCGAGCCAGGGATCGTCGAAGGCATGGTGGAGTACGTGACACAGGCCGTGCTGACTATTCATCGCGATCTGTTCGATTATGTTTTGCAGCAGCGACAGCGGGTCTGGCGTGAGATGCCCGTGCGGGCGGCTTCGACGCGGCGTGTCGGCGTGCTGGGGCTTGGGATGTTGGGCACTGCCGTGCTGGAGCGTCTACGGTTGTTTGGGTTTCCGTGTGCGGGGTGGAGTCGCTCTGAGCATCGGTTAGAGGGCGTTGAGTGTTTTGCGGGTGTGCAGGCGCTCGATGCGTTTCTTGCCCGGACGGATGTGCTTGTGTGCTTGCTGCCGCTTACGGATGCGACGCGTGGGCTGCTCGATAAGCGTCTGTTCGGCAAGCTGCCGAAAGGGGCTTCGTTCGTTAATGTGGGGCGCGGGGCGCAGGTTGATCAGCAGGATCTGCTCGATGCGCTCGATAGCGGGCAGTTGCAGAATGCCATTCTTGATGTGACTGATCCGGAGCCGTTGCCGGATTCACATCCGTTCTGGACGCATCCGCGGGTGAGGATTACGCCGCATATTGCTAGTGCTACTCGGCCTGAGGGCGCTGTTGATGTGGTTTTGGAGAATATTCGGCGGTGGCGCGATGGGGTGCCGATGGTTGGGGAGATTGATCGGAGTCGAGGGTATTAAGGGGTTTTTGTCTGCGACGCTGGGGTGGGGGGTTTGCCTTTGCGGTGCAGGCGTTGCCGTTGCCGTTTGGCGTTTTGGCCTTTGCGCTGGCATCCGCGTTTTGCCTTTGCGCTGGCGTCCGCGTTTTGCCTTTGCGCTGGCGTCCGCGTTTTGTTAGCGTGCTTCAAGCGTCGCCCCTGTGCGGGGCGGCACCTACTTTTCTTTGCCGCCGCAAAGAAAAGTAGGCAAAAGAAAGCGGCTCACACCGCCAATTCTTCTTCCTGCCTGAGGGCCCCCGAAGGGTCTTACACTTCACACGGCAACCACGTGACCCACGTTCGTTGCCAGCGCTCTTGCGGTGCGCCTCACCCGCTCCACGCACCCGCGTTGCGGCACGCCGTACCAGATAGTCCACTGCCGCCCAGGTGGCAAACTGTGTGTAGGCCGTAGTACTGCACACGCCTCACTTCGGACCGATAGCGCACGCGTTCCACCCTGTAAGAGCGCCAGGCTATACGACGCGACAGCCTACACACAGTTTGCCACCTTGGCGGCACATACCAGTCGCTGCCTCTAGCTCGTGTACGGGTGTTTGAAGTGGGTGAGGCGCTCATTCGAAGCGTTGGCAACGCACGCGAACAGAAATGTTGCCGTGTGAA
Source organism: Paraburkholderia sp. PGU19 (assembly GCF_013426915.1). Classification (GTDB taxonomy): domain Bacteria; phylum Pseudomonadota; class Gammaproteobacteria; order Burkholderiales; family Burkholderiaceae; genus Paraburkholderia. The sequence continues at coordinate 810,119 of NZ_AP023181.1, forward strand.
GCGTAAGACCCTTTGGGGGCCCTCAGGCAAGAAGAAAGGTTGGCGGTGTGAGCCGCTTTCTTTTGCCTACTTTTCTTTGCGGCGGCAAAGAAAAGTAGGTGCCGCCCCGCACAGGGGCGACGCGTGAAGCACGCTAACGAATCGCGGATGCCAGCACAAAGGCAAACACACCTCCCGGCTCAACCCAACTGCCAGCGCAGAATCCAAACCACCGCCCAGCGTCGCAGACAAAAAACCCCCGCCACAGCACAAAATGCTGCCCCCACCCCCCAAAAAACCACATCCGCATCATTAGAAGATTGATTTGGCGAATCACGCGCCAACCCCCTCTCTGTAGTATGAAACGGTCCGCCTCCCACCCGCGATAGCGAAGAAACGAGACCCACCCCATGCCAAACCGATCCCTCATCGAATCCGACCGCAAACACCTGATCCACCCCGTCGTCAGCTATCGCGCGCACGAAGCGCGCGGCGTCACCGTGCTGGACTCCGCGCAAGGCGTCTACCTCCGCGACATCGACGGAAACGAACTGCTCGACGCGTTCTCCGGCCTCTGGTGCGTCAACACCGGCTACGGCCATCAAAGCATCGTCGACGCAGCGACACGACAACTGCAACGCCTCCCCTACGCGACAGGCTACTTCCACTTCGGCTCCGAGCCCGCCATCGAACTCGCCGCCAAGCTGGTCGAACTCGCGCCCGCGTCGCTGCAGCACGTGTACTTCACGCTCGGTGGATCGGATGCCGTCGACTCCGCGCTGCGCTTCATCACGCACTACTTCAACGCGACAGGCCGTCCGTCGAAAAAGCACATCATCGCGCTGCAACGCGGCTATCACGGCTCGTCGTCGATCGGCGCCGGCCTCACCGCGCTGCCCGCGTTCCATCGCAACTTCGACGTGCCGCTGCCCACGCAACATCACATCCCGTCGCCCTACGCGTACCGCAATGATTTCGCCGACGACACCGCCCTGATCGCCGCCTCCGTCGCCGCGCTCGAAGCGAAAGTCGAAGCTCTCGGCGCGGACAACGTCGCCGCCTTCTTCTGCGAGCCGATCCAGGGCTCGGGTGGCGTCATCGTGCCGCCCGTCGGCTGGTTGAAGGCGATGCGCGAGGCCTGCCGCAAGCTCGGCATCCTGTTCGTCGCCGACGAAGTCATTACAGGCTTCGGCCGCACAGGGCCGCTGTTCGCGTGCGAAGCGGAAGGCGTCGAGCCGGACCTGATGACGGTCGCCAAGGGCCTCACGGCGGGCTATGCGCCGATGGGCGCGGTACTGATGTCGGACGGCGTCTATCAGGGCATCGCCGACGGCGGCGACGTCGCGGCGGCGATCGGCCACGGGCACACGTACTCGGCGCACCCCGTGAGCGCCGCGATCGGCCTCGAAGTGATGCGCCTCTATCAGGAAGGCGGCCTCCTCGCGAACGGCGTCGCGCGTGCGCCGCGCTTCGCGCAAGGGCTCGATGCGCTGCTCGCGCATCCCCTCGTCGGCGATTCGCGGCATCGCGGCCTGTTAGGCGCGCTCGAACTCGTCGCCGACAAGGACACGAAACAGGGCTTCGATGCGGCGCTGAAACTGCCGGACCGCATTGCTGCCGCTGCATATTCGAACGGCCTCGTGTTCCGCGCGTTCGGCGACAACATCCTCGGTTTCGCGCCCGCGCTGTGCTACACGGAAAGCGAGTTCGACCTGCTGTTCGAGCGCCTCGAAAAGACGCTCGACGACGTGCTCGCGCAAGCCGACGTGCGCGCCGCACTGAAGGGTTCGATCGAATTTAAACGCCGCGCGGCTGCGTGATAACATCGACCGACCCTTCGACATGCGGGACCGACCGACTCACGATGAGCACCGACTGCAAGCTGGACCGAATCGATTTGCGCATCCTCTCGCAGTTGCAAAAGCGAGGGCGAATCACGAACGTCGAGCTGGCCGACGCAGTCGGGCTGTCGCCGAGTCCTTGTCTGATCCGCGTGAAGCGTCTGGAGAAGGCGGGTTACATCATCGGGTACGGCGCGCAGATCCAGCTCGAAAAGCTCGGCGATGTGCAGATCGTGTTCACGGAAGTCACGCTCGCCGACCATCGCCGCGAAGATTTCATCAAGTTCGTCAACGCGATCAAAGATGTCGACGAGATCGTCGAATGCCATCTGGCGAGCGGCGGCTACGACTACCTGCTCAAGTTCATTACGCGCAGCGTCAGTCACTATCAGAGCATCATCGAAGGGCTGCTGGAGCGCGATATCGGCATCGAAAAGTATTTCAGCTACGTCATCATCAAGACGCCGTTCGTCAAGACGCACTACCCGCTCGAAACACTCTTCTCACAGAACCATCATTGAGGCGCTGCGGGTGCGGCGAGGCGGCCAAACTCGTCCGCCAGAAAATCGACGCACACGCGCACCTTCGCCGACGACGCCAGCCGCGCCGGATACACGGCCCACACATTGGCCGGCTGCGTGACGCCGGGCAGCACCTGCACGAGCGCGCCCGAATCCAGCAGCGCGCGCACATCCCACATCGAACGCAACACGATGCCGCGCGCCGCGAGCGCCCATTGCACGGCCACTTCGCCGTGATTGGTCGACAGCGGCCCCGTCACCTTGACGGAGACGGTCTCGCCGCGCTCCGTCAGACGCCAGATGCCGAACGGATGGTCGCGTTCCTTGATCGCGAGGCAATGATGCGTGCCGAGGTCCGCAAGCTGACGCGGCGTGCCGTGACGCTTCAGGTATTCCGGCGACGCGCACAGCACGCGATGGTTCTCCGCAAGGCGCTTCGCGATCAGATGCGGCGCGATGTCGTCGCCGATACGAATGTCGAGATCGAAGCCTTCGCCTGCCACATCGACGATGCGGTCGAACAGGTCGAGCCGCACGCTCAGTTGCGGATAGCGCTCGGTGAGCCGCGCCAGCGCCGGCGCCACGACGTGACGCCCGAAGCCGAAGCTGCTGGAGATGCGCAACGTGCCGCGCGGCACGCGGCGCGTGGTCGACACGTCTTCGACCAGCCGGTCGACGTCGTCGAGAATCTTTTCGGCCCACGCGTACACGCGCTCGCCCGCCTCCGTGATCGCGACGCGGCGCGTCGACCGATGAAAGAGCCGCGTGCCCAGATCCGCTTCGAGCATGTTCACGCGCTTGCTGACATACGCCGCCGACACCGACAGCGCATCCGCCGCCGCGCTGAAGCTGGCTTTGCGGGCGACGGTGCAGAACACGCGCAGGTCGTCGAGGTTCGGCGATTTATTCACAGTTCGTGCATAGTGGCTTAACCGAAAGCGCGATTTTATGACGGTTAATCAGGAATAGACTAGTCGTTAGTGAACGCTGGGCCTGAATGACCCGAACCCTTTCCGACATTTTCCCGACGAGGAGACGCATATGACCCGCAACTATCGCATCGCAGTGATTCCCGGCGACGGCATCGGCAAGGAGGTGATGCCCGAAGCGCTGCGCGCGCTCGACGCCGTCAGCAAGCGCTACGGTATTGGCATCGACTATCAGCATATCGAGTGGGCGAGCTGCGACTACTACGCGCAGCACGGCCAGATGATGCCCGACGACTGGAAGCAGCAACTTGAAGGCGTCGACGCCGTGCTGTTCGGCGCGGTCGGCTGGCCCGACACCGTGCCCGATCACATCTCGCTGTGGGGGTCGCTCCTCAAGTTCCGCCGCGAGTTCGACCAGTACATCAACCTGCGTCCCGCGCGCCTGTTCGAAGGCGTGCCGTCGCCGCTCGCGGGCCGCAAGGCGGGCGATATCGACTTCATGATCGTGCGCGAGAACACGGAAGGCGAGTACTCGTCGGTGGGCGGCACAATGTTCGAAGGCACCGAGCGCGAGTTCGTGATGCAGCAGTCGATCTTCACGCGCAAGGGCTCCGAGCGCGTACTGAAGTTCGCGTTCGATCTCGCGCAGCGCCGCGAGAAGAAAATCACCGTCGCGACGAAGAGCAACGGCATCTCGATCAGCATGCCGTGGTGGGACGCACGCGCCGCCGAAATGGCCGCGCGTTATCCCGACGTGACGTGGGACAAGCAGCACATCGATATTCTTTGTGCACGCTTCGTGTTGAATCCGGACCGCTTCGACGTGGTGGTCGCGACCAATCTGTTCGGCGACATCCTGTCGGACCTCGGTCCGGCTTGCACGGGCACGATCGGCATTGCGCCGTCGGCGAACATGAACCCGGACCGCACGTTCCCGTCGCTGTTCGAACCCGTGCATGGCTCCGCACCGGATATCGCGGGCAAAGGCATCGCCAATCCGATCGCGATGATCTGGTCGGCGGCGATGATGCTCGACTTTCTCGGCAACGGGGCGGGCAAGGAGCGCGAAGCACACGACGCGATCCTCGCCGCGATCGAAGCCACGCTCAAGGAAGGTCCGCATACGGGTGATCTGGGCGGCAAGGCGAATACGGCTGAAGTGGGCGCGGCTATCGCGCATCGCCTCGCCTGAACCACAGGAGTCTTTAGATGACCAAGCGATACGAGTTGAGCGAGCTGATCCGCAGCGACAATTTCATCGACGGCAAGTGGGTGGCGTCTGCTAAAGGCAAGCGCTTCGATGTGACGAACCCGGCGACGGGCGAAGTGATCGCGCAGGTCGCCGACAGCGACGCCGCCGACGCGCGCGCCGCCACCGATGCCGCCGCCCGCGCCTTCCCCGCCTGGCGCGACGCCTTGCCAAAGGATCGCGCGGCCGTGCTGCACCGCTGGCATGCGCTGATGGTCGAGAACGCCGATGCGCTCGGCCGCCTGATCTCGCTGGAACAAGGCAAGCCGTTCGCCGAAGGACGCGGCGAGGTGATGTACGGCGCGTCGTATGTCGCGTGGTTCGCGGACGAAGCGACGCGCATCTACGGCGACATCATTCCGCAGCAGCAGCGCGGCAAGCGCATGAGCGCGGTGAAGGAACCCGTCGGCATCGTCGCTGCGATCACGCCGTGGAATTTCCCGCTCGCAATGATCGCGCGCAAGATCGCGCCCGCGCTCGCGGCGGGCTGCACCGTCGTCGGCAAGCCTGCTGAAGACACGCCGCTCACTGCCCTCGCGCTGGTGATGCTCGCGCATGAGGCGGGCGTGCCGGCGGGCGTGCTGAACCTGATTTCGGCATCGCGCGAGAACGCGGTGCCCGCCGTCGGCGACTGGCTCGCGGACAGCCGCGTGCGCAAGATCACGTTCACGGGTTCGACGCCTGTCGGCAAGTATCTGGCGCGTGAATCGGCGGGGACGTTGAAGAAGCTGTCGCTGGAACTGGGCGGCAATGCGCCCTTCATCGTGTTCGACGACGCCGATCTCGACGCCGCCGTCACGGGCCTGCTGGCCGCGAAATTCCGCAATGGCGGCCAGACCTGCGTGTGCCCGAACCGCGTGTACGTCCAGTCCGGCGTGTACGAGCGTTTCGCGGACCTGCTCGCAACGCGCGTCGCCGCGCTGAAAGTCGCGCCCGCCACCGATCCCGCCGCGCAGATCGGTCCGATGATCAACGCGCGCGCGATCGACAAGATCGCGCGTCACGTCGACGACGCCGTAAGCCGTGGCGCGCGCGTGCTGACGGGCGGCAAGCGCCTGCCGGAACTCGGTCCGAACTACTACGCGCCGACCGTGCTCGCTGACGCCACGCCCGACATGCACCTGAGCTGCGAGGAAACCTTCGGCCCCGTCGCGCCGCTGTTCCGCTTCGACGACGAAGCCGAAGCGATTTGCGCCGCCAACGACACACCGTTCGGCCTCGCATCGTACTTCTACAGCCAGGACGTGCGGCGCATCGACCGCGTCGCGCGGCAACTGGAGGCGGGCATCGTCGGCATCAACGAAGGCGCGCTCGCGAGCGAGGCCGCGCCCTTCGGCGGCGTGAAGGAATCGGGCTATGGCCGCGAAGGCTCGAAATACGGCCTCGACGATTACCTGTCGATCAAATACCTCTGCCAGGGCGGGCTCGAATGAACGCGCAGGCCTATCCAATCGAAGTCGCCTTTCCCGACATCTCCGTGCACGAGAAGAGCGACACGGGCATCGCGTACGTGCATACCTTCGATTCGGGCGTCGCCGGTCCGCACGTGATGATCAACGCGCTCACGCACGGCAATGAGGTATGCGGCGCGATCGTCGTCGATGCGCTGCTGCGCGCGAAGCTGCGTCCACGGCGCGGCACGCTGACGCTCGCGTTCGCGAACGTCGATGCCTACGCGCGTTTCGATCCGTCGAAGCCGGATGCGGCGCGCTTCGTCGATCAGGACTTCAACCGCGTATGGACGGCGCAAACGCTCGACAACAGCGCGCTCGATTCGAGCGAGTTGCGCCGCGCACGCGCGATGCGGCCTGTGATCGATACCGTCGATCTGCTGCTCGATCTGCATTCGATGCATGAGAAGAGCAAGCCCTTGATCGTCGCCGGGCCGCTCGACAAGGGCATCGCGTTGTCGGAAAAGCTCGGCACGCCCGCCACCGTGATCTGCGACGAAGGCCATCCCGAAGGCCGCCGCATGCGCGACTACAAAGGCTTCGGCGATCCTCGAAGCGAGAAGAACGCGTTGCTGATCGAATGCGGACAGCATTGGGAAGCGGGCGCTGTAGCCGTCGCGCGCGATGTGACGGCGCGCTTTCTCGTGTTGTCCGGCGTGGTCGACGAAGCCGACTTACCCGCAGGCTGGACCCTGCCGCTGCCCGATGAAATGCTGATCGTGCGGGTGACGGAGCCTGTCGTCGCGAAGAGTCTCGACTTCCGCTTCGCCGGCGATTACACGGGCCTGGAGGTGTTTCCCGAAGCGGGCAGCGAGATCGGCTGGTCGGATGGTGAAGCCGTGCGCACGCCCTATCCCGACTGCATGCTCGTGATGCCTTCGCTCAGGCAGTTGCGCGCGGGCGTGACCGTCGTGCGACTCGGCAAGATCGAGAAGCGTATCGCGAGAACGCAATAGCGTTTGCCGTCATTCCAACCATCGTCAACGAAACCACGAGATGAAAGTCCAGCAGATCAAACAAAGCATTGCATTGCAGGGGCTGGAAGACTGGGGCACGGCCGGTCTTCCAGGCACGCCGGAAATTCAGGTATCGGGCGTGCAGAAAGTGATACGCGGCAGCGAGGCGATCGATACGGGCATCTTCGAATGCACGCCCGGCACGTATCGGCGCTCGGTCAAGCAGGCCGAAGTGATGCACTTCCTCAGCGGGCGTGGCCGCTTCACGCCCGACGGCGAAGACACGGTTCACTTCTCGGGCGGCGACACGCTGTTCTTCGAAGCCCAAACGGAAGGCACATGGGAAGTTGAAGAGACGATGCGCAAGGTCTACGTGATCTTCTGACGGCATGCGATCGGTGAGTGCCCTGGTGACGTGCGCAGCAAGCGTCTGACATAACACTACGTCATGGGGACTCCAACAATTCCGGCGTTGCTCCGCCGAAATTGACTCACTATATTTTCAATCAATCCCGCGTTGTTCTGCTTCCTGCGCCACGCCGGAAGCGCGGCAGCACGACCTGGAAGATGTCTTTCGCTTCAACCGTGTCGAGGAAAAAGTCGTGATCAATAAAACGAAGTTGCGCCCATTAGTTATGACGCTCGCGTTGAGCATCGCGGGCATGGCGCCCGCGTTCGCGGCGGGAAAAATCACTTTCGTCTCACAAGGCGGCACGTATCAGGAAGCGCAGACCAAGGCGATCCTCGACCCCGCCGCAAAGCAGCTAGGCATCACGATCAACCAGGACAGCATTCCCGACGCATGGCCGCAGATCAAGGCGCAAGGCGCGACGGGCAAGCCGATCTGGGACGTGGTCGATACGCCGACCTCGAACTGTCTGCGCGGCGGCCGCGAAGGTCTGCTGGAAAAGCTGGACTTCTCGAAGATCCCGAACGCGGCAGCCGTGCCGGAAAAATATCGCACGCCGTATTCGGTCGCGTACGAGTTCTATTCGACGGTGATCGGCTACAACAAGAAGAACCTCAAGAAGGTGCCGCAAAGCTGGAAAGACTTCTGGGACGTGAAGAACTTCCCCGGCACGCGCGCGCTGCGCAACGATCCGCAGACGGTGCTCGAAGCGGCGCTGCTCGCCGATGGCGTGCCGCGCGACAAGCTCTATCCGCTGGATGTGGATCGTGCGTTTAAGAAACTGCAGCAGATCAAGCCCGACATTACCGTGTGGTGGACTTCGGGCGGCCAGTCGGCGCAATTGCTGCACGACGGCGAAGTGGACATGACGATGATCTGGAACGGCCGCGCCAGCGCCGTGAAGAAGGATGATCCCGATGTCGACTTCACGTTCAATGACGGCATTCTGCAGAACACGCAATTGTGTGTGCTGAAGAACGCGCCGAATCTGCCCGACGCGATCAAGTTCGTCAACGCTGCGTTGTCGCCGGATTTACAGGCGAATCTGCCGCTCTATATCGACTACGGTCCGGGCAACCCCGCTGCGTTCAAGACGGGCAAGATCACCGCGAAGCGCGCGAGCGAACTGCCGAGCTCGCCGGATAACGCGTCGAAGCAGGCGCTGATGTCGGAAGAATGGTGGGCCTCCGACGCAGGCATTCAGGCCAAGGCGCGCTGGCTGAAGTTCATGCAATAACGTAATCGCGCATTGCCAATCAGGCGCCCGCAGGAACGTCGTTCGTTGCGGGCGTTTTTCATTTCATCGATTCTCACGCACAGCCGGCGACACGCGCCGCATAACATTCGACGTGATCGACTATCTGATTCTGGGTGGCGGATCGGCAGGCTGCGTGCTGGCTGCGCGATTGTCCGAAGCTACGGACAAGACCGTGTGTCTGATCGAAGCCGGCCGCGATATCTCACAGGCGACCATGCCCGATGCGATCCGCAGCCGCTATCCGGGCCGCGCGTATCTCGACACGCACAACATCTGGCAGCAACTGAAAGCGCGCATGAGCGCGCCAGCTGCGCTGCGCCGTTATGAGCAGGCGAAGCTGCTGGGCGGCGGCTCGGCGATCAATGCGCTGATGGCCAATCGCGGCGCGCCCGCCGACTACGACGAATGGGAAGCGCTCGGCGCAGGCGGATGGAACTGGCAAGCGTGTCTGCCCTACTTTCGCAAGCTCGAAACCGATTGCGACTTCGGCGGCGAACTGCATGGCGCGAGCGGGCCACTGCGCATTCAGCGCACTCGCTGGCCGCGTATCTCGCCATTCGTGCAGGCCGTGCTCGGCACGCTGCAACAGCGCGGACATGCGTTGCGCGACGATCAGAACGGTCTATGGGAAGACGGCACGTTCGTTGGCTCGATTGCCGTGAGCGCAGCAGGCGAGCGCATTCCGACTTCCGTCTGTTATCTCGACGATACCGTGCGTGCACGCAAGAATCTGTCGATACGCACGGGTCTCGTCGTCGAGCGGATACTGTTCAACGGGCGGCGTGCAACGGGTGCGCGGGTTTTGCATGCGGACGGTACGCATGAAGATGTGCGCGCGGCGCGTGTGATCGTCAGTGCGGGCGCGATTCATAGTCCTGCGCTGCTGCTCAGAAGCGGCATCGGTCCCGCCAGCGATCTCGCCGCGCTCGGCATCGAGGTGCGCGCAGACCGCGCGGGCGTCGGGCGCAATCTGATGGAGCATCCGTCGATTGCCGTGTCGGCGTTTCTGCCGCGCGCCGCCCGCACGCCGTTTCCCGACGAGCATCATGAACAGGCGATCGTGCGTTTTTCTTCCGGCTTGCCCGATACCGTGCCCGGCGACATGCACGGCGCGATTCTGTCACGCTCGGGCTGGCATTCGGTCGGGTATCGGCTCGGGACGATTTTCTTCTGGGTCAACAAGTCGTATTCGCGCGGGTCTTTGAAGCTTGCATCAGCGAGTCCTTTCGATGAGCCGCTGGTCGATTTCGCGATGTTGTCGGACCCGCGCGATCTCGAACGGTTGAAGCTCGCGTTGCGCTTTGGTGCGCAGACGCTGGCAGCGCCTTCGATGGCCGTGCATCGTGACGCGATTTTTCCGTCGAGCTATTCGCCGCGTGTCGCGGCTGTGGCCGTGCCGGGCGTGTGGAACGCGTTTCAGCGTGGGGCGTTGAGCGCGCTGCTCGATATTGCCGGTCCGTTGCGTGGGACGCTGATTCGGCGCGTGGTGACGCAAGGCGTTTCGATCGATGAACTGCTGGCCGATGACGCGGCGATGACTGAGTTTGTCACGCGGTCGGTTGGGGGAACGTGGCACCCATCGGGCACGTGCCGGATGGGTGCGCCCAATGATCCGATGGCCGTGACCGACGCGGATGGCGCGGTGTATGGCGTGGAAGGACTGCATGTGTGCGACGCGTCGCTGATGCCGTCTATTCCGTGCGCGAATACCAATGTGCCGACGATTATGGTGGCGGAGAGGGTCGCGGCGAAGATAAGAGGATCGGCAGCAGGCTGAGCTAATTCTCATGCTCAAGTCCGCGTGAATTGCCTTCACAGAAAACACAACATTTTTGTTGTAAATTCACACGCAAAATCCAGCATCGATGTTGTACAGTGCTGCCTTCGAAACAAGGCTGGTGCCCTACGCGGGCTCTCTCACTCGCGTATCACGTCCATGTTCTTTGAAAGAATGGCAAACCACGACACACGTATGCTCAGCTACCCGATCAGCCTGACACCCGACGACAACGGAACGCTGCTCGTCACGTTTCCAGACGTCCCGGAAGCCATCACCGTCGGCGACGACGAAGAGGACGCGAAAGTGCAAGCGCTGGATGCGCTCGAGGCCGCGTTCGAAATCTACTTCGCGGAGAAGCGAAGCATCCCGATGCCTTCGAAGGCCAAACGCGGGCAACCCGTCGCCACGTTGCCGGCGCTCGTCACCGCAAAGGTATTGCTCGCGGATGAAATGCTCCGCCAGAACGTGCGAAAGGCAGAACTCGCGCGGCGGCTCAGCGTCAATCAGGTGCAGGTCGATCGACTTCTGAACTTCGGCCATTCATCGAAGATCGAGATGGTCGAGTCGGCGTTTGCGGTACTGGGCAAGCGTCTTGATGTTCGCGCGGTGTAATACGCGCCGCAATCGCCGGGATGGAAGCCCCATGTCAACGGAGCTTTCCATTCCGCCACTTATCCCCCAAACCCCACCACCCCTTCACCTCCAGAAACGCCTCCAGCCCCCACTCGCCATATTCGCGCCCGTTGCCCGACTGCTTGTACCCGCCGAACGGCGAGCCCGCGTCCCATGCCGGATAGTTCAGGTACACACTACCCGCGCGCATCCTGAACCCCACGCGCCGCGCCCGCTCGATATCCGCCGATTGCACGTAAGCCGCCAACCCAAACGGCGTATCGTTGGCAATCGCGATCGCTTCTTCTTCATCGCGATACGGCATGATCGCCAGCACGGGGCCGAAAATCTCGTCGCGGGCAATCGTCATCGACGGGTCTACGTTCGCGAACACAGTCGGCTTCACGTAGTAGCCGCGCGCCAGTCCATCGGGGCGTCCAGTGCCACCCGCCACCAATTGCGCGCCTTCGTCGATGCCGATGCCGATCAACCGCTGCACACGCCCGAACTGCACGTCGCTGACCACCGGGCCCATCGTCGTATCCGCGGCATCGGCCGGGCCGACACGATGGGCATCCGCCGCGCGCCGCGCGATCTCGACCGCTTCGTCGTGCCGTGACGCGGGCACGAGCATCCGCGTCGGCGCGTTGCACGACTGACCGCTATTGCCGAAGCACGAATTGACGCCAGCCGTCACGGCCGTTTCGAAATCGGCATCGTCGAGCAGGATGTTCGCCGACTTGCCGCCCAGTTCCTGATGAACGCGCTTGACGGTCGGCGCAGCGAGCTTCGCGATCTCGATACCGGCACGCGTCGAACCCGTGAACGACACCATGTCGACATCGGGATGACTGCACAACGCCGCGCCCACTGTCGGCCCATCGCCGTTGACCAGATTGAAGACACCAGCGGGCACGCCAGCGGCATCGATGATCTCGGCAAACAGCACTGCGTTGAGCGGCGACACCTCACTGGGCTTCAACACCATCGTGCAGCCAGCAGCAATCGCTGGTGCGACCTTGCAGACGACCTGATTGATCGGCCAGTTCCACGGCGTAATCAACGCGACGACACCGACAGGCTCATGATTGATCAGCGTCGTGCCCTTCTTGCGCTGCCATTCGAAGGTCTCGCAGGTACGCAGCACTTCTTCCAGATGCCGCTTGCCAAGACCCGCCTGCCATGCGTGCGAAAGCTTCGCGGGCGCGCCGATTTCGCGCATGATCGTCTCGGCCATCTCGTCATAACGTTCGAGATACACATCGAGAATGCGCCGGATCAACGCAACGCGCTCTTCAGGCCGCGTCTGTGAGAACGATACGAACGCACGCTTCGCCGCCGCCACCGCGCGCTCGACATCCTGCGCATTGCCGAGCGCCACTTCGGCGAACGGCTCTTCGGTGCAAGGATCGATGACGGGCAGACGCGCGGAACTGGACGGCTCGACCCACGCGCCGTCGATATAGAACTTCAGTGAATTGGACATCCGGTTTCCGTAGAAAGAAATCAGGCCCGCGCGACGGCCGACGAACGGCGGCTCACGACAACGATCATCACGAGGCACAGCGTCAGCGCCGTCAGCATCGTGCTGATCGCGGCGATGGTCGGATCGATCTCGTCGCGCAACGTGACGAACATGCGCCGCGTCAGCGTCTGGTTCGAGCCACCCGAAATGAACAGCGCGACAACCGTTTCATCCAGCGCCTGAATGAACACGAAGACCGCGCCGGAAATCACACTCGCCTTGATCTGCGGCAGCGTCACCGTCATGAAGCTGCGAAAGCGGTTCATGCCGAGGCTGCGCGCGACCATTTCCTGCGTGCGATCGAAGGTCCGCAAATCGGCGCCCACCGAGATCAGCACATACGGCAAGCCGAGCATCGTATCGGCGACGATCAGCCCAGTCAGCGTATTCACATATCCAGCCTGCGTGAACACGAAGAACACGCCCACTGCGACGATGATGATGGGGACCATCAACGGCAGCATCAGCAGCGTGCGCAGATAGCGCATCGACCAATGCGAGCCGTGCTGGATACCATACACAGCCGCGATGCCGAGCGGCGTCGCGATCAGCGCGGCGCACACGGAGGCCGTCAGCGTCACGCGCGCCGCGTCGATCCAGGCCGGGTTGTCGAAGAACGAGTGATACCAGCGCAGCGAATACGCGGGCGGCGGAAACGTCATGAAGCGCGTATCGGAGAACGACAGCGGCACGACGATCACCACGGGCAGCATCAGAAACACGAGGATCAGCACAACGCCCGCACCGAGCGTCAGCCTTCCGAATGAGAGCTTGTTCATTTCGCGCCCAGGGTCTTTTCGAGTGGAATCACGCGGCTCGCTGCATAGAAGATCGCGAACACGCAGACCAGCAACACGACGCTCACCGCGCTCGCCGCGCCCCAACTGTTGTAAATCTCGACATTGCGGCTCACCACCATCGACACCATGATCGACTTACCGCCGCCCATCAACTCAGGCGTGATGTAGAAACCGAGGCACAGCACGAACACGAGCGTCACACCCGCGACGACGCCGCTCATCGATAGCGGCAGGAACACGCGCCAGAACACATGCAACGGCGAGCCACCCAGGCTCGCGCCCGCCTGCGACAGATTGCCGGGGATCTTCTGCATCGCGGAGTAAAGCGGCAGCACCATGAACGGCAACAGGATGTGCACCATCGCGACGATCGTGCCGAACTGGTTGTACGAAAGCTGCAACGGCCGGTCGATCAAACCCATCGACAGCAGCGCCTTGTTCACGAGTCCCGTGCGTTGCAGCAGCACGAGCCATGCATACGTGCGCACGAGCACGCTGGTCCAGAACGGCAGAATGACCATGCCGAGTATCAACGCGCTCCACTTTGGCGGCACGGAGGCCGCGAAATACGCAACGGGATAACCGAGCAGCAACGTGATGCCCGTCACGATGATGCTCAGCTTGAACGTCATCAGAAACGTGTCGAGATACGTGCCCGTGAAAATGCGCCGATAGTTGACGAGCGTGAACGCGCCGTCGTGATAGATCGACTGCCACGAAAGCCACGCCAGCGGCAACACCAGCAGCACCACGACGACGAGCAGCGCGGGCGCCATCAGCAGCAGCATCGCGCGGTCTTCGCGCTGCTGGTGACGTACCGACGGATCGATCGTAGTGGCCTGCATCACAGTCTGTTCCTGCAAAACGTGTTTGGCTGTCGTCATCATGCACCCACTGCGTCCAAAAACTGATACCACGCGGCAACGAGCCTGACGCCCGGCGCGCGCAGCGAATGAAACGGCACGGGCCGCAAGCCGTCCTGCGCAAGCAACGCCAGCTCCGGCTTCTCGCCGAGCGCCAGCGCCGCAGCATGTTGCCCGATCAGGCTCGCCATCGCGACACCCGCTCCGTTATACCCGAGACAGAATGTCGTGACGTCGTCGCTGCGCCCGACATGAGGCAACGCGTTGAACGTCATGCCCACATACCCCGACCAGCCGTACTCGACACGCACGCCCGCCAGATCGGGAAAGAGCCCGACCATCGCGCGTTGCAATGCATCGAAGCCCGTTGCCTGCCCTTCCTTACCGAACGCATCGCGGCCGCCGAACAGCATGCGCCCGTCCACCTTGCGGAACCACTTCATCATGCGGCGCGTTTCGGTGTAGCTGCGCCCGTTGACCATCAGCTTCGCGTCGAGTTCCGCCGACAATCTTTCCGTGGCTATCATCGCGCTGCGAAACGGCACGAGTTCGCGCTGATATGACGACGTGGCCTGCGTGAGATTCGAGTAGGCATTGGTCGCGACGATCACCTGTTTCGCGCGCACGCTGCCGCCGGGCGCGCGAAGCATCACGCCTTCCTGCACGCGCGTCATGTCGAGAATCGGCGTTGCTTCGTAGATCGGCACGCCGCGCGCCGTCAGCGCGCGAGCGATGCCACACACATACTCGAGCGGCAGGATCGTACCTGCATCGGCGCTCAGCACGCCGCCGACAAAACCGTTCGAACCCGTCTCGTGCGTTATGTCTTCGCGCGACAATACGCTCATCGATCCATCGCCAAGCTGCGTTCGCACCCAATCGGCTTCAGCGCGAACCGACGCGAACGCGCGCTCGGTGTGCGCGCAGCGCAGGCTGCCCGTATGTTCGAAGCGCGCACGCTCCAGCTTGAACTCATCGACGAACTGCTCGACCACGCGCACGCCTTCATGCGCAAGCCGATGCATGCGCCTCGCGGTATCGAGATCGTACGCGCTTGCTATCGATGGAAACGACAGCCGGAACTTCGACGACACCACGCCGCCGTTACGCCCGCTCGCGCCCCAGCCAACAGGGTTCGCATCGAACACCGCGCAATCGACACCGCGCTTTTGCAACGCATACGCGGCCCCGAGGCCCGAATAACCCGCGCCGATGATCGCCACATCGACGATCAGATCGCGCGCAAGCGGCGCGCCCGTGCTGACGCGCGCATCCGTGACGGGTGAGCGCGCAGCCATCGCCCGCCAGAGCGAGTCCGGCTGCGGCCGGTGCGGTGTCGTCGGCGCGAGCATGATCAGGCGGCGCGCGCTTCAGCTTCGACGGCGTCCGCGAGCGCGGCGAGCGTCGCGAACTTGAAGGTGGGCTCAGTGACGGCTTCGGGGACAGGCGTCGCGCCAAAACCCTTCAAACCCTGACGACGCTCGATCCAGCAGGTCGCGTAGCCGAGCTTCGTCGCGATGCCGATGTCGTGATACTGGCTTTGCGCGGTATGCAGGATTTCGCCGAACTTGTAGCCGAATGCCGCCTGACGTCCGCGGTTGTACGCGAAGAACTGCGGATCGGGTTTCGCGACGCCCGTTTCGTCGCAGCAGACGGTGTCGTCGAACGGATCGCCGAGCGTGTGCGCATACGCCGACAGCGCGACGCGGTCCGCGTTCGTCATCGCGACCAAGCGATAGTGCTTGCGCAGACGCTTCAACGCCGCGACGGAATCTTCGAATGCGGGCCAGTCGAGCACGTCGCGCTGGAATGCAGCAGCCGATTGCGCGTCATCGGGCAGGCCGAGTTCCTTTGCGACGTACAGATAGACGTTGGCCATCTCGTGGCTGGATCGGCCCGGATAGGTCGCACGGCCACGCATGTACGGCTCGAAGATCGCTTCGTCGGTCAGGTCTTTCGCTTTCGCGCCGCCCAGACGCCGTATGGAGGCGAGCACGCCCTTTTCGAAGTTGATCAGCGTGCCGACGACATCGAACGTCAGAACCTTGAAATCGGTGAGCTTCATTGCATCATCCCTTTGCAGTTTGCGTGAATCGCGTAAGAAGGCATGCCCGTGCACAGGCGGTGAGTGAAATCAGGCGGGCACGACGATCGTGTCCTGAGGATCGAGCGCGACGGTCATCTGCGCGCCCGGCGATGGAATGCGCCGGCGCGCTTCATGGCTGCCGGGTTGTCGAAGGCTGATAGCCGTGCCGTCGGCGAGCGCGGCGAACACGCGCAGGCTCTCGCCCTGATACAGCACTTCGGTGACGCGGCACGACAGGCGGTTTGCGTGCGCGACGCCCTGTCCCTCCGCGCCGTCGATCACGAGCTTTTCCGTTTGCACCGCGAGCAGCAGCTTGTCGCCGCGCGGCAATGGATGCGCGGTGCGCAAGACAGCATCGCCGAGACGCACGGCATCGTCGCCTGCGCGGCTCACGTTGAGCAGCGTCGCTTCGCCGATAAAGCTCGCGACGAACGCATCGCACGGACGGTCATAGAGACGCTCGGGCGTATCGATCTGCACGAGCTTGCCGTCCTTCAGCACGGCGACGCGGTCGCTCATCGTCAGTGCTTCGCGCTGGTCGTGCGTCACGTTGACGATGGTCGCGCCAAGCTTGCGATGCAAGCGGCGCAATTCGATCTGCATGGTTTCGCGCAGTTGCTTGTCGAGCGCGGAGAGCGGCTCGTCCATCAGAATCAGTTGCGGTTCGAACACCATGGCGCGCGCGAGCGCCACACGCTGACGCTGGCCGCCCGACAACTGGCTGATGTTGCGCGACTCGTAGCCATTCAGTTCGACCATGGCGAGCGCGTCGGCGACTTTCTTCGCCCAGCCTGATTTCGGCTCACGGCGCGCGCGCAGCGGAAAGGCGACGTTCTCGCCGACTGTCATATGAGGAAACAGCGCGTAGTTCTGGAATACGATGCCGATGTTGCGCTTGTGCGGCGGCGCAAATGTAATGTCGCGCTCGCCGACCCAGACCGTGCCGGAACTCGGCTGCACGAAGCCGCCGAGGATACCGAGCAGTGTCGTCTTGCCCGACCCGGACGGCCCGAGCAGCGACACGAATTCACCCGGCGCGATATCCAGCGATACGTCGTCCAGCGCGACCACTGGACCATAACGCTTCGCTGCCGACCTGATCGATACTCCCGTTTTCGCTCGTGCGTCCATGACGTGTGTCTCGCTGGAAATGGGTGTGTTGAGAAAAATATAAGTCCCGTTCTTTTTGACAGCAATTCCCAAATTGTTGGATCGGGCATAACATCAGGTCATGCCCAACCTTCGCAAGAAACTGCCGAGCGCGAATGCGCTGTTCGTGTTCGAAGCGGCCGCCCGCTGCGGCAACTTCACGCGCGCCGCGCAGGAGCTCTATGTGAGCCAGCCTGCCGTGAGCCGCATGCTCGCGCGCATGGAGGACCATATTGGCGTGCGCCTGTTCGAGCGGGTGCGCGGCGGTATCGAACTCACTGAAAGCGGCAGGATTCTGTATCGCGCGATTTCTGAGGGTTTCAATGGCGTTGAAAATGCAATCAGGGAAATCGAGGCCCGTGCGACGGGAGTCGAGTCCGTCACTTTGTCGGTTTCCACTGGTTTCACCACGCATTGGCTGATGCCGCGCATGAGCCGGCTGAATCAGGCTTTCCCTAATATCGATTTGCGGTTTCAGCTGATATCGGGGCGGATAGGCGGACCGCTTCATGACGTCGATCTCGGGATGCGGTTTTTGCACGATGGCGAGATTGATGAGCATGCGGTGCTGGTTATGCCTGAGACGCTTTTGCCTGTTTGCAATGAGCGGTATCGGGAGAATGCGTTAAGCGATGCTGGTCGCGCGCATGGGGACACGGTTATCGTCATGGATGACGAGGAGCGCGGCTGGCATGAGCGATTCGGTGCGTTCGTCGGGCATGGGCGGCATGTTGCCGGGATGCTGAGCTTTAATGATTATGCGATTGTGGTGCAGGCTGCGCTGCTTGGGCAGGGGATAGCGCTTGGGTGGTTGAATGTGGTGTCCCACTGGCTTGCGCAAGGGGCGCTTTTGCCCGCTGAGCAGGAAGTTATTGTTACGAACCGGCGGTGCTGTTTGGTGCGGCCTGCTAATAAGCCTTTACGGCCTATTGTGGACGATGTCCGCGATTGGCTTATCGAGGAGACTCGTAATGATATGCGGATTATTGAGAAGAAGTATCCCAGGCTGGGGCTGGGGGAGGCTATGAGGCAGACTGGTGTGAAGTTTGGGTAGGGGGTTTTGGTTGTCTGCGACGCCGGTTGGTGTGCTTGCCTTTTTGCTTGCATCCGCGTTTTGTTAGCGTGCTTCACGCGTCGCCCCTGTGCGGGGCGGCACCTACTTTCGGTTTTGCCTTCGTGGCGCGGATTTGCCTTCGCGGTGAAGTCCATGCCGTTTGGTATTTCTGCCTTTGTGCTGGCATCCGCGATTCGTTAGCGTACTTCAAGCGTCGCCCCTGTGCGGGGCGGCACCTACTTTTCTTTGCCGCCGCAAAGAAAAGTAGGCAAAAGAAAGCGGCTAACACCGCCAACATTTCTCCCTGCCTGAGGGCCCCCAACCGGTCTTACGCTTCATACGGCAACGTCCTTATTCGCGTGCGTTGCCAACGCTTCGAATAAACGCCTCACCCACTTCAAACTGAGCTTGCCCCGGAAAAACGAATCCCTTGCTGAGCAGGTAAACTCAAGCAAGGAGAAGAACGATGACAAGCAAGGCGAAGCGAGCGCAGTACACGCTCGAGTTCAAACTGGAAGCGGTGCGACTGGTCAAGGCCGGGCAAAGCATGGCGGCGGTGGCGGCGACACTGGGTGTGGTTGAACAGACGCTGTACAACTGGGTGAAGGCTGACCGGGAAGGCAAGCTGACGGGAGCCGGCACGAAGCCTGTGAGTCCGGAGCAGATGGAGCTGGCGCGGCTGCGTGCCGAAGTGGCTCGCCTGAAGATGGAGCGAGATATTTTAAAAAAAGCAGCGGCGTACTTCGCCAAGGAGTCGATGTGAAGTACGCGTTCATCGAGCGCAATCGACACCACTGGCCGGTCTCGGTGCTATGTGAAGTGCTGGAAGTCAGTCCCAGCGGATATCATCAGCGCAGGCAACGCACCGCGCAGGCCAAGCCGCACCGAGGCAGCATGAGTGACGACGCACTGCTTGCGCACATCAAGACGATTCACACGCAGGTCAGGGGTGAATACGGCTGGCCGCGCATGTGGAAGGAACTGCTCACGCATGGCGTGCGCGTGGGCAAAGAGCGGGTGCGCAAGCTGATGGCGCAGCATGGCATTCGAGCCCGGCACAAGCGCAAGTACATCGCGACGACAAACTCGAACCACGATTTGCCGGTTGCGCCAAATCTGCTGGAGCGCAATTTCACTGCAACTGCACCGAACCAGGTCTGGACGACCGACATCACGTATCTGGCGACAGCCGAGGGCTAGGTGTACCTCGCGGTCATCATCGACCTGTTCAGCCGGCAGGTGGTGGGCTGGTCGATGCAGCCGCACATGAAGGCTGAACTGGTCACGGACGCATTGCGCATGGCGTGGTTCCGACGCCGCCCTGAAGCCGGCGTAATCGTGCATCGCGACAGGGGCAGCCAGTATTGCAGCGGCCTGTTTCAGGACACGTTGAAGGCCTATGGCATGCGTTCGTCAATGAGCCGGCGCGGCGATTGTTGGGATAACGCGCCTACTGAAAGTCTATGGGGTTCGCTAAAGGTCGCACGTATGCATGGGCGGCACTTCGCCACGCGGCGTGCCGCAATGGATGAAGTGATTGATTGGCTCGGCTTTTACAATGCGCGGCGCCTACACTCGACGCTCAACTACGTCAGCCCCATGACGTTCGAGAAAAACTGGGCCGCAGTTCAGCGAGGCGAAGCGGCCTGATTTCCGTGGCTATGGGATTCGTCAAACAGGGGCAAGGTCAAACACCCGTACTCGAGCTAGCGGCAGCGAATGGTATGTGCCGCCCAGGTGGCAAACTGTGTGTAGGTTGTCGCGTCGTATAAGGTAGCGCTCTTACGTGGTGGCACGCGTGCGCTATCGTTCCGGAGTGAGGCGTGTGGAGCACTTGGGCCAACACACAGTTTGCCACCTGGGCGGCCGTAGATTGTCTGGCGCGGCATGTGGCGACGCGGGTGCGCGAAGCGGGTGAGGCGCACCGCAAGAGCGTTGGCAACGGACATGGGTCACGTGATTGCCGTGTGAGGCGTAAGACCGGTTGGGGGCCCTCAAGCAAACACAAGAGCTGGCGGTGTTAGCCGCTTTCTTTTGCCTACTTTTCTTTGCGGCGGCAAAGAAAAGTAGGTGCCGCCCCGCACAGGGGCGACGCGTGAAGCGAGCTAACGCATCGCGGATGCCAGCACAAAAACAAAGCAAACCACCCCAACGCGAAAACCAGCACAAACACCAGCACCCCGCCCAGCGTCGCAGACAATTAAAAAGCTCTACCCCATCTCCTTGGCATTCAACAAAAACCGACTCGGCGTCACGCCACAAAACCGTTTGAAGTGTCTGGCCAGATGGCTCTGATCAAAAAACCCAACTTCAGTTGCCACAACAGCCCCAGGCACGCCTGCCAGCAGCAAAGTTTGCGCACGCCGCACACGCACTCCACACAGATACCTATAAGGCGAAAGCCCAACCTGCTGTCTAAACACAGTAGCAAACCGCGAAACACTGAGCGCGGACAGCTCAGCCAACTGCGCAAGACTCACAGTCTTATCGAAATTCGCCTCGATATAAGCAAGCGCATCCCGCAGCATAAAAGAAGACGATTGACCGGTACTCATGAAGAAGCCTCAAAAGACGCAGAAGCAGGCGCAGGCTGCAAAGACTTGCCTCCCCCAAACCGCCCAATCGAAAACGTATCCAACGCGATCGGCGTGCGGCCAGTGCCGATCAGTTCGGCCAGCGTCTCACCGACACCCGGCCCGATCTGAAACCCCGATCCGCAAAAACCGAACGCATAGAAAAGACCATCGGTCGTAGAACTCGCCCCGATCACCGGCTCAGAATCTGGCAAATAACTCTCGACGCCACTCCACACCCGTATCACATGCAACGCCGCGAGCGCAGGCACAAGCCGACGGAACTGCGCCATCTGCTGCACCGTGTTCTCCGGCAACACCGAAGCGCGGCACGTCACAGCATCGGCGGGACCCGCAGGGCCGCCACCCAGCACGATATTGCCGCGAGGTATCTGCCGGAAATAAACGCTTTCTTCCTTGATCGACGTGTAAACACCCATCGACGCCCCGAACACATACGGAACCGGCTCAGTAACAGCCATCTGCGGCCCGCGCGCAACGAGCGGCACCGGCTCGCCGAATTGCATCGACAGCGCGTTCGCCCAGGCGCCCGCACAAATCAACACCTGTTCCGCGCGATACACATCGCCAGCCGCGCTCTCGACGCGAAAACCGCCCGCCTCTTTCTCGACGCGCACGATCTCCGTGTTCTCCACGATGCGCGCGCCAAGGCGCACGGCCGCACGCCCAAATGCGGGCGCCGCCAGGCGAGGATTCGCGTGCCCATCGAGCGGCGAAATCGACGCCGCCAATACTTCACGCCCCAGAAACGGAAAGCGCCGAAACATCGCCGCGCCGTCCAGCACGTCGAGATCGAGACCGTACGCGCGCGCCTCGGCTGCATAGCGATGAAAGTACTCGGCGTCGTGCGCGTGATAGCAAACCCGCGTATGCCCGGACGGCAGGAACTCGACGTCTTCGCCAAGCAGTTCCTTCGAACGCCGCCACGTCTCGAGCGCCCGATTGGACATCGCGAGTTGAGTCAGCGCGCGCCCCTGACGTCGCACGCCGCCGAAGTTGACGCCGCTCGCCTGTTGCCCTGTCAATCCTCGTTCAAGCAAAATCACCGAACGCTGCCTGCGCCGCAGAAAAAACGCCGTCGACGTCCCGACGATCCCGCCACCGATCACAATCACATCGGCACGATCACTCATTCGCTGAACTCCTGTGCGCGTGCGCCTGTTTCTTCTGCATCTCGCGAGACCGCGCACGTCGATACCAGCGCCATCGGCAGTGGCTTGACGGGCGCCTGCCCACGCAACCGTCCGACGGCTTCGAGCGGCACCCGCGCCTCGGCTGCAATCACTTCCGCCCCGGCATGCGCGCAGAAACGCCCCTGACAACGGCCCATGCCGACGCGCGAAAACGCCTTCGCACGGTTCGCTTCTTTGGCCCCCATCTCGCTTACCACGCGCCGCAGTTCGCCCGCCGTGATCGCTTCGCATCGACATACGATGGTCTCGTCGGGCAGCGCAGCCGCGAAGCGCGCGGGCCACGGAAACGCCGCCCGCAAGCCCGCCGCAAAACGCGTATAGCGCGCGAGATCGGCGCGCAATCCTTCAGTGCCTTCGCGCTGGATGCCCGCGTCGCGCAGCGCCGCCAGCGCAGCCAGCCGCCCCGCGCGTTCCGCTGCATCGGCGCCGCGCACGCGCGCGCCATCGCCCGCCAGATAGACGCCCGCGACGCTGCTGCGGCCATCCGCGTCGATATGCGGAAGCCACGTTTGCGTCGCGTGATCGAAACGGAATTCGCAGCCCGCGAGATCGGCAAGCTGCGTTTCGGCCCGCAAGTGATAGCCGAGCGCGACGGCGTCGCATTGCACATCGAGCGTCGCGCCGTTGGCAAGTTTCACGCGCACGCCCGTCACGCCATGTTCCGGCGAACCATCGATTGCAACGGGCGTCACGCCGCGATGAACAGGCACGCGCGCGCGACGCAGCACGCTCATCAGCGCCATGCCCTTGCGCAGCGTCGCGGGTATCGCGAGCAGTTGCGGCAACGCGCGCACGCGCTGCGCTAACGTCGATGTATCGAGCACGGCACTCACCGTCGCGCCCGCCTTCACATATTGCGCGGCCACCAGATACAGCAGCGGCCCCGTGCCCATCACCACGGTCCGCGCGCCCACCGCGCAGCCTTGCGATTTCAACGCGACCTGCGCGCCGCCAAGACTGAACGTGCCCGCATGATGCCAGCCCAGCACGGGCATCAGCCTGTCCGTCGCACCGCTGCAAATGATCAGCGAATCGAACGGGAGTTCGTCGTACCGCGTGCCACTCACGACATGCACCGCCTTCGCCCCGATATTCCACACGAGCGTGTCGGGCAGATAGTCGATCTGCGCACGCAACGCATCGAAGTCGCGATGCAGCGACGCGGCGCGCGCCGCCTCCGTCCCATACAGCGTTTCATACGCGCGCGAGAAGCCCTCGGGCTGACGCCGATAAATCTGCCCGCCGTCCCGGCGTCCTTCATCGATAACCAAAGGACGCAGCCCCACTTCGACGAGCGCCTGCGCGGCGCGCACGCCCGCAGGCCCCGCGCCGATCACGATCACCTTCGGTTGCTTCACGTCCCGATGCGCGGCCATACGCCCTCCCCGGCAAGCGCGATGCGCGTGACGATCGACATGCCGGGCGCGGCGGGCGTCGTGCAGGCGCGCACGCGCTCGCCTTGCGCGGTCCACACCCAGCAGTCCTGACACGCTCCCATCAGGCAGAAGCCTGCGCGGCGGCCATCGCCGAATTCCGAATCGCGCAGCGTGTCGTGCGCGGTCAGCAGCGCGACCATCAGCGTGTCACCTTCGGCCGCTTGCGTGACGACGCCGTCGACGGTGATGTCGAAGGTCTTGCGCCCCGTCTCCGCGACTCTCACGAAGCGCGCATTCATGCCGCCACCTTATCGGCCGTCTGCATGCGTGTCAGTTCGGCAGCCGTGTGATGACAGCGAATCTCCGCGCCCGATGGCAGTTTCTTCATCGAAGGCGGCGTGACGTTGCACTTTCCGTCGATGCGCGCCGTACACCGCGCGCGGAAACTGCACAGTTCGTGCGAATCGGCGGCGGGCCCCATGGTCGGCAACGCGCCCGCTGTCAGCGCGCGCCGCGAGTCGAGCCAGCCTGGTCGCAACGCAGGCACGGAGTCGATCAGCAGCCCCGTGTACGGGTGATACGGCGGCGCCGACAACGCATCGCGCTGGCCCGCTTCCACGCATTGCCCGGCGTACAGCACGATCACTTCGTCGCAGATCGCGCGCACGGTCGAAATATCGTGGCTGATGAACATGTACGACACGCCCAGTTCGCGCCGCAATTCGCCGAGCAGATCGAGGATCGCCGCGCCGACCACGGTATCGAGCGCGGACGTCACTTCGTCGCAGAGAATCAGCGCCGGGTTCGCGGCGAGCGCGCGCGCCAGGTTCACGCGCTGTTTCTGTCCGCCCGACAAACCTCCCGGCTGACGCTTCGCCACCGATGCCGGCAGCTTCACCAGATCGAGCAGTTCGAGCATGCGTTTCTGCGCGGCAGCACCGCGCAGGCCGTGATAGAAGTTCATCGGCCGCGCGAGAATGTCGGCGATCGTGCGGCTTGGATTGAGCGCCGTGTCCGCGTTCTGGAACACGATCTGCACGCGCCGGTATTGATCGAGCGTGCGTTCAGAAAGCTTGGCGGGCAGCGGCTTGCCATCCAGCAACACATCGCCGCGCGCGCGATCCACCAGTCCCGCCACCACGCGCGCCAGCGTCGTCTTGCCCGAGCCCGATTCACCGATCACGCCGAGCGTGCTGCCGCGCGCGATCTTCAGGCTCACGTCGTCGAGCACGCGGACGGCGGGGACGCCGTTCGCATCGATCCGACCGTAGCCCGCGCTCAGATTGCGGATTTCGAGCAGCGGCGGCGGATCGTTCGCGATGGTCGAGGCAAGTTCGGGATCGGGACGCCGGGTCGCCGCGAGCAGTTGGCGGGTGTATTCATCGGCGGGGGCATCGAGCACTTGTGCCGTCGCGCCGTTCTCGCGCACCGTCCCGCCGTTCAACACGACGATGCGGTCCGCCATTTGCGCGACCACGGCCAGATCGTGCGACACGTACACGGCTGTTGTGCCCAGTTCGCGAATCACCTTCTTGAACGCAGCGAGCACTTCGATCTGCGTGGTGACATCGAGCGCCGTGGTCGGCTCGTCGAATACGACGACGGCAGGATCGGTAATCAACGCCATGGCCGCCATCAAGCGCTGCAACTGCCCGCCCGACACCTGATGCGGATAGCGCGCGCCGATCGTCTCCGGCGCGGGCAACGCGAGCGCGCGGAACAGATCGACGGCCTTCGTGCGCGCGGCGGCGGGCGTCATCAGCTTGTGCAGCAGCGCGGGTTCCGTCACCTGATCCATGATCGTCCGCGCCGGATTGAAGCCCGCCGACGCGCTCTGCGCGACATACGCGACCGTGCGCGAGCGCAATGCCCGCCGGCCTTTCTCATCGAGCGACAGCACATCCACGCCGCCGATCTTCACCGAGCCGCCCGCGATCGAGCACCCGCCGCGCGCGTGACCGAGCAGCGATAGCGCGATCGTCGTCTTGCCCGAGCCCGACTCGCCGATCAGCGCGAGCACTTCGCCTTTCTTCACGGTGAAGTCGACGCCCTTCACGATTTCGACGACAGGGTCGGGCGCCGCGCCCGCGACCACGCGCAGGCCTTTCACTTCGATCATGTTCATTTGGCGCCTCCATGAGCACGCGCGCCATGACGACGCAGACTGTCGATCAGCAGATTCACACCGACCGTCAGCGTCGCAATCGCGACGGCTGGCATCAGCACGGCGGGCGCGCCTTCCGCGAGACCACCGATGTTCTCGCGCACGAGCGAGCCCCAGTCGGCGTTCGGCGGCTGCACACCGAGGCCGAGAAAGCTCAGGCCGCTCAGCAACAGCACGATGAACACGAAACGCAAGCCGAAGTCCGCGAGCATCGGATGAATCATGTTCGGCAGCACTTCGACGCGCGCGATGTAAAACAACCCTTCGCCGCGCGCTTTCGCGACCTGCACGTATTCGAGCGTCATCAGATTGACGGCGAGCGAGCGCGAGATGCGAAACGCGCCGGGAATGTAGGCGAGCGCGGCGACCATGATCAGCATCGGCACCGACGAGCCGAACGCAGCGATCACGACGAGCGCGAGCACCTTGCTCGGAATCGAGATCAGCGCATCGAACAGACGGCTCAAGATTTCATCGACCCAGCGCCCGGACACGGCCGCCACGAGACCGAAGAACGTGCCGATGCAACTGGCCAGCAAGGTCGATGCGAGCGCCAGCCCAACCGTGTATTGCGTGCCGTACAGCACGCGGCTCAGCATGTCGCGGCCCAGGTAGTCGGTGCCGAGCGGATGCGCGGCGCTATACAGGCCGAAGATTTCCGTCGACGTCACCGCGCCGCCCTTGTACGGCGCAACGAGTGGGCCAAAGAACGCGACGCAGAGCCAGAACACGACGATCGCCAGACCGATCAGGCCGAGCACCGAAGAGCGTTTCACGAAGCGGCGCAGCGGGCCGCACGTGGCGACTTGCGTTTCAACGGGCGTTTCCTGCACGGCGTCGGCGCAAAGCTTGCCGTCTTCGTCGGGCACCGCGTAGAGAACGGTCGTTGCATGAGGTGTGGCGGGTCGGTTCATCGTTGACGCAGCCTCGGGTTGGAGATGATTTGACACAGATCGGCGATCAGCACGAGTGCGAGATACGCTGCGCAGAACACCATCACGCAGCCCTGCACGAGCGGCATGTCGCGATTCGTGACGGCATCGACCATCAGGCTTGCAAGACCCGGATAGTTGAAGATCGACTCGACGATCACCACGCCACCGAACAGATACGACAGGCTCAACGCAACGGCATTGGCAATCGGGCCGATCGTGTTGGGCAGCACGTGGCGCAACACGATGCGCATCGGCGACGCGCCCTTGAGCAACGCCATCTCGACATATGAAGCATTCAACTGATCGAGCACGGCAGCGCGCGTCATGCGCGCCATCTGCGCGACGATCACGCAGCACAGCGTCATCACGGGCATCGCGTAAATACGCAGCAGCGCGCCGAACGACGTCACTTCGGACAGGTACGACAGCGCCGGCAGCCAGCGCAGCTTCACCGCGAAAATCAGCACGGCGATGGTTGCGATCAGGAACTCGGGCACGGCCACCGTCGACAGCGTCAACACGTTGAGCGTGCGGTCGAGCAGCGAGCCGCGATACATCGCCGACAGAATGCCGATGAAAAGCGCGACGGGCACCGATACCAGCGTCGTCAATCCCGCCAGCACCAGCGAGTTGGGCAGACGCGTCGAGATCAGTTCGCTGACGGGCAGATTGTTCGACAGCGAGGTGCCGAAATTGCCGCTCACGACATGCATGAGCCATTGAAAGTAACGCTGCAGCGCGGGCTGATCGAGGCCGAACTGATGGCGCAGTGCCGCGACCTGTTCGGGCGTCGCCGCCTGGCCGAGCGCCTGTTGCGCTGCGTCGCCAGGCAACAGGCCCGTGATCGCGAACACGATCGCCGACACCAGCAGCAGCGTGAGCAGCGCGAGACCGAGGCGCGCGGCGATGAGTCGTTGCGCGTGGGCTTTCATCGGATATCGCCTCCTTCGTTGAAACCGCGCGCCGCCTGTCAGCGGCGCGCGCAGTGGCAAGGCACGCTCACGCTTCGAGCCAGACGTTCTCCGCGAACATGAAGCCCATCAGCCCCGCGAGCGGAATCGAGCCCAGACCTTTGAGCTTCGACGAGTGCGCGTCGAGCGAACTCTGGAACATCGGAATGCCGATGCCGCCGTCATCGTGTACGAGTTGCTGCATGTCGCCGTAGATCTGCTTGCGTTTCGCGTCGTCCGGCTCGCCGCGCGCGGCGACCAGCATCTGGTCGAACTTCGGGTTCTTCCAGTTCGCTTCGTTCCACGGCGCATCCGACTTGAAGAACTGCGTGAACAGCACGTCGGCGCTCGGGCGCGCGTTGATGTTGCCGTAGCCGAGCGGATGCTTCATCCAGTGGTTCGACCAGTAGCCGTCGGACGGCACGCGCACCACCTGCAGGTTCAGACCCGCTTGCGGCGCGACCTGTTGCAGCAGCATCGCCATTTCGACGGAGCCTTCGGCGGCGGGCGACGCGTAGAGCTGCACGGGCGCGCTGCCAAGCTTCGCCTTCTGGAAGTAGAACTTCGCCTTCTCCGGATCGAACGGGCGTTGCGGCAGGCCCTTCAGGTAGTACTTGTTGGTCGGGTCGATAGGCTGGTCGTTACCGATCGATCCATAGCCGAGAAACACCGCACGGCGAATCTGCTCGCGATCCATCAGGTGGGTCAGGCCACGGCGGAAATCCGCGGTGCCCGTGATGCCGCCTTCGTCACGCATGATGAGGTCCGTGTACTGCCCCGTCTTCGTCTCGAGTACCGAGAAGCCGGGCGTGCCCTTGATGCGTGCCGTCGAACGCGGGCTGACGGCATTGATCAGCTGCACGTCGCCGGAAAGCAGCGCATTCACACGCGCCGATTCGTCGCCGATGCCGATCAGCTCCACTTCATCGAGATGCGGCATGCCGGGCTTCCAGTACTTCTCGTTGCGCACGCCGACCGTGCGCACGCCCGGCGCAAACTCCTTGAGCTTGAACGGACCCGTGCCGACAGCCGTCTTGAAGTCGGTCGTGCCGTCCTTGACGATCAGGAAGTGCGACGTCGCGAGAATCACGGGCAGGTCCGCGTTCGCGCCTTCGAGCGTGATCGTCACTTCGTTCGGGCCCGTTGCCTTCGCTTCCTTGATCTGGTCGGCGAGCGTCTTCGCTTTCGACGCAACGGCCGGGTCCTTGTGACGCATCAGCGAATAGATCACGTCGTTCGGCGTGAGCGACTTGCCGTCGTGAAACTGCACGCCGCTGCGCAGCTTGACGATCCACACGGTCGCGTCCTTCGTTTCCAGCGATTCCGCGAGCGCCATCTTCGCGCCGAGGTGCGGATCGAGTTCCGTCAGGCCGTTGTAGAACATATTGGCGCGCACGTAGTCGGTGCCGAGCGCGCCCTTCGCGGGGTCGAGCGTATCGGCCGATGACGACGACTGCGTCGCCACGCGAATCTTGCCGCCCTGCTTCGGCTTGCCCTGCTGCTGCGCGAATGCGGCGCTGCTGGTCGCGAGCAGGCCTGCGCCCGTCAGCGACATCAGTCCGCCCGCCGCCATCGCGCGCAGGACCTCGCGCCGCGATGCGCCGCGCCGCGTCAACTCTTCGAGCCGGATGCCGGCGTGGGCGACTGCTTCAGGCGATTTATCGATGCTCATGAAACTCTCCGCGTGAGATGGCTTGTGGGAAATCAATCGGCAGCTTCGGGCTGTCTGTGTGCGTGACGTCAGCAAGCAACGTCAATAGAAAACGTCTTTGATCTGGTAGTACGCGCCGACGAGCGGCAGAAACCACGGCTTGCCCGTATGTCCCGGAATCGCGGGCCAGTCGAAATCGCGCCACGGGTTTGCCGCCGCATTGCCGCCGATCACGTCGGCCATCACCTGGCCCATGTGCGTCGACATCTGCGTGCCGTGGCCGCTGTAGCCCATCGAAAAGTACAGGCCGTCATGCTGCCCGGCGCGCGGCAGACGGTCCGCCGTAATATCGACGAGTCCGCCCCAGCAATAGTCGATGCGCGCACTCGCAAGGCTCGGGAACGTCGCCGCGAGATTCGCTTGCAGGATGCGGCCGCTCTTTGCGTCGGACGGCTGCTCGGAGGCGGTGAAGCGTGCGCGTCCGCCAAACAGCAAGCGTGAATCGGGCGTGACGCGGAAGTAGTTGTGCATCAGGCGGCTCGTCGTGTACGAGCGGCGCTGCGGCAGCAGACGCGCAAGGTGTTCGGCAGGCAGCGGCTCCGTCACGACGATGAACGAGCCAACGGGCGCGAGCCGGCGTCGATACCAGCCGAACGGCCCATGCCGCGAAGGCCCCGTCGCGATCAACACCTGCTGCGCGCGCAACGTGCCGCGCGACGAATCGATGCGATACGCGCCGTGATCCTTTGCGATCGATGTGACGGTGGCGTGCTCGAATAGCCGCGCGCCATTGCGTGTTGCCGCGTTCGCCAGCCCGGCCGCGAACTTGCCCATATGCATCTGACCGCCGCGCTTTTGCAGCAGGCCGCCGAAAAAACTGTCCGAATCGACTTCGTTGCGAATCCGGTCTTGCGTGATGATCTCGACGTGGGGATCGACTTCACGCTGGATCAATTCGGCCGTCTGTTCGAGATGCGCGAGATGGTGCGGCTTCGCGGCGAGCTTCAGCTTGCCCGACGCGAGATAGTCGCAATCGATCTGCTCGTCGCGAATCAACCTCTCGACGGTATCGACGGCGGCCGCATACGCGCGATAACAACCCTGCGCGCGCTCGACACCCAACTGCGCGCGCAGCGCCGCATAGTCCTGCGCGACGCCTGTGTTGCACTGGCCACCGTTGCGTCCCGACGCGCCGCCGCCGATCCTCCCTGCATCGAGCACCGTCACCGACGCGCCGCGCTTGCCGAGCGCCAACGCAGCGGACAGCCCGGTGAAGCCGCCGCCGATCACGGCGACGTCGACATGGCCTTCGACAGGCCCCTCGCTCACCTGAATGCCGGCGGGCGCGGTGTCGAGCCAGTAGGAGTCGAGTTTCATCGGGTGCCTTTGCGCGGATGCGTGGATCAGAGGCCGAGCTTCGCCGCGAGGTCGCCGATCGTGTCGACTTCGTAGTACTCGTAGTACGGCGTGCTGGGCTCGTGGCCGCGCTTGACGAAGGCCTTGTGCTTGATGCCCATGTCGTGCGCCGTCATCAGGTCGTAACGCAGGCTCGACGACACATGCAGCACGTCTTGCGGATTGCAGTTCAACTGGTCGAACATGTATTCGAAGCCCTGCATGCGCGGCTTGTACGATTGCGCCTGCTGCGCGGTGAACACGCGATGGAACGGCGCGCCGAGCTTGTCGACGTTGCTCTGGATCTGATCGTTCGAAGCATTCGAAAGAATCACGAGCTTGTACTTCTTCGCCAGACGCGACAGACCTTCCGGCACGTCCGGGTGCGGGCCCCACGTCGGCACAGCGAGGTAGAACTTTTCAGCTTCTGCTTCATTGAACTCGATGTTCATGCGCTTGCACGCGCGGCGCACCGAGTTGACGATCACGTCGCGATACGGCTTCCATGCGCCGAGCACTTCGTCGCGGCGATAGCCCGCGAAGA
Organism: Paraburkholderia sp. PGU19; assembly: GCF_013426915.1. Taxonomy (GTDB): domain Bacteria; phylum Pseudomonadota; class Gammaproteobacteria; order Burkholderiales; family Burkholderiaceae; genus Paraburkholderia. Next base: position 841,383 of record NZ_AP023181.1, read on the forward strand.
ACGCGACGAATTGCTCCAGTTCCGCGCCGTGCAGGCGGTCGGCGTACATCTCGCGAGCCATGTCGGCCATACGGAATTTCGTCAGCGTGCCGTAGCAGTCGAACGTGATGTACTTCGGCTCGAAATCGATCATGGTGTCAGTCCTATCGTGTTGTGAACCCAAACGGAGTTCCGTGGCGAAAACAGGAAACGAATCCCTGTGGAAAATTTAAACAGTGCAAAAACTTCGGTGGTCGCTGATTCGAATGCCTCCGACGATACAAACCACGCGTTTTGAGGGGCGTCGGCAGCAGACTATGCGGCGGCTTTTCTGGCGTTATCGCATCGTAGGTAGTTGCCCTGATTCGTCAGGCGCGAACGTCGATCAGCACGCTCTTGAAGCGCAGATTCGCTTCGTACGCCTGCCGCCCGAGATCCTTGCCCAGACCCGAGCGTTTGTAGCCGCCCGTCGGGATCATGAAGTCGCTGGTACGGCCGTAACGGTTCACCCATACCGTGCCCGCTTCGATACCGCGCACCATGCGCAGCGCGCGGCCCAGATCCGCTGTATGCGCGCCTGCCGCGAGACCGTAATCGGGATGCGCGGCGAGTTCGAGCGCTTCGTCTTCGGTGTCGAAGGTTTGTAAGGTCAGCACGGGGCCGAAGATTTCCTCGCGCACGGCATCCGTTTGCGGCGTGACATTGGTGAGCAGCGTCGGCGTGTAGAACGCGCCGGGCGTGGCTGCGTCCGCGCGTTGGCCGCCGCAACGCAAGGTCGCGCCGCTCGTAACGCTGCGCTCCACGATGGCTTCGATGCGCGCCGCTTGCGGCTCGGAGATGATCGGCGGCAGCGTCGTGCCTGGCGTCCAGGTCGCGCCTGCCTTCAGTTCGCTGAAGATGCGCTGGATGCGCTCCGCCAGTGCGTCTGCGATCGATCGTTCGACCAGCAGCCGCGAGCCCGCGACGCACACCTGTCCCGCATTGGTCGTGATCGCGCCGGCAATGCGGCGCGCGACATCGTCGATACGCGGCGCGTCGGCGAATACGATCTGCGGACTCTTGCCGCCGAGTTCGAGCGTGACGGGCTTCGTGCCCGTTTCGGCGCAGGCGGCCATGATCGCCGCGCCCGTGCGCGTCGAGCCGGTGAACGTCACCTTCGCGATGCGCGGATGACGCACGAGCGCATCGCCTGTCGTGCGTCCGTCGCCTTGCACGATGTTGAAGATGCCGGGCGGCACGCCCGCTTCGACCGCGAGTTCGGCTAGCCGCAGCACGGAAAAGGGCGTCATCTCCGAGGGTTTCAGCACGACCGCGTTGCCCGCCGCCAGCGCGGGCGCGATCTTCCACGACGCCATCACGAGCGGAAAATTCCACGGCGCGATGGCGGCGATCACGCCATACGGTTCGGCGATAGTCATGCCGAGATGATCGTGATCGGTCGCGGCAACGTCGCCGCCAATCTTGTCGGCGAACTCCGCGTAGAAGCGGATGCCTTCCGCGGTGAACGGCACGTCCCAGTTGAACGCGTCGCGAACGGGCCGCGTCGAGCCGAGTGCTTCGAGCGGCGCGAGCGTTTCCGCATCCGCAGCGACGAGGTCGGCGAAACGCCGCAGCACGCGCGCACGTTCGCGCGGTGCGATGCGCGCCCAGCCGCTCGTGCGCCATGCCCTCCATGCGTTCTGCACGGCGCGGTCGATCATGGCGGCGTCGGCGACGGGCACGGATGCGTAGACCACGCCATCGGATGGGCGAGCGACGTCGATTCGCGGGCCATGTTCATCGACATATGATCCGCCGATGAAATGTCCGCTGCGCACGTCGATCGTTGCGGGATCGAAACGGTCCATTTGCGTGAGTCCTCGATTGCCTTCGATGCTGGAAATCGTAGGCTCACGGACGCGGCATATTGCACCGACAAAAAAGCGCCCACAGCACAATTGACGCGTTATCGTCCCCGGAACCCCGCGTTTTGCGTTGCATCATCTGCCGCATATTTGCGACGCGCGCGGCAGAAGGATCGTCCTAGTCAGGCACGCAATACAGTGAGAGAGTCACGGTATGTGTCTTCAGAACGAGGAGGCCGGCGTGTCCGACCCAAACAGGAACGATGTGATCGACTATCGCCCTTTCACCTCCGACGACATCGCGGCAGCGCATGCGCTATCCAGCGCCGTCCGATGGCGGCATCGTCCCGACGACTGGCGCTTCGCGGCACGTATCGGCCAGGGCTTCGTCGCCGAAGACGCGAGCGGCGTGATCGGCACCGCGCTAGCGTGGCGCTTCGGAGGCGAGGCTGCGACGCTCGGCATGATCATCGTCGCGCCCGAACGGCAGCGAAGCGGCGTTGGACGCAAGCTGATCGAACTGTTGATGAACGAACTCGGCCCGCGCACGTTGCTGATTCACGCGAGCCCGGCAGGCCTGTCGCTGTGCGAGACACTCGGCTTTCAGCGCATCGGTACGATCAACCAGCATCAGGGCGCGGCGTTTCAGCCGCCGCTCGTTTCGCTGCCACCGGGCGAACGGCTGCGTCCACTCGGTGTCAACGACGCGCCGCGTCTCGTGGAACTCGCTTCGCGCGCAAGCGGACTGGACCGGCGCGATCTGCTGCCGGCGCTGCTCGATATCGCGAGCGGCATCGCGCTCGATCGCGATGGCGAACTGATCGGCTTTGCACTGTTCAGGCGTTTCGGCGACGGGCATGTGATCGGCCCCGTCGTCGCGCCTGATTCACCCGACTCACCCGATTCCAGCCGCGCGAAGGCGCTCATCAGTCACTGGCTCGCGCTGCACGCGGGCATGTTCGTGCGGATCGATACGCCCGTCGAGTTCGGGCTTTCGTCGTGGCTCGAAGGACTTGGGCTGCCGCATGTGGATAGCATCGAGAAGATGATGCGCAATGGACCGCTGCCCGTCGACGCGCAGTTGAAGCAGTTCGCGATTACGAGCCAGGCAGTGTGGTGAAATGCTGCGGCGTAAAAAAGCCCGCTACGCTCGATACGGCAATCGAGCAGAGCGGGCCATGTGGACTCACTTCAATTCAACGCGCTTGATTTCTCCGACAATCACCAGGTAGCTGACGATCGCAACGAGCGCGTTGCAGGCGACGAACACCAGCGCGCCGCTGAACGACCCCGTCGCCTTGACGATATAGCCGATGATGATCGGTGTCGTGATGGCGGCAACGTTGCCGAACATGTTGAACATGCCACCGCTCAGACCCGCGATCTGCTTCGGCGATGTATCCGCGACGACCGCCCAGCCGAGCGCACCCAGGCCCTTGCCGAAGAACGCAAACGCCATGATCGCGACGACGACGGCCGAAGAATCGACGTAGTTGCAGGCGATCATGCTGGTCGACAGCAACATGCCCACGACGATCGGCACCTTGCGCGCAACGGTCAGCGAGCAGCCCTTGCGGATCAGGAAGTCGGAGAAGATGCCGCCGAGCACGCCGCCGATGAATCCGCACACCGCTGGCAATGCCGCGACAAAGCCCGCATTGAGAATGGACATGCCACGCTCTTTGACGAGATAGACGGGGAACCACGTCAGGAAGAAATACGTGAGCGTCGTAATGCAATACTGGCTGATGTATACGCCGAGCAGCATCCGGTTGCTGAGCAGTTGCTTGACGTACGACGCTTTCGGCGCTTCGCTTGCGCCTTGCGTAGAAGCACTGATGGGCGTTGCGGCCTGATTCTCGGCGCGGCTCTTTTTCGGGCCGTCCATATCGATGAGCGCACCGCCTTCCTTGATATGGTCGAGTTCTGCGCGGCTGATGCGAGGATGGTCCTTCGGGCTGTAGACCGTCTTCATCCAGACGAGGCTCACGACGATGCCCACCGCCCCCATGAAATAGAACACATACGGCCAGCCGAAACGATGCGTGACCCAGCCCATGATCGGCGCGAAGAGCACCGTCGCGAAGTACTGCGCGGAGTTGAAAATGGCCGACGCCGTGCCGCGCTCCGCAGCGGGAAACCACGAAGCGACGATGCGGCCATTGGCGGGAAACGACGGCGCTTCGGCCAGGCCCACCAGAAAGCGCAGCGCGAATAGCATGGTGACGGCGAGCGACACGCTCAGAAAAGTCACCGTGCCCTGCAGGACCGTGAACAGCGACCAGATGAAAATGCTGGCCGCGTAGACGCGCTTCGAGCCGAAGCGGTCGAGCAGCCAGCCACCCGGCAACTGGCCGATCACATACGACCAGCCGAACGCGGAGAAGACGAAACCCATGGCCACCGCATCCAGACCGAGGTCTTTCGACATCGACGTGCCCGCCATCGAAAGCGTTGCACGGTCCGCATAGTTGACAGCCGTGACGAGAAACAGCATTGCGACAATCCCGTAGCGGATGCGGGTTCGCCGTTCGGTGGTCACGCCTTGCACAACGTTGGCCATGTAATGTCTCCTCCTTACGCACCAGCGTTCAGCCGGCAAGATTGCGCAACCGATGGCGTAGAGAATGCGCCACGCATCCTGCCTCATAGGTTGTCTGATGACACATTGAAGCGCTGCACCATTTTTTGCAATCTGGCGTTTACCCTGGCGAACCCCTTGCGATCAAGGCCAGCACTGTGTTGACTGGCATATTCCGTTTGCACTTCGCTTGCCCGCTGCCGCTCAGAAACGTATTCTTAGATGAATGTTGTACGACGACGTATTTCAATCTGCTTTTCAAGCCGCTGAAGCCCACGCTGCGGCCCGTACCTTAAAATTGTGCGATGGAATCAGCCAGCCCTATCATCCGCCCCTTATGCGCTGGCGACGCCGCCGCCTATGCGTCGCTACGTCTGTGTGCGATCGACGAGGCCCCGGAGACTTTTCTGTCGACGCGTGACGAAGAAGAAAAACGAACGATCGATGAAATCGAGGCGCGCATCTGTGCGACGGCGAATCAGGTGGTGTTCGGCGCTTTTGCCGGCGAGACGCTCGTGGCCGTTGCGGGATTGCGGCGTTATCCGCTGCGTCCCGTGCAGCAAAAGGGTTTTCTGTGGGGGCTGTTCGTCGTGCACACGCATCGACGGAGCGGCATCGCGCGGCGCCTGATCGCGACTGCCGTCGATCAGGCGCGCGCGATGGGTCTGACCCAGATCGCGCTCAATACGGGCGTGGAGAACGCCAGCGCGATCGCGCTGTACCGGTCGACGGGCTTTGAAGCCGTGGAAGACGAGCCGTGCGACGAAGCGTTCGACGACGACACGGATTGCGAAGTCGAGATGATTTTGCGGCTCGGTTGAGCGGGTTTTCGTGCGCGTCAGTAGTCGATGAACGAACGCAGCATTCTGTTGAACGCACCCGGATTCGCGACGTTCATGCCGTGCGAAGCGCCCGCTATCGTGCCTCGTTCCGCGAGATAGATCCAGCCTTCGAGACTTTCGACGTTATTGCGGAACATGCGCGGACTCTTCTGGCCGTCGATCAGCAGTGTCCGGCATGTCACCTGTGACGCCGTATCGCGCGAATAGGCGGGCAGCGGATCGAGAAACTGCTTGGGCAGCGTGCTGGCGTTGTCGATCGCCATCATTCGGAACGCGTCGCTGCTTTTTCGCCAGGCGCCCGGCGCGCTGACGGAATCGACGAACAGTTCGAGGCCAGGCTCCACGACGCCCTCCTCGATCATGCCGGCCACCTTGGCGCGCAATGCGTTCATCGCCGAGGGCAACGACGCTTCGCGCATGCCGTCGAGTTGCAACGGGCCGCCCGGATCGGCGAGCGTCAAGGTTTTGACGAGACGCGGATATTCGCGCGCAAACTGGAATGCGATGCATCCGCCGCGCGAGTGACCCACGAGGTGGACGGGCGCCAGATCCATCGCGACGATGAACTCAGCCAGTTCGCCGACGTGTTCCTGCCAGCCGAACTCGTTCTGGATGCACGCTTCGGCGGCCGGCCAATAGTGACTGAGGCTCGGCGCGATACAACGAAACTGCGCGGACAAGGGCGCGATCTGCGCGTCCCAGTAGCGGTAATCGCAGAGTGAACCGTGCACGAACACGAGGGGCTCGCCGGCGCCGCGCTCGACATAGGGAATGCAGATGCCCGATGCGACGGTCGCAAAACTCAGCTGGGGATCGGCGAGCAATGCGGGGTCTGTTCGCATGTTCATGGCAGTCACTGTCTCGCGGGTGTCGTGGTGGGGTTACTATGCAGGATTCGCGGGTGTAAGAAAAACGCGTAATTTGGATCGGAGGGATCAGGTTTTCTGATAGCTCGAGTTGGGGCGTGCGCTGGCGCCTTCGCGGCGCGGGCGGTTTGGTCTTTTTGCCTTTGCGGTGGCATCTGGTTTGGTTTTTCGGGCTTTGCGCTGGCATCCGCGTTATGCCTTCGTGCTTCATGCGTCGCCCCTGTGCGGGGCGGCACCTACTTTTCTTTGCCGCCGCAAAGAAAAGTAGGCAAAAGAAAGCGGCTCACACCGCCAGCTTTTGTTTTTGCCTGAGGGCCCCCAACCGGTCCTACGCTTCACACGGCGGCGTCTTCGTTTGCGTGCGTTGCCAACGCTTCGAATGAATGCCTCACCCACTTCAAGCACCCACGCCCGGGCTAGCGGCAGCGAATGGTATGTGCCGCCCAGGTGGCAAACTGTGTGTAGGTTGTAGCGGCTTATAGCCTGGCGCTCTTACAGGGTGGAACGCGTGCGCTATCGGTCCGGAGTGAGACGTTTGCAGTACTACGGCCAACACACAGTTTGCCACCTAGGCGGCGGCGGAATATCTGGCACGGTGTGCCGCAACGCGGGCGCGTGGAGTAGGTGAGGCGCTCTTTCAATGCGCTGGCAACGAACGTGGGTCACGTGGTTGCCGTGTGAAGTGCAAGAACCTTCGGGGGCCCTCAGGCAGGAAGAAGAATTGGCGGTGTGAGCCGCTTTCTTTTGCCTACTTTTCTTTGCGGCGGCAAAGAAAAGTAGGTGCCGCCCCGCACAGGGGCGACGCTTGAAGCAAGCTAACAAAACGCGGATGCCAGCGCAAAGCCCAAAAAACCAAACCGGATGCCAGCGCAAAGACAAAAAAACAAAACACAAAACCACTTGCGACTATTCAACAACGCCGTACGGCAACACCTCCTCCACCTCATCGGGACGATTCCGCGCCACGACCGCCCGCGCCGGCTCCGTCATGCTGAGATTGAAAGGCTGATGCGGCACGCCAGGAGGAATGAACAGAAAGTCCCCTGCTTCCGTGATGATCGACTGACGCAGACCCGGTCCATAACGGGTCTCCACGCGCCCTTCGAGCACATAGATTCCCGTTTCATAACCGCAATGGATGTGAGGCTCGGCATGCCCGCCGGGCGGAACGACGACGAGATGCATCGACAGGCCCTGCGCGCCCGCCGTCGTTGACGAAATGCCGACGAAGTACGGCAAGCGCTGCGTCGTGGCAATTTCCCTGTCGGGACGCACGACGACAAGTTGCGCGAGTTCGCGCTGTGAATCGTCTTCCATATGCGATTCTCCCGGTTCAGTGGGACGCAAAATACAGAGAGATTCTACGCCGGAGCGTCAGGCGCAAAGCCACATACGGCACGTCTCATGAAGCGTTCACTGAACATGCTATTGGCAACGCCAGAGACTTGTAGTCGGTGTATAAGAGTCGAACGCATCGACGACATCCGCGGAGCCATCGAACATGAAAAAACGCCAGTTCCTGACCAGCGCCGCTGCCATCGGCGTCAGCATCACGCCCGCACTCGGCGCTACGAATGCGAAAGCCGCCGCATGCGCTGCGGCTCCCGCGATACTCACCGTGTCCGGCGCGATCAAACGCGAGAATCGCGGCGCGCTCGATCCGGCATTCGATCCATTGATGGCGAAGCAACTCGTCAAATTCTCGTCGGCTTATACATTCGACTATCCGTCGCTCGCGAGTCTGCCCGCCGTCACCATCAAGCCAACCATCGAGTACGACGCGAAGCAGCACACGCTAAGCGGCCCATTGCTGGCCAAGGTACTCGAGCAGGCCGGCACACCCAGCGCGGGCGACACGAAGATTTCCTTGCGCGCCGTCGACGGATACGCAGTGTTGACCACACTCGACAACATTCGCGCGTGGCGCTTCATCGTCGCGACGCATATGGATGGCAAGCCGATGCCCTTGGGCGGCCTCGGTCCGCTATGGGCAATCTACGATGCCGACAAGATTCCGGAACTCGCAACAAAGCCGCTCAAGGATCGCTTCGTATTGTCTCCGTGGGGCCTTTATCAGATTCAGGTATCCGAGACATAAAGGCATGTTCATGCCGCCGCTTGTCCTTGATTGGCCAACGCGAGCGCGAGCCGCGCGCCGACCTCGGCATTGTGTTTTACCAGCGCGATATTGGTCGCAAGGCTACGCCCGCCTGTCAGCGCCTTGATGCGCGCCAGTAGAAACGGCGTCACGGCTTTTCCCGTGATGCCTTGCGTAGCGGCTTCTTCGAGCGCCTGCCGGGTCAACGTGTCGATCTCTTCGGACGGCATGGCGGCCGCCTCGGGCACGGGCGTGCTCAACACGACGCCGCCCGCGAGGCCCAGATCCCACTTGGCGCGAATGAAGCGTGCCTGCTCCGCCGCATCGTCGAGTCTGAAATCCGCGCGAAAGCCACTGTCGCGTGTATAAAACGCGGCGAAATTGTCCTGCCCACAACTGAGCACGGGCACACCATGCGTTTCCAGATATTCCAGTGTCAGCCCGATGTCGAGAATCGATTTCGCGCCCGCACAGACCACCGCGACCGACGTTTTCGCCAGTTCCTGCAAGTCCGCTGATATGTCGAAGGTCTCCGGCGCGCCGCGATGCACGCCGCCAATGCCGCCCGTCACGAATACCTCGATCCCCGCCAGCGCGGCGCATATCATCGTGCCTGCCACCGTCGTCGCGCCGAGTCCGCCGCTAGCCAGCACGGCCGGCAGATCGCGGCGGCTGACCTTGTGCACGTTGTCGGAGCGCGCAATCAGCTCGAGTTCGTCGTCCGACAATCCAATGCGGATACGCCCGCCGATCAGCGCGATCGTCGCGGGCTGAGCGCCGAGATCGCGGATCACCGCTTCCACTTCGCGCGCCGTCCGCACGTTCTGCGGGTAAGGCATACCGTGAGCGATGATCGTCGACTCCAGTGCGACTATCGGGCGGCCGGCCGCCTGCGCGGCCGCCACAGGTGCGCTGAACGTCAACCACGAGCGTGCGAGCTTCGAATCCATGTCGACAGGTTCCGCAATGTGATGCGCTCAAGTATGCAGCAGAACGCGCGTTCGGAATGACGACGCAGTATCGATGCGGCCCGACCGATAGCTACGCCCTTCAATCGCCATACAGCGAGTTGACGCATATCATCATGATTCCGAGAGCACACGCCGCGCTCACAACGGAAAAGCACAGACGTTCAGATGTAGAGCGTGTCGGACGATCGATTTCGGCCGGGAGGTGCCATGCAGCCTGCAAGTGCAATCAATCTGCTCCAGTCGAAGGAAGGTTCGCGTCTTCATGGCCCGGACCTCGCGCGTTGGCGCCGCTGGGGACCGTATCTGAGCGACCGCCAATGGGGCACCGTGCGCGAGGACTACAGCGAGTACGGCACCGCATGGGATTACTTTCCGCACGACCATGCGCGCAGCCGGATGTATCGCTGGGGCGAGGATGGCATCGCCGGCTTCGGCAATGATCCGCTCGACTGGTGCGTGTCACTGGCGCTCTGGAACGGACACGACCCCATCATCAAGGAACGACTGTTCGGCCTGACGAACGCGCAGGGCAATCACGGCGAGGACGTGAAGGAGCTTTACTTCTATCTGGACGGCACGCCGACGCATTCGTACATGAAGATGCTCTACAAGTATCCTCATCACGCGTACCCGTATCAGGACCTGATCGACGAAAACGCGCGGCGCGGCGCCGACCAGCCCGAATATGAAGTGCTCGATACGGGCGTGTTCGACGACAACCGCTACTTCGACGTCTGGATCGAATATGCGAAACACACGCATGACGATATCGTCATGCGTGTGACCGTCGAAAACCGCTCGGACCAGCCCGGCACGCTGCATGTGCTGCCGCAGTTCTGGGCGCGCAACCGGTGGGCGTGGTCGGGCAAGCCCGGCAAGCCATCGCTGACCTTGGAGCCGAATGCAGCCGAAGGCGCGCGGGTCATTGCGCGCAATCCCACGCTCGACACGATGATCGTGACGGCAGCAGCGCAGCAGCCCATCGAGTGGCTCTTCTGCGAAAACGAAACCAACTCGCGCCGCATTTTCGGCATCGACGGCGAAGGTCCGTTCAAGGACGGCTTCAACGACTATCTCGTCGATGGCGACGAACGCGCGATCCGCCGCGACAAGGGCACGCGCGCCGCCGCGCATTCGGTTCTCCAGCTTGGCCCGCATGGACAGTCGGTGCTGTATCTGCGCTGGCGACCCGAATCCGCTGTCGAGGCTGCGCCGCTCGATATGCCCGCGCTCTTCACGCGCCGTCAGGCAGAGGCCGACGAATTCTATGCGGCGCTTCAGCACGATATCGCCGATGCCGACGCGCGTCTCGTGCAACGCCAGGCGCTCGCCGGGATGCTATGGTCGAAGCAGTACTATCAGTTCGACGTGACGCGCTGGCACGACGGCGATCCCGGCCAGCCCGTGCCGCCGAAAGGCCGCAGGCGTGGCCGCAATGCGGACTGGCGGCACATGTGCAACGGCGACATCGTGTCGATGCCCGACAAATGGGAGTACCCGTGGTATGCATCGTGGGACCTCGCGTTTCATGCAGTCGCATTCGCTGTCGTCGATCCCGACTTTGCGAAGAAGCAATTGCAGCTGCTCGTGAAAGAGCGCTACATGCATCCCAACGGGCAATTGCCCGCCTACGAGTGGGCATTCGGCGATGCGAATCCGCCTGTGCATGCGTGGGCTACGTGGCGTGTCTATGAACTCGACCGCGAGATAACGGGTGTCGGCGATCACGAGTTTCTTGAAGTGATGTTCCATAAGCTGCTGCTCAATTTCTCGTGGTGGGTCAACCGCAAGGACGCCGACGACCGCAACATCTTCCAGGGCGGATTTCTCGGGCTCGACAATATCGGCATCTTCGATCGCTCTTCTCCGCTGCCGACGGGCGGCCGCATCGATCAGGCGGACGGCACCGCGTGGATGGCCTCGTATGCACTCGATCTGATGCAGATCGGACTCGAACTCGCGATGACGAACACGGCGTACGTCGAAATCGCAGTGAAGTTCTTCGAGCACTTTCTGTATATCGCGGAAGCCGTCAGTTGCGGCGGCGAAGTCTGCAATACAGGACTGTGGGACGGACGCGATGAATTCTTCTATGACGTGCTGCATCTTCCAGATGGCGCGCGCGTACCGATGCGCATTCGTTCGATCGTCGGCTTGATTCCGCTGTTCGCGGTGCACGTGCTCGACGAGCAGATACATGGCCATTTACCTGGATTGCGCGAACGGCTCGCATGGTTTCTCGATCACCGGCCGAATCTGGCACGGCTCGTATCGCGCTGGACGGAATCCGGCAAAGGCAACACATCCTTGCTCTCGCTCTTGCGCGGACACAGAATGAAATCGCTGCTCAAGCGCGCGCTCAATGAGGACGAATTCCTCTCCCCGTATGGCGTGCGGGCGCTCTCGCGTGTGCATCTCCAGGAACCGTATGTTTTCGATCATGACGGCGTGCATGTCTGCATCGAATATCAACCTGCCGAATCGGACTCGCGCGTGTTCGGCGGCAACTCCAACTGGCGCGGCCCCGTGTGGATACCCGTCAACTATCTGCTGATCGAATCGCTATACGAATTCCATCGTTACTATGGCGACGAGTTCCGCATCGAGCATCCAACAGGATCGGACCACTTCTCGTCGCTCAGCGAAGTCGCCGACGATCTCGCGCGGCGCGTCACGACCCTCTTCATGAAGAACGAGCAAGGCGTGCGGCCCGTGATGGCCGCGTATCCGATGCTGCAGGCGGACCCGCGTTCACAGGATCTGATCCTGTTCCATGAGTACTTTCACGGCGACAACGGGCGTGGTGTGGGCGCTTCGCATCAGACAGGGTGGACGGGACTCGTTGCGCTGCTGCTGCAGCCGCGCATGATGAGGCTGTCCCACGTCTCGCACGATGCGGTGCCCGTCCCAACGCAAATGAAGGAAGACACGATGGCCGCGGCGATGGGGCGTTAGCACGTCAGCGTTGCAACTGCGGAAAGAGACAAGGTTCTTCGACACTTCAAATCAAGGAGCAATGGATGGGTACTGAATCTCCTCCAGGCGAACTGGGTACGGCAGCGCCCGCGTTTTCGCTGCCCGCTACCGATGGCCGCACTTATGCACTCGACGACGTACGCGGTCCGAAAGGACTCGTCGTGATCTTCATGTGCAACCATTGTCCGTACGTGCGAGCCGCGTTGCCGCGGATCGTGCGCGATGCGCGAGATCTCGCGGCGCTGGGTATCGGCACCGTCGGGATCAACTCGAACGACAGCATTACCTATTCAGAAGACTCGTTCGAGCGCATGGTCGCGCTGTCGGCTGAATGGCAGTTGCCTTTCCCCTATCTGTTCGACAAAACGCAGCAAGTTGCGCGCGCCTATGATGCCGTCTGCACGCCGGAGTTTTACGGCTTCGATTCCGGGTTGCTGTTGCGATATCGCGGCAGACTGGATGCCTCGCGCAAAGACCCGCTTCCCGATGCGCGCCGCGACCTGTTCGAGGCCATGCAGCAGGTCGCGCAAACGGGTGCCGCACCCGACACGCAGTATCCGGCTTTCGGCTGTTCGATCAAGTGGAAGATAGAGTGAGCTAACAGGCCCTCGCTTGCCTCTCATGTCCGGACTTGCATAAGTTGCGCTTCGCAACTATAGTGGTTGCGAAGCGCAACTAGAGCAAAGATCATGGATATCATCGACACACCCATCCAATCCCGTGACTCAACCATCCTCGAACTGCGCGAGTTCTCGCGCAAGCTCGTGCGTGAACTGGGTTTCATGCGCGCCACGCTGGCGGACAGCGATCTCGCACCGTCGGCCGTGCACGCCATTCTTGAAATCGGCGCGACGCCGGGCATTCAGGCGCGCGATCTCGCTCATCTGCTACGGCTCGACAAGTCGAACGCAAGCAGACAGGTCGCCAAACTGGAAACGGCCGGGTTCATCGAGCGCACTGCATCGAGCGACGACGCACGCTCGTCGGAGCTTTACCTGACCAAAGCGGGCCAGCAACTGCGCAAGAAGATCGACAAGTTTGCGACCGATCAGGTGTCGAGCGCGCTGCGCAAGCTCGCGCCGTCCGATCAGCAGTCGTTGGTGCGTGCGCTCTCGCTGTACGCAAGCGCGCTCGAGCAGGACAATGATGCCAAAGAGCCGCAGCCAGCCCCTGCGTCAAACCTGCAGATCATCGAGGGCTATCAGCCCGGCTGTATTGGCGACATCGCCAGTCTTCACGCGCGCTACTATTCGGAGCATTCCGGCTTTGGCGCGTACTTCGAAAAGCTCGTTGCATCAGGGCTGGCCGAGTTTGCGGGCTCGCTTCCCGGTTCCAGCAGACAGCTTTGGCTCGTCTCGGACAACGGTCGCACGCTGGCATCGATCGCCATCGACGGAAATGCGGAGACCCGCGTCGCGCATTTGCGCTGGTTCATCGTCGACGATTCGCTGCGCGGTTTAGGTATCGGCAGGCAGTTGATGACGCGTGCAATGACGTTCGTCGACGAACGCTTCGACGAAACCTATTTGTGGACGTTCAAGGGCCTCGACGCCGCGCGTCATTTGTATGAAACGTTCTGCTTCCAGCTGGCCGAGGAGGCCGAGGGCACGCAGTGGGGGAAGGCCGTCGTCGAGCAACGCTTTGTTCGGCACAAAGCGTCTGTTAAACGGTCCCGCGCTAAAGCAGATTGAAGCGCGCAAGTTCCTCCGACAGCGCGTCCGCACTGGTGAACTTGTACGCATGCAGTCCCGCGTCGATGGCGCCCGTGACATTGGCATCGGAGTCGTCGATAAAGAGCGTCGCGTTCGCTTCGACGCCAAGCTGACGAACGCAGCCCAGATATGCCTGGGCAGCGGGTTTCGCGGCGCCGAATGCCGCCGACGGATAAACGTGCGCGCCGAATAGCTGCGCGACGGGCGGATTGAGATACCCGATATGGTCGGTGACGAGCCGGCAGTTGTTCGTCAGCACGGCGATCGGATGGCGATCGGCCACTTGAGCGGCGAGCGCTAACGTTTCCGTATCCGGCGTGATCGATGCATGCCGCGCTGTCAGCCAGTCGTCACGGCTGACGGCGCAACCCAGCATGTCGCCAAGCTCGCGAAGATACGCGTCGTCGGTAATCTCACCAGCATCGGCACGCGCTTCGAGGCCCGACTCCCAGATGGCGTGACGCACCGCTTCGGGTGGCTTGCCCGTCAGCTGCGCCATGCGTTGCGTGCGCGCCGCGCGATCGTAATGCGACAACACACCTTCCATATCGAACAGCACGAGCTTGATCGATGACCTCATGGTGCCGGCTCCGCATCAAAAGGATCCACACGATGGCGCATCCCGCCGTGCGGCGTCGAATGCGCGACGTTCTGATTGTGCCTTGATGTGCGGCCGGCCTGGTAGTTTTCAAAAAATGCGGCGATGAACCAGGCAGCGTTAGACGAAATTCAGTGCAATGCCGCCGAGCGGACCGTAATCGACATGAAACGTATCGCCCGCGCGCGCAGGAATGGGACTCGTGAATGAGCCGCTGAGAATCACATCGTTCGCGTTCAGCATTTCGTCATAAGGGGCGATCTTGTTCGCGAGCCACGCGACGCCCGTCGCCGGATGATTGAGCACGGCGGCTGCAAGACCGCTCTCTTCGACCGCGCCATTCCTGTAAAGCAACGCGCCGACCCAACGCAGGTCGACATCCATCGGGCGCACGGGACGGCCGCCCATCACGATGCCCGCGTTCGCCGCAAAGTCGGAAATCGTATCGAAGACCTTGCGCGGCGCTTTGGTCTCGCGGTCGAACTGCTCGATGCGCGCGTCGATGATCTCGACTGCGGGCGTCACATAGGCCGTTGCATCGAGCACATCAGTGAGCGTCACGCCGGGCCCTTTGAGCGGCCGCGCGAGTATGAACGCCAGTTCCACTTCGACACGCGGCGCAATGAAGCGATCGGCGCGAATGTCCTGTCCATTTTCGATGAACATATAGTCGAGAAGCGGCGCGTAGTCCGGTTCGTCGATCTGCGACGACCGCTGCATGGCGCGCGACGTCAAGCCTATCTTGCGTCCTTTGATCACGTGCCCTTCGGCGAGCTTCATCTTGACCCACTCACGTTGAATCGCGTAACCGTCCTCGATTGTCATCTCGGGATAGGCAGCGGAAAAATGCCGCAATTGCGTACGCGTTTTTTCGGCCTGGTCGAGTTTCCCGGCGAGTTCGCGGATAGTCGTCTGGTCTAACATGTTGAGTTCCCGGTGGTCGCGCTCAGCGTTTTATCAGCCCTTCAACCGCGTGTGCAGATTGTTGTGCTTCCACGTGCCAGCCTCGCTGAACTCGTTGATCTCCAGCGAAAGCGCCAGCCCGTGGTGATCGAATGCATCGGCAAAATGCTGCTTGATGACCTCGAATAACGCGTCGCCTGTTGCCTTCTTTGCATGCTCCGAACGGCCTGCGCCGATCTTCAGGTTCGCGTGCAGAAACGCGGCATCCGGCCTGCCGTCCGCGATGCAGTACTCATCGCAACGCACCGCGCGCACGCGTATGCCACCGAGCGGATAGACGCGTTGATCGTTCTCGCGTTGCGCATCGAGGCATTGTGCGAGCTTCCGGCAAAGCGTTCCAATGCTGTCTTCGTTCGCCAGATTGGCGCTGTATTCGAGCGTGAGATGCGGCACGGCAAATCTCCCTTGATCGATCAGGCGGGCAGCGGCGTAACGGGGAAAATCGCGTTGATCTGCCCTGTTCCCGAACTGCCGAAATAAGGCGTCACGACTTCGACCTTGCCTTCATAGCGATCCCAGCCGAGCGCGCCAAGCAGCATCGCCGTGTCGTGCATGCCGCCCTCGCCCCAGCATTTTTCGTTGTAGAGCGGCAGCATGCCGCAGAACGTTTTCCAGTCGCCCTTTTCCCACAGTGACACCACATGCCGGTCGGTCTGTTCGAGAAACGGGTCCCACACCTTGTGCATGAACTGTTCGGCCGTGCCGTTGTTCGCGAAGTGATGACTCAGGGAGCCGCTCGCGAGAATCGCCACCGTGCCGTCGTAGCGTTCCTCGATGGCTTTGCGCACGGCCAGTCCGAAGCGCGCGCTGGTCGGCAGGTCGTGCCACATGCACCACCCTGCAACCGATATCGTCTTGAAGCGTTGGTCCGCGTTCATGTAGCGCATCGGGACCAGCGTGCCGTATTCGAGTTCAAGTGAGGTTTCGCTATGTGCGCGGCTTTTCACCCCCATTTCGTCTGCGACTTCGGCGATCAGCTTGCCAAGTTGCACATTGCCCGGATACGCATAGGCCATGTTGTTGATGAAATGCGGCAGTTCGTTGCTCGTATAAACGCCTTCGAATTTCGGCGCGCAGTTGATGTGGTATTCGCTATTGACCAGCCAGTGCACGTCAAAAACGATGATCGTATCGACGCCCAGTTCGCGGCAACGACGGCCGATTTCATGATGTCCATCGATCGCAGCCTGGCGGCAGCCTTTATGCGGCCCATCCAGTTCCGACAAATACATCGAAGGCACGTGGGTCACTTTTGCGGCCAGTGCGAGCTTGCCCATCGTGTTCTCCCTTTCAGATGCGAATGGCTGGGTTGTGCGTCGTGCGGAAAGATCAGACGCCCCAGCGCGGAATGTGATGCGAGCCGAGCGATACGCAAATGTTCTTCGGTTCGAGAAACACTTCATAACTCCATGTGCCGCCTTCACGTCCGACGCCCGATGCCTTGGTACCGCCAAACGGCTGACGCAGATCACGCACGTTCTGGCTGTTCACGAAGCACATGCCTGCCTCAATAGCAGCCGCCACACGATGTGCGCGGCCCGTGTTCTCGGTCCACACGTAGCTGGAAAGTCCGTACGAAATATCGTTGGCGAGTCGAATCGCTTCGGCTTCGTCGTCGAATGGAATCAGGCACGCGACGGGTCCGAAGATCTCTTCCTGCGCGATACGCATGCGGTTGTCGACATCGACGAACACCGTCGGCGCGACGAAGTTGCCGCGCTTCAACGCGTCAGGCAAAGACGGCGCGTCGAGTCCGCCGCATGCGAGGGTCGCGCCTTCTTTCGGACCCAGTTCGATATAGCTGCGTACCTTCGCCAGATGCGCCTGGCTGATCATCGGGCCGATGATCGTCTGCTCGCTGAGCGGATCGCCGACGCTCAGGCGCCTTGCGCGTTCGATGAACCGCTCCGCGAAAGTCGCGTAGATCGACTTCTGCACGAGAATGCGCGAGCCCGCCGTGCAGCGTTCGCCATTGTTCGAGAAGATCATGAACACGGCGGCATCGAGCGCGCGTTCGAAATCGGCGTCGTCGAAAATCACGAATGGCGACTTGCCGCCCAGTTCCATCGAGAACTTCTTTAGCCCGGCTGTCTGCACGATCCGGTTGCCCGTCGCGGTGGAACCAGTAAAGGAAATCGCGTGCACGTCGGGATGCGCGACGAGCGGCTCGCCCGCGTCCTTGCCATAGCCATGCACGACATTCAGCACGCCCGCAGGAATGCCCGCTTCCAGCGCGAGATTGCCGAGCATCGACGCCGTTAGCGGCGACAGCTCGCTCATCTTCAGCACGGCCGTATTGCCGAATGCGAGACACGGCGCGACTTTCCACGTCGCCGTCATGAACGGCACATTCCACGGCGAAATCAGCGCGCACACGCCGACGGGACGAAACAGCGTGTAGTTCAGATGCGAATCGGTCGGATACGTGTGACCGTCGACACGCGTGCACATCTCCGCAAAGTACGTGAAGTTGTCGGCGGCACGCGGCACCAGTTGCTTGCGCGTTTGCGAAATGGTTTGCCCGTGTCGCGTGTTTCCGTATCGGAGAGTTCCGGCACGTTCTTCGCGATCAGCTCGCCGAGCTTGCGCACGAGCTTCGCGCGCTCGCTGGCGGGCTTTGCGGCCCATGCGGGAAACGCGTCTTTCGCGGCGCGCACGGCGGCGTCGATATCTTCCGCCGTACCGCTCGCGACTTCGGCGAGTACTTCCTGCGTGGCCGGGTTCACCGTTTCGAAGTAATCGCGCGCGGCCTTCGGTTTGCCGTTGATCAGATGTTCGATTCGCATGGCGGGTCCTGAGTGATCAGTCGCGGTTGAAGTCCGCGTCGGAAACGATCGCGTTGACGAGACGGCCCAAGCCGTCTATTTCGCAGACGACTTCATCGCCCGCATTCACATTGACGACGCCCTCGGGCGTGCCCGTCAGAATGATGTCGCCGGGCGCGAGCGTCATGAAGCTGCTGAGGTATTCGATCAGCGCGGGAATGTCCGTCACCAGATCGCGCGTGTTGCCCTTCTGATGCAGCGTGCCGTTCACGTAGGTACGCAATTCGAGTTGCGCGACATCGGCGATATCCGCGGCATCGACGAACCAGGGGCCGAGTACCGTGCCGCCGTCGCGGTTCTTCACGCGCAGATTCGGCCGATAGTAATTCTCCAGATAGTCGCGAATCGCGTAGTCGTTCGCGATCATGTAACCGGCCACGTATTGCATTGCGTCGGCGCGCGTCACCTCTTTCGCCGGCCGGCCAATGACGACAGCAAGCTCGCACTCGTAGTGCATGAACGTCACATCGGAAGGACGCCGCGTGACACCGCAATGACCGATCACGCTGCCCGCGCCCTTGAGAAAAACAAGCGGCTCTTCCTGTTTCGAGAACTGAAGTTCTTTTGCGTGCTCCGCGTAATTCAGTCCGAGCGCGAAGATCGTGCCGGGCTGAATGGGCGCAAGCCAGACGACTTCATCCTCGCGGCACACACGGCCATCGGCGAGACGCACGCCGCGTTCGTGCGGATACGCTTCGTGGATTGCGCCTGCATAGGCAACACGGCCGCGCATCATCGTCCGTCTCCTTCTTTTGCCGCCATCGAGAAACACAACGGCGGCCAATCGCCGATTGCAATGCTGATTTCGTCACCCGCATGCGCGATGGGCGCGCCGTGCGGGACGCCCAATGTCAGCACGTCGCCGGGTGCGAGCGTCATGAAGTCGGTCACGTCGGCAATCAGACGCGCGACGTTGCGAATCGATGTGGACGTGTTCGCGATGAACGGCTCCTTTCCTTCGATGCTGATCGCGACACGCAGCGCATCGGGATTTGCCACGTGCCGACACGCGACGACGGCAGGACCGATCACACAAAAGCCATCGCGCGCACGGAATCTCACCGAAGGGCGATAAACGCTTGCGTGAGGCACGCAAAGGTCGGCCACGATCGTATAGCCCGCGACATACGACAACGCGTCCTCGACGCTGACTCGGCATGCCGTACGCCCGATCACGACGCCGAGCGAGCCGCCTGCCTGCACGCCTTGCTCGTCGTCCGGAACCACGACGCTCGCGTGATGACCGGCGAATGTATTGCGCGGCTTCACGTACAACACGGGTGCTTTCGGCGGCGCCTTATAGGGCGCAGCGTTGACCGCGTCGCCGAGTGCATCGAGCGCGGCACGATCGTTCAGCAGCGTTCCGTAGACCGTGCCGTCCACAGGCGGCCTGCATATCGATCCACCCGCAAGCAGCGCGCTTACGGTCAGCGCATCGACATCGCGTGCGAACGGCTCGGCTGCGAGATGAATCCGGTGATCGTCGAGTGCGAACATGGCTTGCCTGCATCCGTCATTCACTAACATCTTAGTAGTATTCGCGCCGAGCCGGTCGCGGTCAAGCGCATTGGCTTGTTGCGCGGGTTTTCCCTGGCGCAGCGCGTGCAAGTGCTTCGAGCCGCAAAAAGAATGCGAAAAACTGGTATGACCAGTGTTCCACCGGGTCGACAAGTCGCCTGGAACCCGGAACAATGGACACCAAGTCATATATAAGACTGGACCTCGCGTGCACGTCCACAGTGCACGCGCACGTCGGCTGACATGTGCATGCGCGGCTTGCGGCCGGTCTGTCGGTGGAATTCACTTCAATCGTTTCAGGAATCGCAACATGCAGACAAAATCCGTGCTGACGGTCGCCGAGTCGACGAAAATCATCGAAGCGGCACGCGCCGAAGCCGAACGCAACCAGTGGGCCGTCACGATCGCGGTGGTGGACGACGGCGGCCACTTGCTGTCGCTGCTGCGCCTCGACAACTGCGCGCCCGTCGGCGCCTACATCGCGACGGATAAAGCCCGCACCGCCGCGCTCGGCCGCCGCGAATCGAAGCAGTATGAGGACATGATCAACAACGGCCGCACCGCGTTCCTGAGCGCGCCGCTGTCGGGTACGCTGGAAGGCGGCGTGCCCGTTGTGGTAGATGGTCAGGTGATCGGCGCCGTCGGTGTGTCCGGCGTCAAGGCCGATCAGGATGCGCAAGTGGCAAAGGCCGGTGCTGCGGCCGTTGCCAGCCACGCGAACGGCTGAATGCCGCGCCAACAAGAAGAATTTGACCCAACGAATTTGCCCCTCTTGGAACAGCCCATGACTCAATTGACCCAACGCGGCGGATTGCAGGTCGCCACGAACCTCGAACAGTTCATCGAAAAGGAAGCCCTGCCTGGAACCGGTGTCGATAGCGCCGCGTTCTGGGCTGGTTTCGATGCCCTTGTGCACGATCTCGCGCCGAAGAACCGCGCGCTGCTCGCCGAACGCGACCGCCTGCAGGTCGAACTGGACACATGGCATCGGGCGAATCCGGGCCCGGTGCGTGACCTGCGCGCGTATCGCGGCTTCCTCGAAAGCATCGGCTATATCGTGCCGACGCCGGCCGGCGTGAAAGCGACGACCGACAACGTCGACCGCGAAATCGCCGAACAGGCCGGCCCGCAGCTGGTCGTGCCGCTGTCGAACCAGCGTTACGCGCTGAACGCCGCGAACGCGCGCTGGGGCAGCCTGTACGACGCGCTGTACGGCACCGATGCAATCGACGAAACCGACGGCGCCGAACGCACCGCGAAGTTCAACCCGGTACGCGGCGCGCGCGTGATCGCGTTCGCGCGCAAGTTCCTCGACGACGCCGCGCCGCTCGCAAACGCGTCGCATAAGGACGCGACCGGCTATCGCATCGAGAACGGCAAGCTGAGCGTTGCACTGAAGAATGGCACGGCCACGCTGCAGGACGAAGCGCAATTCATCGGCTATCAGGGCGACGCGAATGCGCCGACGGCCGTGCTGCTCAAGCACAACGGCCTGCACTTCGAAATCCAGATCGACGCGAACGATCCGATCGGCAAGACCGACCCCGCGCACGTCAAGGACGTGTTGATGGAAGCGGCCGTCAGCACGATCATCGATTGCGAGGACTCGGTCGCCGCCGTCGATGCCGACGACAAAGTACTGCTCTATCGCAACTGGCTCGGCCTGATGGTCGGCAATCTGACGGAAGAAGTCACGAAGGGTGGCAAGACATTCACGCGCCGCCTGAACGCGGACCGCGAATATCAAGGCGCGAACGGCCAACCTGTGAAGCTGCATGGCCGCTCGCTGCTGTTCATCCGCAACGTCGGCCATCTGATGACGAACCCGGCCGTGCTCGACCGCGACGGCAACGAGATTCCCGAAGGCATTCTCGATGGCGTCGTCACGACGCTGTGCGCGCTGCACGACCGCACGCACAAGCTCAATTCGCGCACAGGCTCGATCTATGTCGTCAAGCCGAAGATGCATGGCCCGGCTGAAGTCGCGTTCGCAAGCGAACTGTTCTCGCGCGTCGAAGATCTGCTCGGCCTCGCGCGCAACACGATCAAGATGGGCATCATGGACGAGGAGCGCCGCACCAGCGTGAACCTCGCCGCGTGTATCGGCCAGGCTTCGTCGCGCGTCGCGTTCATCAACACGGGCTTCCTCGACCGCACGGGCGACGAGATGCACAGCTCGATGGAAGCGGGCCCGATGATGCGCAAGGGCGATATGAAGTCGAGCAAGTGGATCGCCGCCTATGAGCGCAGCAACGTGCTCGTCGGCCTCGCTGCGGGGCTGCGCGGCCGCGCGCAGATCGGCAAGGGCATGTGGGCGATGCCCGACCTGATGAAGGCGATGCTCGAACAGAAGATCGGCCATCCGAAGGCAGGTGCGAACACGGCATGGGTGCCCTCGCCCACGGCCGCGACGCTGCATGCGCTGCACTATCACCAGGTCGACGTGCAGGCGGTTCAGAAGGAACTGGAGCGCACGGACTTCGCCGGCGTGCGCGATGAACTGCTGGACGGGCTGCTGACGATTCCCGTCGTCGAGCGCGCGCAATGGAGCGACGAGGAGATTCGCAGCGAAGTCGAGAACAACGCGCAGGGCATTCTCGGCTATGTGGTGCGGTGGATCGATCAGGGCGTCGGTTGTTCGAAGGTGCCGGACATTCACAACGTCGGCCTGATGGAAGACCGCGCGACGCTGCGCATTTCGAGCCAGCACATCGCGAACTGGCTGCGTCACGGCGTCATCAAGGCTGAGTTCGTGCGCGAGACGATGGAGCGCATGGCGGCCGTCGTCGATCAGCAAAACGCTAGCGATCCGAGCTACAAACCGATGGCGCCGAACTTCGATAGTTCGATCGCGTTCAAGGCGGCGTGCGCGCTGGTGTTCGAAGGTTGCGCGCAACCGAGTGGTTACACGGAACCGTTGCTGCACAAGTTCCGTTTGCAACTGAAGGCAGCGGGCAAAGCGTAATTTCACGCGCTTCCTGACTGCATCAAGTCAAAACGCCGGTGGGTCTTTAAAAGCCCGCCGGCGTTTCTGCTTTCAATGGCACAGTTCTTCTAGCCGCATGCCGTTCGTCTTCGGCCCGAAACCGCCAATCGAAATCATCACCACGAGCATGCACACCGTAATCCCGACGAACACGCCCGCCACGCCAAACTCACGCAGCAGATGCGCGATCATGAAGCCCGACATCATCGCACCGACGCGGCTCGCGGAATAGACGATCCCATTCGCGCGGCAACGGACTCGCGTCGGAAACAGTTCGGCCTGGTACGCGTGATAGCAAACCGAGATGGTCTGTCCCGCGAGGCTGATGAGCACGCCCAGCACGATCAGCGGCACCACTGTTTTCACCTGGCCGAACATCAGCCCGAACACGACGACTGCAAACGCGGAGCCGACGATCAGCCATTTGCGCTGGACCTTGTCGGCGAACAACATTGCGAGCAATGGCCCGCAAGGCAGCGCAATCGCGATGATGAACGAATACAGCAAGCTCTTCGTCACCGTAATGCCCTGACCGATCAGCAGCGTCGGCACCCAGTTAGCGAATCCGTAGTAGCCGATCGCCTGGCAGAAGTTGAACACGATCAGCATGATAAGGCGCGAGCGGTACGGCGGTTGCCACAATTCGGCCAGCGAGGCGCGGCGATGCACCGGTTGTTCGACGACAGGAAGCGGCGCGGGGAGCGCGCGGCCGGTCTGCTTTAGGGCCATCTCTTCCATTTTCCTGACCACGCGCTCGCCGCGTTCGACGTGTCCATGACTTGCGAGCCAACGTGGACTTTCCGGCACGACCAGCCGGATGAACCACACGATCACCGCGCCAGCCGAGCCCAGCAGCACGACCCAGCGCCAGCCGTCGATACCCGCCAACGTAATCGGCACGAGCCAGTACGAGAGAATCGCGGCGGCAGGTGCGGCAGCGAACATCACGGCCTGATTGAACGCCATCGCGCGGCCCCGCATGTGCTGAGGTACGAGTTCGGTGATATAGCTGTCGATGGTCACGATCTCGATGCCGACGCCGATGCCCGTGATGAAGCGCCACAGGATCAGCCCTTCCGGCGAGGTCTGAAACGCCATGATCGCGGAGCCGATCGAATACCACAGCAGCGAAATCGTGAAGACCTTGCGCCGCCCGAAGCGGTCCGGCAACCAGCCGAAGCAGAACGTGCCGACGAACAGGCCCGCGAACGTCGATGCGATAAACCCCGCAATACCCTGAAGGCCGAAGAACGATTCCGTCGTGGTCTTGAGCAACCCGCTCTTCGCCATGCCCGGCGCGATATAGCCGGTGAAGATCAGATCGTAGACCTCAAAGAAGCCGCCAAGCGAGATCAGCAGCACGAGCATCCATAGATGCCGCGTGACGGGCAAGCGATCCATCCGCGCCGACAACGCCGCAGCGGCGCGCAAATGAGTCTGTGCATCGGAAGGCGCAAACGGGGGATTGTCTGCTGTGATAGTGCGCTGCATGAATGTCTCCTGATGTTCACCATCAGCCTTTAGTTAGTTTGGATACCTGATGGCTTATGATTTGTTCGTGTCTTTGCTTGCTCGCCCGCTACGCGATCAGGCGGCCGCTCTGCCCGTCAGCCGCGCCAGAATCTCCTGCGTATGCTCGCCAACCTTCGCCAGCGCCTGACGCACGCCGGGCCGGCGCCCGCCCATCGTCAGCGGAAGCAACACGACTTCCGTCGTGTCGCCGTCGTCGGTTTGCATCGGCACGAGACCGCCGCTTTGCTTCAGATGCGGATCGTCGAAAAGTTGATCGGGACGCACGATCGGTGCGTACGGAATGCCCGCTGCTTCGAGCTTCGGCGCGAGTTCGTCAGCGCGGTGATGCTTGAGGATGTCGCCAAGCCGTGCAAGCAACTCAGGGCGCACGGCGACGCGCATCGCGTTGTCCGCGAATTGCGGTTCATCGGCGAGATCGGGTCGTCCGATCACGTCGCAGAGCGTGACGAACTGCTTGTCGCTCACTGCGCCGATAAACAGTTGCTCGTCGTTCGCCAGCGTGAACACGTCATAGACGCTCCACGCCGATACGCGCGAAGGCATCGGCGGTGGCGCTTCCTGCGTCATCGCGTACTGCTGCATATGCTGACCGGCGAGAAACACGCAGTTCTCGAACAGCGCGCTTTGCACTTCCTGACCGCGCCCTGTGAAGTCGCGCTCGCGCAACGCAGCCAGCACGCCGATCGCGCCGAACATGCCGCCCATGATGTCGTTGACCGACGTACCCGCGCGCAACGGCCGCCCCACTGGCCCCGTCATATAAGAAAGGCCGCCCATCATCTGCACGACTTCATCCAGAGCAAGGCGCTTTTCATACGGCCCCGGCAGAAAGCCCTTGTGCGACACGTAAATCAGGCGCGGAAACTTCTTCGACAACGTGTCGTAATCGAGCCCGAGTTTCGTCATCAGGCCAGGCCGGAAATTTTCGAGCATGACGTCGCACTGACCGATCAACTCTTCAGCGGCTGCGTGGCCTTCGGGCGTGTTGATATCGAGCACGACGCTTTTCTTGTTGCGATTGAACGTGCGGAAAAATCCGATGCCCAGACCCGGCAGCTTGCGCGTCTTGTCGCCGCCCGGTGGCTCGATCTTGATGACCTCCGCGCCGAGATCCGCGAGGATCATCCCGCACGTCGGGCCCATGACCATGTGAGTGAATTCGATGACGCGCACGCCTTCGAGGGGCAGTCGAGTGGAAGTGTTCATGGCGGCCCTCAGGCAATAGCAGTGTGATTAGCGAAAGTTTTGGGCAAGCCTGCGAGCCACAGCGAGCCGTGCAGGGTTTCGTCCGGCAGCCACTGCGCGACCTTCGCGCGCAACGCCAGAAGCCGTTCGATGTCGATGCCCGTTTCGATGCCCATGTCCGCGAGCATGAACGCGAGGTCTTCGCTCGATGCATTGCCGCTCGCGCCCGGCGCGTGCGGACAGCCGCCGATGCCCGCGAGCGTCGCATCGAAGCGCGCCACGCCCGTCTCCAGCGCCGCATAGACGTTCGCAAGCGCGAGACCGCGCGTGTCATGGAAATGGCCGCAGCAGAAACGGTCGCCCGCGATGCGCCGCGCTTTCTCGAACAGATCGCGCACGGCGGCAGGGCTCGCATAACCGACTGTGTCCGCGATGCTCACGAAATCCGCGCCCGCATCGAGCAGCGCCTGCATGCAGCGCAGCACGTCGGACTGATCGACGGCGCCTTGAATCGTGCAGCCGAACGCCGTGCCGATGCCGCCTTCGATCAGCGTCTTCGAACCCGCAGCGTCGCGCGCCGCCCGCATGCGCGCGACCTCGGCGATCACTTCGTCGGGCGTTTTGCGCAGATTCGCGAGGCTATGCGCGTGGCTCGCGGACAGCGGCACGAGCATCAGGTCGGCGCGTGAATCGATGGCGCGCTCTGCGCCTTTCAGATTTGGCACCAGCACCGACACGCGTAAATCCGGCAGCGTCTTCGCGAACGCGACGAGTTCCGCCGTATCGGCCAGTTGCGGCAACAGATGCGCGGGCACGAACGAGCCGACTTCGATTTCACGCTGACCGGCGGCGTAAGCATCGGCGATCCATTCGATTTTCCGTTGCGTCAGAAGAATGGTCTGGATGCTTTGCAGCCCGTCGCGCAAGCCGACTTCGCGGATCACGGCGCTCGATGGAAATGGGGGCATGGAAGGTGTCTCCAAAGTGCAAGCCGGTCGTAGTCATGCCGGCGTTGTGCTAACTTTAGACATTCCATTCGATACATAAAGCGCTATTTTGGAAGCGCCAGGTTTCCGAACAGGAAACCCACAAGGAGACACAGCGCGTGCGCGACATCGACCTGAAAACCTTGCGGCTCGTCGTAGCCGTGTGCGAGCACAAGAACATGGCGCGTGCCGCGCACGACGAGCACATCGAGCCTTCCGCCGTCAGCAAGCGGATTGCGCAACTCGAAAGCGACCTCGGCGTGCCGCTCTTCACGCGCTCGCGACGCGGCGTGCAACCCACGCCTGCTGGCGTCGCGCTGCTCGAACATGCGCGTAACGTATTGTTCACGATGGACCGGATTGCGAGCGACGTCGCCGCCTTCGGCAGTGGCCTGCGCGGCAGCGTCAGCGTGTGCGCATCGGCATCGGCGATTGCGGAAAGCCTGCTCGACGATGTCGCGTCGTTCATGAGCATGCCTGCGCACGAGAACATCCGCGTGCATGTCGAAGAGTGGCTGTCGCACGATCTCGTGCGGCGCTTGCGCGAAGGCGCCGCGTCCGTCGGCGTGTGCTGGGACAACGTGGATCTCGAAGGGCTGGAGCATCGGCCGTATCGCGAGGACCGGCTGGCGCTGGCCGTGCATCCCGATCATCCGCTGGCGAAGCGCTCGACGCTTCGCTTCACGGAAACGCTCGGCTACGAACACGTCGGATTGCCGCCGACAACGTCCGTGCACATGATGTTGCAGCGCGCCGCGGCGCGCGCGGGCGGCACGGTGTCATACAGGGCGGTGGTATCGAATTTCGATGCCGCGTTTCGCGTGGTGGCCGCGAAGCTCGGCATCAGCGTGATTCCGCAGGTGGTCGGCGACACCTACGCGCGTATTCTCGACGTGCGCGTCATTCCATTGACGGACGAATGGGCAAAGCGGAATTTCGTGGTGTGCTTTCGCGATTTCGAATCGCTACAGCCTGCCGCGCAGCGCATGGTCGATCATCTCGTCGAACGGGCGCAGACCACGCATGCGCCACGATGAAGCGCGAATCAGCGCGCCGTCCGTGCCGCGACGGCAGGCCGCGCGGGCGATACATCGAGCCGCCGGAACACGAGCGCCGACAGCAGCGTGATCACGCCGACGCAAACGAAGCTCAGCATGAATCCCGTCGCCGCCGAGCCCACGCCAGCAGAAAACAGGTTGACGAGCCCGCCGCCGATCGACACGCCCAGCGCGATCGCCAGCATCTGCACCATCGAAAACAGGCTGTTGCCGCTGCCCGCATCCGCATGCGACAGACCCTTGAGCGTCACGCTGTTCATCGCGGCGAACTGCATCGAATTGGCCGCGCCGAACACTGCGAGCAGCGCGATCTCCAGCAGCGGCGTCGACTGTTTCGACACGAGCGCGAACGCGACGATCGTCGAGCCGACGATCATCGTATTGACGAGCAGAAACGCCGAGTAACCGAAGCGCTTGATGAGCGGCGCGATCCATTGCTTCGACACGGTGCCGGCGATGGCGGCGGGCAGCATCATCAGCCCCGAGCGCAGCGGCGAATAGCCGAGCTGCACCTGCATCAGCAGCGGCAGCATGAACGGCACCGCGCTCGATCCGATCCGGCACAGCAGGTTGCCGATCAAGCCGATGCTGAAATTCGGTTCGCTAAACAGAGCGAGCCTGAACAGCGGCCGCTCGCTCGAACGTGCATGCGGAATGTAAGCTAGCGCCGCGACGACGCCCGCCAGCGCAAGACCTACCGACCATTCGACACGATACGCGCTCATCGGCGGATCGATCGCGAGCGAAAGCAGGATCATTGCGAGCGACAGCAGACCGCAGCCGATGAAATCGAACGGCGGCGGATGGCTTGCATTATCGTGCGGCAGGAAGTGCTGCACGGCGATCAGGCCGATCGCACCGACGGGCACGTTGACGAGGAAAATCCAGTGCCACGAAATGGCTTGCGTGAGCCAGCCGCCCAGCGTCGGCCCGACGATCGGCCCGACCTGCCCCGCAATCGAAACGAACGCGAGCGCGGATACGTACTGCTCGCCCGGCACGCGGCGCAACACGGCAAGCCGCCCGATGGGCAGCAGCATCGAACCGCCGACGCCTTGCAGCACGCGGGCAATCACGAGTTGATCGAGCGTGTGCGCGCCCGCACAGCACACCGACCCGAGCACGAACACGAGAATCGCGGCGAAGTACACGCGGCGCGTGCCGAAGCGGTCGGCGAACCAGCCTGAAGCGGGAGTGAGCAGCGCCATCGTCAGCGAGTACGAGACGACGACGGGTTGCATTGCGAGCGGCGACGCGTGAAGGCTTTGCGCCATCGAAGGCAGCGCAGTGTTGACGATGGTCGTGTCGAGTGCCTGCATGAAGAATGCAGCGGCGACGATCCAGAGCAAGGCGGTATGTGAGGAATCGCGGGTCATGATGAAGTTCGGAGAGGCGCGACGGAAGCCGTTGTCTATAGCGTCGCGATCACAGCGCCTCGGAAACGGGCGTTTCGCCGAACCGGCGATCAGGCCGATTCGTCCAAATCCAGATGCAGCGCTCATGGTATCGATTTCACCGGCAATCGGGAAGTCACCTGAAGGCATTGACTGTCATCGCAAATGCCGATGACAATGCCGCATGCTCAATCCTCTCTGGCTCAGGACGTTCGCCACTGTCACCACCTGCCGCAGCTTTACCGAAGCGGGCAAACGGCTCGACCTGAATCAGTCGAGCGTCAGTGAACATATTCGCCGACTCGAAGAGAGCGTCGGCAGACGGCTGTTCGTACGCGACACGCATTCGCTCGCGATGACCGCCGACGGCGAAGCACTGCTCGTGCATGCCAACGTGATCCTGCAGGCCATCAATCGCGCCGAATCGCAGTTCCGCAAACCGAGGCTGAAGGGACGCGTGCGCCTGGGCACGTCCGACGATATCGCGCTCGGCGCATTGCCGAACGTGCTGGCCGCGTTTCGCGCGGCCCATCCCGATGTGGAACTGGAGATCACGATCGGCATGACGAGCCGCCTGTATGAACTGCTCGATGCCGGTTTGATCGATCTGCTGGTCGGCAAGCGGCGTCTGGGCGAACGGCGCGGTACGCCGCTGCTGCGTTCGCGCCTCGAATGGATTGCGCGGCCCGGTACGATCGTCGATCTCGAACAACCGTTGCCGCTGGTGCTCGTGGCGGAGCCGAGCGTGACGCGCGCCGTCGTGCTGAATGCGCTCGCCGAAAAAGGCTTCGGCTGGGAAGTGGTGTGCACCAGCAGCAGCCACGCGGGCTGCATCGCTGCCGCGCGTGGCGGCTTGGGGTTGACGGCGAAATCGCAGTACGTGTCCGCGCGCGGGCTCGCGCCGCCTGTGAACAGCGCGAGCTTGCCCGCGCTGCCCGACGTCGAATTCATTGCGCTGGCGGCGAAGCGGCTGAGTCAGCCGGCGGGCACGCTGCTGGAGTTGCTGCAAAGCAGCGATCTGAGCGGCGAATGGATGAGCGAATAGCGGCGCGGCGCGCTTTATTCGTCGCTCAACGCCGCTTGGCCGTCAACGCGTCGAAGTCGATCGACGTCAGTTCGCCGATTCTTTCGATCGTAATGTCAGGGTCGGGATACTTCGCGATCTCCTTGGCATCGAGCGCATAGTGACCCTGGCGCGGGAAGATCGTCGTCAGGCGGTCGCCCCATTGCTCTTTCATCGCGGTGAGGATGCGCAGCTTGTCGTCGACCATCACGTAATGACGCGCCGGATAATGCGCGATCACGTCGTCGAGCATCTGCTCCTTGTGTATGTAGATCAGCACGCGTCCTTCGACTTCGTCCCACAGGCCCGAGCGCGACACCTTGCGCGGCTGGAACACGACGTCGCCATCGGACAGAATCGCCGTCTTGCCGAATTCGCTCGCATAGCGCAGCGCATCGAGCGCCCCGGGGAATACGCGGTTCGCAAACGGATAGTCGATCAGGTAACACGACATCAGCAATAGCTGCGTGTCGTCGTGGTGCTCGGTTCGATAGCGCTGCAGTGCGCCAAGGTAGTCCGCATAGCCGAGCTCGCTGCGCAGATCCTCGAAGATCTCCCAGTAGCGCGCGCTATTTTCTTCACCGAACTGCCGCGTCATGTGCGTGCGCAGGTCAGTCAGCACGTGATCGTTATCGAGCAGCGTGTTATCGACGTCGAACAGAAAGACAACGTCGTTGCTTGATGGTGTGTTCATTCACGTTACCTCGCCTCGGTCGTCTGTGCCCGTTGAGCACGGTGGACGGTGCGCCGATGGGCGCAGATGCGGCCCACGACGCGTCGCCGTTTGCGCTAAGAGCCGCGAAGCGCGATGAAGTTCGCGACGGGCGGTATGCGCGATCAGCGCAAAGACTAGCACTGTCGATCGACGCGCGCCGTAGATGGTGCGTGGAGGCGTTGTGCGGCCGCTCTTTGGCGGGTTGGCACTTGCATGTCTGGGGAAGCGGGTATATCGCCCTCCGCCTGTAGACAGAAGCTGCGGGGGAGTCGTTTGGGGGCGTGGGCGGCGGCAGACGGTTAGTTGCGAACTAACAAGCGATGCGTTACCGATCCAGGCAACAAGCCAGTATTCTCTCCGGCCACGTGCCCGCCCATTACCTTGCTTAGCTAAACGCCCTAACCCGCCACCAAACGCTCGTCAGACGAATCGTCACCGATTCGCGTATCGGCGTTTGCGTCGATCGAATCGCGGCCATCCGCCAGACCCTTGCTGCGCCGCCAACTGGCGGGCGGCATGCCGAACTCCCGCTTGAACGCGCGATTAAATGCGGCCTCCGATTCATACCCGACCTGCTCGGCCACTGCCGCAAGCGTCGGGTTTCCATCCCGCAACGCCTGCGCGGCGATCTGCAAGCGCCATCGGGCGAGGTACTGCATGGGCGGCTGGCCAAGCAGTTCCGTGAAGCGCTGCGCAAGCGCCGAGCGCGAAAGACCAACCTTGCGTGCGAGCTCTTCGACGGTCCAGCCATATGCGGGCTGCGCATGCAGCATGGCGAGTGCGCGGCCAACGAAACGATCGCCCACGCCCGCGAGCCAACCCTTGCGATCTGCCGGCAACGCCTCGATGCAACGTTGCACCGCCTTTACGAACAGCAACTCCGAAAGCCGTGAGAGCACGATCGCGCTGCCCACGCGCCAGTCGGCAGCCTCATTGGCGGCAAGTTTCAACGACGATTCGAGCCACGCCGATTGTGGATCGTCGCGCATGTCGACCTTGAAGAGCCGTGGCAGTGCCGAAAGGACGGGGTTCGTCAACGAATCGTCGCAGGCAAGAAAGCCGCAGATGATCCGCGTGTGCGCACCACCGCCGCCGTAATTCAACGTCATCACTTCGCCCGGCGAGGTGTTCAGATACTTCGACATCAGGTCTTCTGAAGGCGCAGGCGCGACGTCCAGCGAACTGCCCATCAGATGCGCTTCGCCTTGCGGTACGACGAGAAGTTCTCCTGCATCGACACGAATCGCAGAAGCAGGATCGTCGACGAGGGTAGCCCAGCAACTGCCTTCAGTGATGAGGTGATAGGACACGATGCGTTCAGCGCGCGGCAGGAACGTGGCGCACAAATCCGACGTGACTTCCCCGACCACACACCATGGCGCGGTTAAGTCGGCGTTTAGATACACCGCCCCTCCGAGACGCACCACGCGAAGGACATCAGAGAAAGCATCCATGACAGCGCCCATCAGTTTCGGCGTCCTGCGCAAAACATCTGGACGCCTGGTCATTCCTCGAACCGGCTTGTGTGCCGATACTGGCAGCCATGCAATTCTGCACCAGTGAACGGTGAAGCGCTCATGGAACGTCAAAGGCGCGGCCACCTCGTTATCCGGAGACAAATATGAGTCGCGCGGACATCTATCGAGGCCAATGCTTTTGCGGCGCCGTGCAGTTCACGTTGAGTGGAGAGCCCGCGGGAATGGGCTATTGCCATTGCGAGTCGTGCCGCCGCTGGTCGGCCAGCCCGATCAATGCATTCACGCTGTGGATCCCCGGCGCGCTGCGCGTCACACATGGTGCCGACGACATCAGCACGTACAACAAGACACCGCACAGTTATCGCAAGTGGTGCAGGTTATGCGGCGGACACCTCTTCACCGAGCATCCGGGACTCGGGCTCATTGATGTATATGCCGCGGTTGTAGACGACTTCCCGTATGCAGCGGGTGTGCACGTTCACTACCCGGAGTCCGAGCTGCCCATGAACGCTATCGAGTAACGGCCGAGTAGCCGTCGCGTCGTCCAGATCAGTTCGATTGCCCGTTCGCCGCGCGGGCATGGTCGCATGCAAGCATTCGCGGCGCCATCAGACACGCAGCACTACGATGCATTTTCGCATCGCTGCCCTGGCCTTTCAGGAGTTCTTTATGTCCGCTGTTGATTCTGCTTTCGCATCCGTTGCAGACTTCACCGCCGTCAAGGTCCGCCAGCAGGCGGCCTGGTCGACGGGCGACTATGCTGTTGTTGGCACCACGCTGCAAATCGTCGGAGAGAACCTTTGCGAAGCGCTCGATGTGCGTTCCGGCAGTTGCGTGCTCGACGTTGCCGCCGGCAACGGCAACGCGACGCTTGCCGCAGCGCGCCGCTATTGCGACGTCACATCGACGGACTACGTCGCCTCGCTGCTCGATTCCGGACGTGCGCGCGCGCAAGCCGAAGGGCTCCCGGTGCAGTTCCAGCAAGCGGACGCTGAAGCGCTGCCCTACGCGGATGCCTCATTCGACATCGTGATGTCGACCTTCGGCGTGATGTTCACGCCCGACCGGGAGAAAGCGGCCGCGGAACTCGTGCGCGTCTGCAAGCCGGGCGGACGGATTGGTCTCGCGAACTGGACGCCGGAGAGTTTCATCGGGCAGCTATTCAAGACGATCGGCAAGTACATTCCACCGCCGGCAGGCGTGATGTCGCCAGCACTCTGGGGCACGAAGGCGCGCCTGGAAGCGCTTTTCAGCGCGAACGCCCGGAGCATCATCGCGACGAGCCGCGATTTCACGTTCCGCTACCGTTCGCCGGAACATTTCGTCGACGTGTTCCGCACGTTCTATGGGCCGATGAACAAGGCGTTTGCCGCGCTCGAAGGCGAGCCGCAGGCGGCCTTTCTTCGCGATCTGATGGCGCTGATCGAGAGCCGTAACCGTTCGAACGACGCGACGCTCGTCCTGCCGAGCGAGTATCTCGAAGTCGTGGTGGAGCGCGTGTGAATGGAGTCTGATGCGGGTCGTCTGGTCGCTTCATACAGACGCCGCTTTTCCCGCATCAATTGACTTCGCTGCGCTGGGTGCGCGGCGAAGTCGTTCCACGATGCGCCGCGACACGGCACACGTGTCTGTTTCAGTCCAACTTCCATTCAAGGTTTGTCGGCCGCGCAACGACGCTTCGCCCGGCCTTAAACCCGCAGAGACAGCTAAAAGGTCCGCCAGACGAGGCTTGCAGCAATGTGGCATGGACTCTGCGAGTACACGGCATTCATGCCGCTACGCCATCGATCACGTGATCGACCAGAGGACATCATGCTCATCTATCTATTCCAGTTGTTGAGAAAGACGCTTGACCGTGCTGAACACAGTCGCCGCGACGCGTACCTCGCATCCGCGGTCGACATGGGCGAACTCGAACGCCGCATGCATGCAAGCGAAATTGACTGAGGCACACCCGCCGACGTCCCGATCCAACTTTCTAACTCCCTCAACAACATGGACAGCACAGTCGCGTCGCAAGCCTCGTCATCCGCAAGTTCGGTGATCGCATTGCATTGCTCTGGCTCGGGAGCGGCGCAATGGCGCAAGCTCGGCGAAGCGCTTGGCTCGCGTCACGCGTTCGTCGCGCCCGAGCACTACGGCTGCGACAGCACGGGCCCGTGGAGCGGCGAGCGCGCGTTCACGCTCGCCGACGAGGCCGCGAGGACCATCGGCATCATCGACGCATCGCGTGGCAAGGTGCATCTCGTTGGCCACTCGTATGGCGGTGGCGTGGCGTTGCGCGCAGCCGTCGAGCGGCCCGAGCGTATCGCGAGTCTGACGCTATACGAGCCCTCGGCGTTTCATCTGCTCAAGATGATGGGCTCGTATGGAGCGCACGCGCTTGCGGAAATCGTCGCGATTTCGAAGCGCACCGCCGATGGCGTGAGCTGTGGCGACTATCGGGGCGCGGCAGCCTCATTCGTCGATTACTGGGGCGGCCGGGGCGCGTGGGAAGCACTGCGGCCTTCGGTGCAGGACGCACTGACGCGTTGGGCACCGAAGGCGCCACTCGACTTCCGCGCACTGCTCGACGAGCGCACGCCGGCCAGCGCGTACACAGGTTTGCGTGTCCCCGCGCTGATCATGCGCGGCCAGCACGCGCCCATTCCGACCCGCGCGATTGCCGAGCGATTGCCGATGCTGCTGCCAGCGGCGCGCCTGGCCATCGTCGAAGGTGCAGGACATATGGGACCGCTCACGCACGCCGATAAAGTCAATGCGGCCATCGTGCGGCATATTGCGGAGGCGGATGCGATCGCTTGAAGGCGTCAAGGTTGTTGTTGCGTCTGTTGGGCTGGTTGCGCTTCCTGGGCTCAATGCCTATCTGAAGGATGCGACGTTGCGGACGCTTGCGCCTTACTCGCAGATTATCCGGCTTGGGCCGCAGTCGGCGAATCTGACTATCTCGTTGCCCTGATCTCTTGCCCTTCTTCGTGCCGGGCGCCTCTCCTTTTGTCGCTTTCTCTTTGGTGTGAACGTATTGGGATCCGCGACTACACTTGCATACATCACGCATTGCAGGAAGACTTCGATGATCGATATTCGGCCCGCTCGTTTTCCCGACGAAATCGAGGCCGTGCGGGCGATTTTCCGCGAGTACGCGGATGGTCTTGGTATTGACCTTGGCTTTCAGGCGTTCGACGAGGAACTGGCCACGCTGCCCGGTAAGTACTCGCCGCCGCGTGGCACCATATTGCTCGCGTGGCGCGACGAGCGCGTGATCGGTAGCGTTGCACTGCGGCCTTTTGAATTCGACATCTGCGAGATGAAGCGGCTTTATGTGCGGCCCGAAGGACGCGGACATCAAATCGGGACACTTCTTGCGCAGGCCGTCGTGCATGCTGCGAAGGAAGCGGGGTATCGGAGGATGCGGCTCGATACGCTGCCAACTATGCAGACTGCGCAGCGGCTCTATGCTTCTTTAGGGTTCAGGCCGATTTCTGCTTATGTTTTTAATCCTGTCGAAGGGACGCAGTTTCTGGAGCTTGAGATTTGAAGGTTTTTTTGCGGGCATCCGCAATGTGATGGTTGCTGCGCAGGCCTTGGCGTTGTGTGCTTGCCTTTGCGCTGGCATCCGCGATACGTTATCTAGCTTCACGCGTCGCCCCTGTGCGGGGCGGCACCTACTTTTCTTTGCCGCCGCAAAGAAAAGTAGACAAAAGAAAGCGGCTAACACCGCCAACATTTCTTTTTGCCTGAGGGCCCCCAACCGGTCTTACGCCTCAAACGGCAACGTCCTTGTTCGCGCGTGTTGCCAACGCGCTGAATGAACGCCTCACCCACTTCAAACACCCGCACAAGGGCTAGCGGCAGCTAATGGTTTGCGCCGCCCAGGTGGCAAACTGTGTGTAGGTTGTCGCGTCGTATAGGGTAGCGCTCTTACAGGGTGGAACGCATGCGTTACCGGTTCGGAGTGAGGCGTGCTAGGCACTACAGCCTACACACAGTTTGCCACCTGGGCGGCAGATGACTATCTGGCACGGCGTGCTGCGACGCGGGTGCGTGAAGCGGGTGAGGCGCACCGCAAGCGCGCTGGCAACCAACGCGGAACAAGCAGGTTGCCGTGTGAAGCGTAAGACCCGTTGGGGGCCCTCAGGCAGAAACTAGACCTGGCGGTGTTAGCCGCTTTCTTTTGCCTACTTTTCTTTGCGGCGGCAAAGAAAAGTAGGTGCCGCCCCGCACAGGGGCGACGCTTGAAGCTAGATAACGAAACGCGGATGCCAGCGCAAACACAAGCACACAACGCCTAGGCCTGCGCAGCGAAACATCACATCGAAGATGCCACCGCAAAGGCAAAAAAACAAACCGCGCGCGCCGCGAAGGCGCAACGCGGCTGCCAGCGCAATGACAAACCAACCCAACCGTCACACTCCTCCACCCACAGTCTTAACACTCTTCCACTGCCCCTGCTGCACCTCAAAGAGCGTATATGGCGGCTTAATCAGATCCCCATAAGGATCAAAAGTAATCTTCCCAGTAACACCCGTCAACGACACCTTAGCCAAACTCTCAACAATCTTCTCGCGATCAAGCGAATTAGCATCATGAATCGCCTTCAACATAGCAAGCGCAGCATCATATGCAAAAGGCGCATACAGCTCGACATCCTGGTTGAACCGCGCCTTATAGCGCTTGCCAAAGTCCTGCGCCGCAGGCAACTTATCAAGCGCGGGACCCGGCTCAAGATCCTGGGTGCGCTCACCCGAAGAACCCGCAATCTGCAAGAACGCATTACTCTTCAACGCACCCGCGCCAAACAACTGCGTCTGCATCCCCAGCGAACGCATCTGCTTGACCAGCATCGCGCCCTGCTCATCCAGCCCGCCAAAGAAAATCACATCGACATTCTTGCTCTTCAGCGAAGTGAGAATCGCGCGGAAATCGACGGCCTTGTCGTTGGTAAATTCGCGCGACACGATATTGCCGTTCGCTTCCTTCACCCCTTTCTCGAACGCATCGGCGAGACCTTGCCCGAACGCCGTGCGGTCGTCGATGATGCCAATGCGCTTCGCCTTCATCTGCTCGACGACGAAATGCCCCGCCACCACGCCGCCAATACCGTCATGCCCCATCGTGCGGAACACGTTCTTGTAGCCCTGCTTCGTCAGCTGCGGATTGGTCGAGCCAGGCGTGATCATCGCGACATTGGCGTTGTGATACACAGTCGATGCCGGAATGCTGCACCCCGAGTTGTAGTGGCCAATCACGCCGACCACGCCTTCATCGACGAGCTTCTGCGCAACCTGAATCGCGACGCGCGGATCGGCCTGATCGTCCTGCACGTCGAGCACGAACTTGACGGGCTTGCCCGCAATGATCGGATGCTTCGCGTTTTCTTCATCGAGCGCAAGTTGCGCGCCGTATTGCAGGTCCTTGCCGACCCGCGCGACGGGTCCCGTCAACGGGCCGACAAAACCTATCTTGACGATTTCCGGGTCCGCGGCAAATGCGAATGAAGCATGCGCCGCCAGAGCGCAAACCGCTAACCTGATCAGCCATGTACGTCGATTCATGATGCGCTCCTGTCATTAGAAAATGTCGCGCTCTTTGCCTGTCGACTGACCCGATGCGCGACGCCTCGAAGTCGTCCTTGAACACATGCGTATGCGTCGCCTCAGAACCGCGTCGGCGCATAGCGCGACAAATCGAGCGGCGGCGCGCGCCGTGCGACGAGATCGGCCACGATGCGCCCGCTCACGCCTGCCAATGTCAGTCCCAGATGCTGATGCCCGAATGCGTAAATCACGCGCTCGCTGTCGCTCGAACGGCCCAGCACAGGCACGCCGTCGGGCAGCGTAGGCCGGAAGCCGAGCCACGAACTGTCGGGCTGCGTCAGCCCCGGCAACGCGCGCTTCGAAGAAAACGTCAGCAGGTCCAGCAGCGAACGGTTGCGCACGTCGCTGAAGCCGCCCAGTTCGACCGTCCCCGCAACGCGCACGCCGTCGTCCATCGGTGTCATGTAAAAGCCGCGCTCGGCCCAGCCTACAGGCCGCGATATCAGTTGCGTCGCGCCGCGATAGCGCACGTGGTAGCCACGCTCCGTATCGAGCGGCACGCGGTCGCCGCATTGCGCCGCGAACTTCGCGGAGCGCGCGCCCGTCGCAACGACGACATGATCGAAGCGGCGCGGCGTGCCGTCGTCCGTCGTCAGCGTGACGCCGTCTGCCGTGGGCGCAATCGCGCTCACGCTCTTGCGTTCGAGTTCGAGGCCACGCGCCGCGAGCAGTTCATGCAGCGACAGCAGAAAGCCTTGTGGATCGGAGAAGTGCCAGCTGTCGCTGAAGAGCACGCCGCGCTCGAAGATCGGCGCAAGCGCGGGCTCCAGCTCGCGCACCTCGGCGGCGGACAGCACGTCGAACGACACGCCGAGTTGCTTGCGCAGATTCAGCGAAGCGCGCGACGCATCGAATGACGCGCCGCTCGAATACAGATACAGGCATTCCCGTGGCCTCACGTACTTTGCAAGTTCCGGTTGTTCGAGCAAGGGCCCGTAGCCGTCCTGCGCCTGCGCGAGCAATGCAGCGAGCGCGCCGGCACTCGCTTCATAACGCTTGCGCGTCGAGCTGATCATGAAACGCGCGAGCCACGGCAACACATGCGGCAGATAACTCCAGCGCAAACGGAACGGACTCTCGCTCGACAGCAGGAACCGCGGCAGATCGCGGAACACGGAAGGATTGTTCACGGGAATACAGCCATACGGCGCGAACGTGCCCGCGTTGCCGAACGACGCGCCCTGCGCGACGCCCGACGGATCGAACAGCGTGACGCGGTGCCCGTCGCGCATCAGCCAGCCGGCGCTCGCAAGCCCGATGAAACCCGCGCCGACAATGCCGATCTCTGCCATCAACGCTCTCCCGACAATGCACGTCCATCGGCTGCGGAGAGATAACCCGTGCGCGTGCCGTCATCCGCGTTGCGCCGTTTCGCCGCCAGCAGCCATGCCGCCGATGCGAACGCGAGACTCGCGATGCTCGCCATCAGTTGCGGACGCAGTTCGGCATCCAGGCCCATCGCGACCAGCACGCCGACGATCGCCACCACAACCGCATACGAGAGCCACGGGAAGAGCCACATCGGCAGTTCGGGCTGCTCGCCGTTGCGTTGCAGGCGTCGGCGGATGCGGATTTGCGCAAGCGCTGTCGCGAGATAGACGAACAGCATCACGGCACCCGACGCATTGACGAGGAACAGGAACACGCCCTGCGGCGACACGATCGCGGCGATGATCGCCACATAGCCGACCACACTGCTCAACAGCACCGCAAGACGCGGCACGCGCGACGGCGTGAGGCGCAGCAGCGCGCGCGGCGCATCGCCACGTCCCGCGAGGCGGAACAGAATCCGCGACGACACGTACAAACCCGAATTCAGTGCGGACAGCACGGCGACCAGCACGATCGCGTTCATGATGTCGGCCGAGCCCGGCACGCGCATCGTCTCCAGCGCGGCGACGAACGGCGAATGGCCCGTCACGATGCTGGTCCACGGCACGATGCACGCAATCAGGAACATCGAGCCGACATAGAACGTGATCACGCGCAGGATCACCGAGCGGGTCATCGCGGCGACGCTCTTCGCGGGGTTGTCCGATTCGGCGGCGGCGATGGTCGCGATCTCCGCGCCGCCGACCGCAAAGATCACGGTCGGCACGGCCGCGAACACCGACATCGTGCCGAACGGCAAGAAGCCCTTTGTGGCCGTCAGATTGCTCCACGCGCTGTGCGTATGGCCCAGGCCGAACACCCATGCCGCGCCGATCGCGATGAACACGATGATGGCCGCGACCTTGATCGACGCGAACCAGAACTCGAATTCGCCGTACGACTTCACCGACATCAGATTGATGAAGGTCATCAACGACAGCAGCACCAGCCCGATCATCCACACGGGTGCGGGTATCCAGCGCTGCAGGATCGCCGCGCCCGCCACCGCTTCCACGGCGACCACGATCACCCAGAAGTACCAGTAGAGCCAGCCGCTCGTGAAGCCCGCCCAGTCGCCGAGACCAATGCGCGCGTATTCGGTGAACGACCCGACGCCCGGCACGCCGAGCGCCATCTCGCCGAGCATGCGCATCACGAACAGCACCACGATGCCCGCCACCAGATACGACAGGCACGCAGCCGGCCCAACCGTGTTGAGCGTCGCGCTGCTGCCCACGAAAAGCCCCGCGCCGATGATGCCGCCGAGCGAAATCATCGTGACGTGCCGCTGACGCAATGCGACGCCAAGACGGGGCGTGGCGCTCTCCTGTGTGTCGTGCGATGCGCGGGTGTTTGTCCTGCTCTCTGCCATGCGAAATCTCCTTCCAGCTCGATCCTGCAATTCAAAAACCACACAAAACCTGATTCAAAGAATCACACAACATTTTTTTGTGTGCAATTAAAAACGTCATTGTATGGTCCAGGACTTTCCCTGGCGTTGACGGGCGTAGTCCTTGCCAGGCTTGAAAGCAGTGGCACGCATGCGTATCTGGTATAAAATCCGGCGAACTGGCACAAACAGGCAGACAAAGCCTGTTTTGTATGGAGACAGGGCGAGACAATGGCTTCCAGCAGAGACAAGGCAGCACACAGCAACGGCGCCGCAGCCGAGGTGGACCAGACAAACGGCGATCCGGTCCAGACAAAACGCGCGACCTATATCGAGGTATCGGCGTCGATCGAGGACGAGATTCGCGGCGGGGTCTATCCGCCCGGCAGCCGTCTGCCGCCGCAGCGTCAGCTCGCCACCGAACTCGGCATCAATGTGTCGACGGTGTCGCGCGCTTATAAGGAATTGCAGCTGCGCGGCCTGGTGATCGGCAGCAAGCGGCGCGGCTCGCTCGTGACGGGCGGCGCGATGCCGCGCGTCGAAACCGCGATCGCGCCCAATGCCGCACCCGGCGGCGCGATCGATCTGACCGTTAACCGGCCGGCGACGGGCGAGTTCCTGTCGTGTCTCGCGACCACGCTCGCCGATCTGCCGCGCGATCCGCGCTATGCGTCGCTACAGGAATATCAGCCGCCGCAAGGTCCCGACTGGGCGCGAGCGGCGGGCGCGAAGTGGATGGCCGGGCCCGGCTTCACGCCGTCGCAGGAGCATCTCGTTGTCACGAGCGGCGCGCAGCATGGCCTCTATGCCGTGCTCAACAGCCTGATCGGCACGGACGGCGTGATCGTCGCCGACCGGCTCACGTATTACGGCCTGAAGGCGCTCGCGCCCGTGTTCCAGTTCGAGATCGTCAGCGTGCCGAGCGACCGCGACGGGCTGATCACGGATGAAGTCGAACGCATTTGCAGCCGCGTGCCCGTCAAGGCGATTTTTACAGTGCCGAATCTGCAGAACCCGACGGTGACGACGATGAGCCTGGAGCGCCGCGTGGCGCTCGTCGATATCGCGCGGCGTTATGGCGTCGCGATCATCGAAGACGACGTGTATGGTCCGCTCGTCTCGCAGCGTCTGCCTACGCTCGCAAGCCTGTGCCCGGAGCTGACGTTTCACATCGCCGCGACGTCGAAGATACTCGCGCCGGGGCTGCGGCTGGGTTACCTGCTGAGTCCGTCCGAGCGCTCCGCGCTCGCCGCTGAAGCGGTGCGCACGACCGCGTGGATGCCCGCGCCGATGTCGATGCTGATCGCGACCATCTGGATCGAGGACGGCACGGCGCGACGCATCATGGACGCGCAGCTCGCCGAGATCCGCGTGCGTCACGATCTTGCGCGGCAGATTCTGCCGCAAGAGTGGCTGGAGTCCGACCCCGCTTGCATGTTCGTGTGGCTCAAGCTGCCGCCGCCGTGGCGCGCCGACGATTTCGCCGCTAATGCGAAAGCGCGCGGCGTGGTCGTGATGCCTTCATCGGCCTTTGCGGTCGATCGCGCCGAGGTCGAGCATGGCGTGCGGATCAATCTCGCGTGCGCGTCTTCGCGCGAACAACTGGTGAGCGCGCTGCAAACGCTCGCGCAAGCGTTGCGCGATCGCCCGCGTGCGTTGTTCGGCACCATCTGATTGCGCGCCTGGCGCTACAGTTTCGCGGCCTGTTCCGGATCGCCCGATCCCGAAGCAATGGCGATCAGGCCGAGAAGATTGCCGATCAGGCGTCCCTGACGGTCGAGATGCGGCTCGGGTCTCAATGACTTGAGCGCGTTCATCACAAGCGCCCTGGCGATATAACGCGCCGCTTCACTGCGCGACATCTCGCCCTTGCGCCGCAAATAGTTCGGGTTCACAACTTGCGAATAGCCGAACCGCTTCCCCGACACGCGGCCCGATGCCATGCCGAGATGCACGCCGCTCATTTGCGCGCATCGCACGATGGGACCACGGCTCGA
Organism: Paraburkholderia sp. PGU19; assembly: GCF_013426915.1. Lineage (GTDB taxonomy): Bacteria > Pseudomonadota > Gammaproteobacteria > Burkholderiales > Burkholderiaceae > Paraburkholderia. Next base: position 883,909 of record NZ_AP023181.1, read on the forward strand.
CAGCCGGCATGAAAAGTCCTTGTCTTCGAGCCAGCCATACAGCACGAGTCTCTCATCGAAACGCAGGCCACTCATTGCGCTCATGCGACACGCCATGTTGCAGCCATAGAGAGAAATGCACGGCGTCAGCGCATGCGGCTCACTCGCCGCACTTTCCGCATCGGTCACGATGCGCCGGGCGTTATCCCACGTCAGCGGACAGCCTTTCGAACCATCCTGCACTGTTTTTCCCGACACGCCGAGCACGGCCGGATTGGACTCGAACATCCGCGCGCATTGCTCGATCCAGTCGCGGCATGGCGCGTAGTCGTCGTCGAAGAATGCGACGATGTCGATATCGCATGGGAGCGCATCGAGCGCGCGATTCCTTTGCGTGGGCAAACCGGCTGATCCGAAGATACGCATCACGGGAAATGGTGTCGGGTACTTTTCACCGACGTCGGCTTCATTCGTAGCGGAGAGAATGACGACACAAGGCGTCATAGTTTGACGTGCGAGAAATGCAAGCGCGTTGGGTATTGCATCGGGACGCCCTTTCGTTGCGATAACGACCGCGACACGTGTCGCATGCACCTCTTTCATCTCGTCGACAGTGCGCCGTTCCATCACTCCCTCCATCATCACTCCCTGTCGTCGCGACATGCATGAAACCGCTCGACTAACGCTAGCACGTATGATCAGCGGCAACGGCGCATGGCGAGATCACGCGAGAGGATTGTCCGAAATCCATGAGGTGTTGTCCAAGGGCGGGATCAGATCGCAATGTACATGGCATCGATATTGATAAGCATCGCGAACTATTTTAATGGGCCATGAAATGCACTAACGTTCGCCAGTTTCTACCGGCTCGAACGATATATACAGTACACCTTACACATTCGGAGGCTGCGCACCTTTACAGCGTGCACTCAGTGGGAAGAAGCTACCTGACGATAGAAAAGACACAGCGCACGCGCGCATTTCTTTCCGCGTCGCGCAGCGTGTCGAGGGGATGTGTCAGACGAAAGGGAGAAGTACTTTTGAAGTGGCGCCTACAGGCCTACAGACCGCCGTTTTCGACGACCCGGCCTTCAGCGCGCCAGCGCAACATGCCGCCCGCGAGATTCGCGACGTCCTCGAACCCTGCCTGGCGAAGCATCACGGTCGCCTGCGCCGAACGGCCGCCCGCGCGACAGACCGTGACAATAGGACGTTCTTTGCCGAGTTCCGCCACGCGTTTCGCCAGACTGCCGAGTGAAATCAGCTTCGCTTCGGGAATGCGTCCAAGCGGGCCGTCGAATTCGTCGGGCTCGCGCACATCGACGATCTGCACCGATTGCAGATGTTCTTCGAGCCATTGTGGATGAATTTCCCAGATCCCCGCGAACGTGTAGGTCAGCGGCGCCCATTCGGGTTGCGGCTTTAGCGACGGATCGCTGGCCGCGACACCGCATTGCATGTTCGCGGGAACGGCGACATCGATTTGCCGCGGATGCGCAAGGCCGAGATTGGTCATATAGCCCGCGAAATCGTCCTCGCAAAGCTCACCCCCCAGCCGTGGATTGAAGCGCCGCTCTTCGGCCACGCTCGTCACCGTCAGGCCCCGATAATCGTGCGCCGGATACAACAGACAGCTTTCGGGCAACGAGAAAAGCTGCTCATGCACCGCGCGAAACAGCGCATGCGGATTACCGTTCTGAAAGTCCGTGCGACCGGTGCCGCGAATCAGCAGACAATCGCCCGTGAAGGCCATCGACTCGTCGTCGAGCACGAGACTGATGCAGCCATTCGTATGACCAGGCGTCGCACGCACACGCAGTTGCCGTGCACCGAAGGAAATCGAATCGCCGTGGCTGACATAGCGGTCCGCTCCCTCCGCGCCGCTCGCCGCCGATATCGCGATCTGGCTGCCCGTGCGTTTTTTCAGCAGCCACGCGCCTGTCACATGATCTGCATGGACGTGCGTGTCGATCGTAAAGAGCAGGCGCAGGCCGAGTTCGTCGAGCAGCGCGGCATCGCGGCGCGTCTGCTCGAACACGGGGTCGATCAGTACGGCCTCGCGTGTGTCGCTGTCAGCGAGCAGATAGGTGTAGGTAGACGATTGCTGGTCAAACAGTTGTCGGAAGATCAGCACGCTCACGGTCTCTCAACGTGTGTCGGAAAACGCCTCTGTTGCGAATAGCAATCACGCCGGCGCGCGCTTCACAACTGCGCGCGCCGGACCGTCGCTCAAGGTCTCACTTGGGTTGCTGCACGTAACGCAGATACGGCTTCAACGTCTTGAAGCCCTGCGGATACTTCTCTTTGGCCGCTTCGTCGGACACGGACGTCGGAATGATCACGTCCTCGCCCGGTTTCCAGTTCACGGGCGTGGCGACCGTGTGCTTCGCGTTCAGTTGCAGCGAGTCCAGCAAACGCATCACTTCGTCGAAATTCCGGCCCGAACTCATCGGATAGACGAGCATCGCCTTCACCTTCTTGTCCGGCCCGATCAGGAACACCGAACGCACCGTCGCGTTGTCGACAGCCGTGCGCGGGCCGCCGCTCGCTTCGGGGTGAATCATGTCGTAGAGCTTCGCGACGTTCAGATCGGCGTCGCCGATCATCGGATAATTGATCGCGTTGCCCTGCGTCTCCTCGATGTCCTTCACCCATTTCTGGTGATCGCTGACGGGGTCGATGCTTAGTCCGATGATCTTCGTGTTGCGCTTGTCGAATTCCGGCTTGAGTCCCGCCATGTAGCCCAGTTCCGTCGTGCAGACGGGGGTGAAGTCCTTTGGATGCGAGAACAGGATTGCCCAGCTATCGCCGATCCATTCGTGAAATCGAATCGTGCCTTCTGTGGTCTCCGCCGTGAAATCGGGCGCTACTTCTCCTAGTCGAATCGCCATCTTCTTTCTCCGTGGTAACAGGTTCCAAACGATGCGTCGGATGCCGCCACCGTCGTTGTAACGACGGCCAGCGGGTTATCAGGAATCAGCTTAGAGAACTTCTGACGTTAGCCGCCGGTCATGATGCCGTACGACCCGGCGTGTGCGCAACGGTTCGCGGCGGCTCCCGATCGGCACCAACGCGAGACGAGCGTACATGCGCAGCAGGTAACTTTTATAGCGTAGAACAAATTACACGTTTCGTGTGCAGTTTGTCAGCGCGCCGGATATTTTCGGGCCTGTCTGTTCGTCACGGCACAGGCAGAAGGGGTGCGCGAAGTCCTGGCGCACGGCGGCGAGCGGCACTCCCCACTCGCCGCGCATCAGACCATTACTGCTCGACCTGCCGGTTCCAGCGCTGATCCCATTGCGCGCGGTGCGCGTTGATCGAATCCCAATCGACGACCGTCACCTTCTTCACCAGATCATCCAGATTGCCGAGGCTCTTCTGCATCGCGGGCGTCATCGTCGCGTGCTCGTTGGTCGGAATCTGCTTGCCCGCTGCCGCCGCTTTCGATTGAGCCGGCGCCGACAACAGGAACTGCGCGAGCTTTTGCGCAAGCTGCGGATCGGCGTTGTTCTTCACGACGCACAGGTCGACCAGCAGCAAGACTGCGCCTTCCTTCGGATTCGCGTAGCCGACAGGAATGCCCTTGTCCTGCAGATCGCCGACCGCCGTCGGCGTCAGCGGGAAGAGCCCCGCTTCGCCCGTTTGCACCATCTCCGAGAGCTTCGCCGAATTGGGAATGTACTCGACGACGTTCGGTCCAACCGTGCTCGACCATTTGCTGAAACCCGGCTCGACGTTCTGGTCGTTGCCGCCCATCAAACGGTTGATCGCGAGAAAGCCGTGCAGGCCGAACGTGCTGCTCGACGCGGACTGAAACACCACTTTGCCCTTGTACTTCGGATTGGCGAAGTCCATCCACGATGTGGGCGGCGCCCAGCCTTTCTCCGCGAACAGTTTGGTGTTGTAGCCGATGCCCGTCATGCCGAGCTGCACGCCAGCGCCGATGTCATCCTTCATGCGCGCAAACGGATACAGCTCTTTCAGCACGGGCGCGTCGTCGAGCTTCTGGCACACACCCATGCTGACGGCGCGCGCCATCACACCGTCATCGAGAAACGCAACGTGAATCTGCGGGCTGTTGCGATTGGCGAGCAGTTTCGCGAGCACATCGGACGAGGTGCCCGGCACCACGACCACCTTCACGTTGTTCGCCTTCTCGAAGTCGGGCAGCACCTGGCTCGTGTACGCCTTCTCCATCGGGCCGCCGTTCATGCCGATATAGATCGTTTTGGTTTGCGACCAGGCGGGCGCGGCCGCCCCGATCGCGAACACGGCGGCCAGCGCCGCGACCGTGCTTGACAGCTTCATTGTGGGTCTCCTTGACAGGATTAAAGAACAGCGGGGATCGCGCTTCGGTTGAAGCGGCCGATCGCAAACGCATCGAGCGGCGTCGAGGTCTCGCCGTCGATCACGAGGTCGGCCATCACTTCGCCGACACCGGGCGCAAGCAAAAAGCCGCCGCCCGAAAAACCGAATGCATGCAGCAGGCGCGGCACCTTCTGGCTCGCGCCGATCACGGGATTGCTGTCGGGCGTCTCGCCTTCGACGCCGCTCCACGTGCGGATCAGCAATGCGTCGCGCAATGCGGGCAGCAGCGCGCACGCGTCGCGCATCACAGCGCGTGTGGTTTGCGTCGACGGTTGCGCGTATTCGCCGTCGCCATGTCCGCGCCCGCCGCCGATCACGCAGTTGCCGCGTTCGACCTGGCGCGCGTACACGCCGCCGCCCACGACGCCCAGGTTGTGCGTCACGAAGCGCGGCAGCGGCTCGGTCACCCACATGTTGGGATAGATCGGTTTCATCGGCACGGCTTCGTTGAAAAAGCCCGCGACGGTGTTCGCCCACGCGCCCGCGCTGTTGATCAGCCAGTCGGCCGTGATGCGTTCGTCGCCCGCGCGAATCTGGAAGCGCGAGCCGTCGTGCGTGATATCGGTGAGCGCGGTTTGCTCGCGTACCACGGCGCCCGCCCGTTGCGCCGCGCGAGCGAAAGCGGGCGACACGAGGCGCGGATTCGCGTGACCATCGCTCATGCACAGCGAGCCACCCAGCGCCGCTTCGCCGAGCCACGGATAACGCTTGCGGAACGCCGCGCCTGCCAGCAGTTCGGTTTCGAGCCCGTGTTCGCGCGCCATCGCGGCCCACGTTTCGAGCACGGCAAAATCGCTGTCGCGCCGCGCCAGACGCAGATGTCCCGACACGACGAGTTCCCCGTCGATGCCAATGAGTTCCGGCAAGCGGTCCCAGACGCGCCGCGCGCGCATCGCAAGCGGCATCTGTTCGGCGGGGCGTCCCTGGCATCGCACGCCGCCGTAGTTGACGCCGCTCGCCTGCGCGCCGCAATAGCGCCGCTCGAACAGGCCGACGCGCACGCCGCGCCGCGCGAGCGCCAGCGCCGCCGACGAGCCGACCAGCCCGCCGCCCGCGATCACGACCTGATAGTGGACGGCGTCACTCATCGCGTGCCTCCTCGGGAATCGCGGCGACGACGTCGTCGAACAGCATCGGCGAGATGGGAATGGGCTTGATGGGCGCCTGACTGCGCAGACGCCCGACGCTTTCCGGCGGACGTCCCGTTTCCTCGCTCAGCAGCGCAATGGCCGCTTCGCCGCACATGCGCCCCTGGCAGCGGCCCATGCCGACACGCGTCAACGCCTTGAGCCGGTTGATCTCGCTGGCCTCGCCGCCACGAATGCAGCGGCGCAATGTGCCCGCATCGACTTCTTCGCAGCGGCAGACGGTCATGTCGTCGGGCCAGTGCTTCGCGGGTTGTGAGGGCGGCGCAAAGGCCGCTTCGATGCCTGCGCGAAACACGGCGATGCGTTGCAAGCGGCGTTCGAGCGTGGCGGGATCGAGGCCATCCGCGTGCGCGGGATGCTCAATGCCGAGATCGTCGAGCAGCGCGAGCGCCGCACGTCGGCCCGCGAGTTCAGCGGCGTCCGCGCCTGCGATACCCGCGCCATCGCCAGCGAGATAGATGCCCGCCACCGAGCTGCGCCCTGCCGCGTCGCGCTCAGGCAACCAGCAGCCGTTCAATGTATCGAAGCGGAAGCGGCATCCGGCGAGGTCCGCGAGTTGCGTTTCCGGGCGCAAGCCGAAGCCGAGGCCAACGGCATCGCAGGTAATCGTTTCGATGCGCTCGCTCTCATGCGATGCCTTGAAGCGAATGCCCGCCACGCCCTCTTCGCCGTCGATGCCGACCAGCGTCACGCCACGCTCCATCCTGACGCCGCGCGCCTTGAGCCACGCCACGTAATAGATGCCCTTGGCGAACGTCGAAGGCTGATTGATGAGCTTCGGCACCGCCGCGACCTGCTTCGACCACGCGCTCGTGTCGAGCACGGCTTCGATCCGCGCGCCTGCCTTCACGTATTGATACGCAATGAGATACAGCAACGGACCCGTGCCCGCCAGCACGACGCGCCGCCCGATCGCGCTTCCCTGCGCCTTCAGCGCAACCTGCGCGCCGCCGAGCGTATAAACGCCGGGCAACGTCCAGCCCGGCACGGGCAACACGCGATCCGTCGCGCCGCTCGCGATGATCAACTGCGTGAACGCGACGCTCGCCTCGCGGCCATTGCGGATCGTGTCGAGCCTGCGGCCTTCGCACGACCATACGAGCGTGTCCGGCCGATAGTCGATCTGCGGCAGAAGCGCGCGCATCGTCTCGTGCACGGCATCAGCCTTCTTCGACTCGAAGCCATACAGCGTCGCCTTGCTGCGCGTGAAGCCCGCATCGGCAGGCGGCTGACGATAGATCTGTCCGCCCCAACGCGCGTTCTCATCGAGCACGATGGGCCGGATGCCCGCCGCCACCAGCGTCTGCGCCGCGCGAATCCCCGCAGGGCCCGCGCCGACGATCACCACCTGTCGCCCGCTGCTCATCGCGCACCCTTCGTCACGATGCGCATGCCGTCTTTCACCAGCGTCGAACACGCCCGAATCCGCGTGCCGTCTTCGCAGCGCACCCAGCAGTCCTGGCACGCGCCGATCATGCAAAAGCCCGCGCGCGGCTCACCGCTGAATTCGCTATGACGCACGTGGCGTTGCTGCATCAGAATTGCCGTCAGCACGGTATCGCCCGTCAGCGCGCCGACTTCGACGCCATCGAGAAAGAACGACACGGGCGCGCGTCCGGCTTCGGCCACGCGCAGCAACTGGCTGTTGGAACGGGACATGTGAGCGGAAAAGAAAGAAGCCATCAGTGCTGGCCAATCAGAATGCGGTTGAGCCCGTAGACACGGTCGAGCAGCAGCATCGCGCCCGCCGTGATGAAGATGACGAGCGCGGAGACGGACGCCATCATCGGATCGATCGATTCGGTTGCGTACATGTACATCCGCACGGGCAGCGTGACCGTCTGCGGCGACGTGACGAAGATCGACATCGTCAGTTCGTCGAAGCTGTTGATGAACGCGAGCAGCCAGCCGCCCGTGATGCCGGGCACGATCATCGGCAGCGTGATGCGGCGGAACGTGGTCCACGCGTCGGCGCCGAGCGACGACGCCGCGTGCTCGATGCTGCGGTCCAGTCCGCTCACCGACGCAAGCACGAGGCGCATCACGAACGGCGTGATCACGACCATGTGCGCAAGAATCAGCCACGCGAAAGAACCCGTCACGCCGATCAGCGCGAAGAAGCGCAGCATCGCGATGCCGAGCACGAGGCCGGGAATCACGAGCGGCGACAGCAGCAGTGCATTGAGAAAATTGCGCCCCGGAAAGCGCGCGCGGCCAATCGCCAGGCCCGCAGGCAATGCCACGACGAGCGAGAGCGTCGCCGACGCGAAGGCCAGTTTCAGGCTGTTGAAGAAAGCCGTGATGAAGTCGGGATAGTCGAGAATCGCGCGGAACCAGCGCAGCGAGAAACCGTGCGTGGGCAGCGTCAAGGTTTCGTCGGGCGTGAAGGCGACCAGCACGACGATCGCCAGTGGCGCCAGCACGAAGAGAATCACGACGGTATGGAACGCGAGTGCAATGGGGCCGTTCTTGCGCATGATGTTTCGCCTGTCGGGTTCGCGTCAGCCCATGCTGCGCGTGTAGCGCCGCTCGAGCACGCGGTAGTAGGTGAGCATCACCACCAGGTTCGCGACCAGCAGCAGCACCGCGATCGTCGCGCCGAGCGGCCAGTTCATCGAACTCAGGAACTGGTCGTAGACGGCCGTTGCCGCGACCTTCAGACGACGCCCGCCGAGCAGGCCGGGAATCGCGAATGCGCTCGCCGAGAGGCCGAACACCATCAGGCTGCCGGACAGAATGCCGGGCACGAGTTGCGGCAACACGATGCGGCGCAACGTCGTCGCGGGCGACGCCATCAGCGACAACGCCGCGTTCTCCGTCTGCGGATCGATCCGTTGCAACGCCGTCCACACGGGAATCACCATGAACGGCAGCATCACGTGCACGAGCGCGATGACGATGGCGAAGGTCGTGTATTCGAGCTTGTACGGTCCCAGGCCGAACAGCGCGAACGCCTGATTCACGAGGCCGTTCGTGTTGAGCAACATGCTCCAGCCAAATGCGCGCACTACCACCGACACCAGCAGCGGCGCGAGAATCACCAGCAGGAACAGCGAGCGCCACGGGTCGCGCATGCGCGACAGCACATACGCTTCGGGCGTGCCGATCGCGACGCACAGCGCGGTCGTCAGCAAGGCGATGCCGAAGGTGCGCAGAAAGATGGTGTGGAAATACGATGAACCGAGCACTTCGACGTAGTTGTGAAAGTCGAATGCCGCGATCGGGCCGACTGCGGGATCGAAGCGATAGAACGTCAGCGCGAGCGTCATCGCGAGCGGCACGAGCACTAGCGTCGCGAACAGAATCAACGCGGGGGCGCTCATCAGCCAGAGCGGCACGAAGGCGCGCCATGGCGCGCGCGCCGCGCTTCGGTTCGCGCTTTGCGTGGCGGGCAATGTGCTATCCATGCGCGCGCTCCTGGCCGATCAGGCGCAGCGAATCGCTATGCCAGTCGATGCCGACTTTCGCGCCCTCCGAAAACGGCTCGTTGCCTTCGTTCTGGCAGCACACGAGCATCTCGCCGACGCGGCTGTCGAGCCGGTAAAGCCATTGGCTGCCGAGGAAGAAGCGGCTCGTCACGTTGCCCGCGAGACGCCCCTTGTCGGGCGCGCAGAGGCGCAGCTTTTCCGGGCGAATACACAGCGTGACGGCGTCCCCGACGTCGATTGCCTGACCTTGCGCGGCGAGCTGCGTCATGCTGCCCGTCTCCGCGAGATCGTGGCCGAGGTCGATGCCGATCGCGTCGCCGTCGCGCGATACGACCTTGCCCGCCAGCATGTTCGCCTTGCCGATGAACTGCGAGACGAACAGATTCTCAGGCCGCTCGTACGCGCGATACGGCGTGTCAATCTGCGTGATGCGCCCCGCCTCCATCACGACCACGCGGTCGCTGATCGACAGCGCTTCGGATTGATCGTGCGTGACCATGATCGTCGTCGTGCCGATCTTGCGTTGAATCGAGCGCAGTTCGAACTGCATGTCCTCGCGCAGTTTCGCATCGAGGTTCGACATCGGTTCGTCGAGCAGCAGCACGGGCGGCGCGATCACGATCGCGCGCGCAATCGCGACGCGCTGCCGTTGACCGCCCGACAGTTCGCGCGGAAAGCGATGCGCGAGCGCATCGAGCCGCACCAGCGCCAACGCTTCGCGCACGCGGTCGGCGCGCTCGGTTTTGTCGATGCCGCGCATTTCCAGCCCGAAACTGACGTTCTGCGCGACGCTCATATGCGGAAACAGCGCGTAGCTTTGAAAGACGATGCCGAGGCCGCGCCGGTTCGGCTTCATATGCGTGATGTCGCGGCCGTCGAGCGTGATGCGGCCGCGCGTCGTTTCGATGAAGCCCGCGATCATCTGCAGAGTGGTCGTCTTGCCGCAGCCCGACGGGCCGAGCAGCGAAACGAATTCGCCCTTTTCCACCGCGAGGTTGATGCCCGTCACGGCATGCAGATCGCCGAACGTCTTCGAAACGTCAGTCAATGTGAGGAACGACATGGTCTGGCCTTTCGGTGCGCGGCACCGGCTGAATCGACTGGTGTCTGTTGAGCCGACTCTAGCTAGCCAAATTCCAGAGCGTCAATGTCAAATTCCAATGAACGATACAAAGATCATGTTTCTTCCGTTCAATGGAATATTTAAGCAATTGCATATGCCTTCTATTCCACTGCGCGTTGTCAGTGAAAATACTGAATCACATGCTCCTACGCGTTTGAGTGGCGTTTGAAGCCGACAGTTTGTTTTCTGGTAAGAACATCGGCTAGTATTCCGTTCAATGGAATCCGAATCGAGATCGCCAATGAATTCTTCGAAAGAAGCCGACGCTCCCGGCACCGGCATGTTGCAGCGGGCATTCGCGGTGATCCGCGCGCTCGGAGAAATTCAACCGGAAGGTGGCCGCGTGACGCGGATCGCGAAAGCTGTCGGGCTGACGCAGGCCACCGTGCATCGCATCCTGCATGCGCTGATTGCCGAAGGGGTCGTCGAGCAGGATCAGAGTACGAAGCTGTATCGGCTGAGCGTCGACTTTTTTGCGCTGGCCTCGCAGGCCGGCAATCCGAGCGGCATGCGCGAGCTGTGCCGCCCTGCCTTGCTGCGACTGTGCGCGAGTCTCGGCGACACGATTTTTCTGCTCGTCAAAAGCAGCTTCGACGCCGTGTGTCTCGACATGTGCGAAGGCCCGTTTCCGATCCGCTCGTTTACGGGCGATATTGGCGGCCGCGTCGCGCTGGGTGTCGGCCAAGGCAGCCTCGCGATTCTCGCGTTTCTGCCCGAAGCCGAGCGCGAAGAGATCATCCGCTTCAACGTGCCGCGCCTGCGTAGCTATGGCGTGCTCGACGAAGTCTATTTGCGCACGGAAATCGAACGCGTCCGGCAAGTCGGCTACGCGGGGCGCAATAGCGGCGTGCTGGAAGGCATGGCGGGCGTGGCCGTGCCGATCATCGACCGCACGGGCTGCGCGGTGGCGGCGTTGAGCGTCGGCACGCTGTCGGCGCGTCTGGGCGAGGACCGTCTGCCGATGGTCGTCGAACTCCTCAAGCGGCAAGCCGATCTGATCGGCCCGCAGGTGAATCCGTTCGACGTCGCGATGCGCCGTCCGATGCACGGCCTCACCCGCGCGATGACGACGGAACCGATCGCATGAGGCGCGACTTACATACCGCCCGATAAAGGCGCGGACGCTTTCGCAAGCGGATTCGCAGCACCCGCCTGAGACATCAGCGAAATGGCGGCTGGATCGGGCATGCCGTTGGCGTCGATGGCGCCTGCTTTTGCAAGCACTTCGAGATCGCTGTCGACGCCTGCCTGCCCGACCGCGAACGGCGTCGTCAAAAACGCGGGCGCAGTGAGCGTGACGGCATAGTGCTGCTGCAGGTTCGTGACCACTGCCGATTGCGCGTTCTGCACGGTAGTCTGGTTCGCAAGCGCTTGCTGAAACTGCGCGTTGCTGGCGAAATTCGCAATCAGACTGGACTCGCTCGTGCCGAGTTGCGCGGCGAGGTAGACAAGCATCAGTTCGGTTTCAGGCGTCGTGTTGAACGTGCCGCCAGCGAAAGCGAGCGAATGCAGCGTCGTGCCGCCGGAAGTCACGGTAATCACGCACGGCAGCGTTGCGTTGAATGCGAGGCTGTAACGGCCGCCGCCATCGGATAGCGTGGCCCCCGAACCTTGCGCGCAGGCCACGTTGACGTTCGCGCTCGCAAGCGCCTTGCCAGTGGCCGCCGTGCCCGCGAGCGCGAGGTTCTGCGTCGCGATTACGCCCCCGCAACCGTCGAATCCGATACACACGCTGCCGCCGCACGCAGCAAGCGTGGCGAGCGACGCAGCACATAGGGCAGACACCGTTGGGCGAACGAAGCGGGCGATGCACAGGTTCATGGCCGTCTGCCGTCGAGGAAAGGGCGCAGATTTTTATTCTAGCGCGCCCTTTCCGGCAAGACGTTCGTTACGGGCTCGTTATACGCGCAGACGCATGCGCAGCCAGACGCCGTACTCAGATCACATTGATCGCGACGTCGATATTGCCGCGCGTGGCCTTCGAGTAAGGACACATTTCGTCCGCGGCGTGCACGACTGCCTCGGCGACGTCGCGCGCCACGCCCGGCATGCTCACGTCGATCCGCGCGCCGAGAAAATACGCGTTGCCCGTCATGCCGAGATCGATCTCGATATCGAGTGCGAGGTCGGGCGGCAGCGCGACCTTCTTCGCCTTGGCCGCCAACCCGATCGCGGTGATCAGACAGGCCGACCACGCGCCCGCGAACAGTTGCTCTGCCGTCGGATGCGGATCGGCGGCTTCGAACACATGCTGCGGATGCGCATCGTTGCCGGGCGCCGACAGCCTGAGGTCGAGCCGTTCTTCGAGGCCGCGCGAAGCGGCAGCGTGCTTGCTTGCCGTCGTGTGCGTCTTGCCCGTGAACAGGACTTTTTCAATTTTGGTCATCGTGATTCCTTGGTCGAAAGTGGATATCGGTTTATATGCACCATGCGATTCAATCGCATGCGATGCATATTGATCGAAGCGAGCCACAATGTCAATCGCATACGATTTAATAGCTCGCACACTTTTGATAGTACCCGGCGAAACGATGCAACAGGGTCAAATGAAACACGCGGATGCGGAACCGCAAAGCCGGCCCATCGCACGCAAAAATCGAACGATGGAAGTATGCTTGGCTTACGGGCGGCCAACACTTGCGCAACGCCCACGCGCCACCCCGTCATGCGCCGGAGGAAGTCCGCGATGAGCAACGAGTCAACGCCGTCAGACGCAGCGCCCGCCCGTGAGCCATCCACGGACGCTAACCTCTTCGACGGCGATCTCCTCGAAGACCCTGGCGTGCGCGATCATCCACGGCACCAGCAGATGTTTCCCGTCCTCTCGGACGCGGAAATCGAGCGGATACGGCGCTTCGGCACGCGCTCACGCTACACGACGGGCGCCCTGCTCTATCGCGCGGGCAGCCTTTGTCCGGGCGTATTCGTGCTGCTCTCGGGCAAGGTGCGGATAGTCGGGCGCGACGGTCTCGGCCATGAGCGGATTATTCACACCTACACGCAACGCGGCGAGTTCACGTCGGATGTCACGCAGCTCTCCAGCAAGCCCGCCGTCGTCGACGCGCACGTGGTCGAAGATGTCGAAGCAATCCTGCTGCGACCCGACGAACTGAGCGCGATGATGATCAGCGAAGCCGACCTCGGCGAGAAGATCATGCGCGCGCTGATCCTGCGGCGCGTTCTGGTGATCGAGCGCGGACACGGCGTCGTGCTGGTCGGGCCGTCCAACAGCGGGCGGCTCGCCACGCTGCAGAACTTCCTGCGCCGCAACGCGTTCCCCAACATGACGCTCGACGCCGACAAGGACGCCGAAGCGATCGCGCTGCTCGAACGGCTGACGCCGCAACCCGACGACTTTCCGCTCGTCCTCTGCCCGAACGGCACGGTGCTGCGCAATCCCGACGAAGGACAGCTCGCGTCGTGTCTCGGGCTGATTCCCGAATTCGATCCGGCACATGTGTATGACGTCGCCATTGTCGGCGCGGGGCCAGCGGGACTGGCGGCGGCCGTGTATGCGGCTTCGGAAGGGTTGTCGGTGGCCGCGCTCGATTGCCGCGCACCCGGCGGCCAGGCGGGCACCAGTTCGCGCATCGAAAACTATCTGGGCTTTCCGACAGGCATCACCGGCCAGGCGCTTGCGGGCCGCGCGTTCGTGCAGGCGCAGAAGTTCGGCGCGCACATCGGCATTCCGTGCGAGGTCCGGGCCCTGTATTGCGACAAGCAGCCGCCCGTCGTCGAACTCACCGACGCCCGGCGCATCACCGCGCGCACCGTCGTGATCGCGAGCGGCGCGGAGTATCGGCGCCCGGATGTCGAGGGGCTGGAGCGCTTCGAAGGTTCCGGCGTCTACTACTGGGCCACGCCGATCGAGGCGCGTCTGTGCCGCAAGGAGCCCGTGTTGCTGATCGGCGGCGGCAATTCGGCGGGACAGGCAGTCGTGTTTCTCGCGTCGCATGCCGAGCATGTTCATATGTTCATACGCGGGGCGAGCCTCGAACACAGCATGTCGCACTATCTGACCGAACGCATTCTGGCGCTGCCGAACGTGACGCTGCACACACGCATCGAACTGACCGCGCTGCAAGGCGATGCGCGGCTCGAACGCGTGCACTATCGGGGCGCGGGCGGCATCGAGGGCAGCATGACGACGCATCATCTGTTCGTCTTTATCGGCGCGGAGCCGAACACCGGCTGGCTCAAGACATGTGGCGTGTCGCTCGACGACAAAGACTTCGTTTTGACGGGGCCCGACATTCCCGGCGCCGGGCTGCAATCGATGTCGTTGCAGACCAGCGTGCCCGGCGTCTTCGCGATCGGCGACGTGCGCTCGGGGTCGACCAAGCGTGTCGCGTCCGCAGTGGGCGAAGGCGCGGCCGTGGTCGCGCAGATCCATCGTATGCTGGCCGAGGCGCGGGCCGCGTGCTAGCGGGCGCGCCATCCAGGCGCGCTACTTCAACAATCCGAACACCGCGACGCCATTGGTCGTGCCGACGTACACGCGTCCGTGCGCGACCATCGGCGTGATGTACTTGTTGCCCGCGCCGAACGTGTCGCGTGAACCCGACTGATTGCTGTTGTACAGCTCCTGCGCGAGATTCGCGGCATTGAACGCATGCAGCGCCGCCACCGATCCATTCTCCGCCGCCCACACGATCGCGTTCTGCGCGCCGTTCGCCGAGATGCTCGGCGTCGTGCCGGGATACGGGAACTGGAACGCGCTTTGCGATGCAGGCGTGGTGGCGAGACGCGCGCCGCTGACCGGGAACGCCTTGAGGTTGTCGCCGACCGCGCCGTAGTACACGACGTTGCCGTAGAACGCCGCCGTCGTGAACACGCCGCCTATCAGTTGACCGTCGATCTCCTGCCAGATCGCGTTGCTGGAGCTGCTGAATTTGCCCAGGTTGTCGCGATCGACGACGTAAATCTTCGAGTCCTTTCCCGAGCCGAGCGCGAGATGCCGCGTGACGCCGCTCGCATCGACGAGATCGGGCAACAGGATCGTGCCGCCCGAACCGAGGTCGGCGTCGCGCGCGGATTGCGACACGGTATCGAAGGTGGCGAAATAATCCGCGACGCTGAGATTCGGCGCGGCCCCGAGTTTGACGAACGCATTGCCGAAATTACCATTCGATGGAAAACCTTGCGCGTTCAACGTGGTGTCGAACGTGCCGTTTGCATCGAGCAGATAGAGCGACGTCCCGTCCGACGCCATCCCGCCGCCGCCCATCCAGACCGCGCCGCCGCTGCCGTTCGGCGTCAGGTTCAGCGCGCCCGTCTGCGCGAGCGTATCGGCGTTGTAGGCCATCACCCAGCCGGCGTAGACGCCCTGGTCGCAGTGCGAGGTCCACGCCAGATAGACGTTGCCGTTGACCAGCGTCAGCGCCTGCCGCTCCGCGTATTGCTGTGGATCGAAGACGGTCACGCCGTTGCTGCTGTTCGCGCCGCTGCCCGGATAGCTGCCGGCTATTTCCCTAGGGCCGCCGAACACCTCGGCGCCCGTGGCGAGATCGATCGCATGCAGGCGCTGGTGAATCGTTCCGCCACCGTCCTTGCTCATCGCCACCGCATACATCACGCCGTTCGTCCCGCGTCCACGATCGATGACGGGCGTCGCCGTAATGCCGATCTCTGGGGAAATCTGCGTGCAGTTGCGGGGATCGCTGGTCGTTTCGCCCGCGCCGAGCAGCGACCGCTGCCATAGCTGGGCGTTGCTGTCGGCATCGAACGCGTACACGCTCGCATGCTCGGTCACGACGTACACGACGTTGTGCGCTGCACCGTTCACCGGCACATTGCTGGCATACAGCGGTTGCGCGTCGACTTTGCCGTCGACGGACAAAAAGCCCACCTTGCCGAAGCTCGTTGCGTTGACGTTTGCCGGCGTAAGCGTGGTTTCGGCGAGATATTGCCCTGTGCGGGCCAGGTCGTTGTGGTAGGTCAGCACGTCGGTCGCTGCCATCGCCGTGCCGCCCGAAGTGCCTGAGCCACCCGAACCGCCCGAACTGCCCGAACCGCTCGGACTGCCCGAGCCCGAACCGCCGCTCCCGCCGTTCGTGCTCGCGTTGTTCGAAGAGCCGCCCCCGCTGCACGAGATGCAGATCGCCGTGACGAGGCTCAGGATCGCGATATGCCGCACGCGGCCCAGATTGGAGAACGAACGGTGCCAGCGGTTCATGGACGTCTCCCAGGCGGTCGAGCGACCGCATAGATTGTCGGCCTTGCAGTGGCGAAAGTCGCATGTCGGCGGATTTCCGGCATCACCACCGAGCAATTCGCGTACCGCGACGCGCCCGGTTCATGCGATGGAATGCGCCGCGTCGCGCGTTAAATACGCACGTACGTCACGAGGCATTCAGTATGTTTCCAGAACCGGCGCGCCGCTCGTTGCTCGCCGCGGCATGGCTCGCTTTGGCATTGACGGCGGCAAACTGCGCGCAGGCCGCCGCGAACACCGCATCGTCGCGACAGAATGCGCCCGTCGCGCAAGTCGCCGATCAGGCCATGCGTGTCGTGACGCCCGACGGCGACGGCACTTTGCCACTCTACGCCGATCGCAACATCGACGCCGCAGAACCCGACGTCACACGCGTATTCATCATCGTTCACGGCACGCTGCGCAACGCCGACAAGTACTTTGCCACCGGGCAGCAAGTACTCGCCGCAGACGGTGCGGATGCAACACGGAGCATGATCGTCGCGCCGCAGTTTCTGACGACGCGCGATCTGCGCGCGTTCCAGATGCCTGCAAGCACGCTCGTGTGTTCCGAAGCCGGATGGAAAGAAGGCGCGCCCGCGCGCCGGTGAGTTCCTTCGCGGCGCTCGATGCGCTGCTCGAACACTTCGACGACCGGCAGCGCTATCCCGCGCTATCTTCTGTGACGGTCATTGGCCATTCGGCGGGTGCGCAGATGGTGCAGCGTTATGCCGTGGCCGGACGCGCCGAGGAAGCGCTGGCGCGCGGCGGAATCCGCGTGCGGTATGTCGTCGCGAATCCGTCGAGCTATCTGTACTTCGACGATGAACGTCCCGTGTCGCGCGGTGTTTTCCAGTATGTCGAGACGCGGACACCCATCGACACGTCGCCGCGTTCAGTCGACCGTTGACATCACATCCATCGTGGTCAGGCAATGCAGGTCGAGGGCTCGCGTGTGCTCGGTCATGTAATCGACGAACACGCGGATGCGCGCAGGAAGATGCTTGCGGCTCAGATAGCAGATGTAGTGACCGCTG
Organism: Paraburkholderia sp. PGU19; assembly: GCF_013426915.1. Lineage (GTDB taxonomy): Bacteria > Pseudomonadota > Gammaproteobacteria > Burkholderiales > Burkholderiaceae > Paraburkholderia. The sequence goes on from NZ_AP023181.1 coordinate 901,185, forward strand.
TCGTCGGGTGCGTACTGGGTGAGGCAGGTGACGAGACGCCCGTCACCGAGCAGATCGCACACCTGATAACCGGGCAATTGCGCGATGCCTTGTCCATCCAGCACGGCCTGGAGAATCAGATCCGGGTCGTTGAACGTATGCGGCGCATGCAACTGGCGGCGCATTGGCAGGCCGTCGACCTTGAACTCCCATTCCCTCACGCGCCCCGATGCCGTACGCAGGTTGATGCAGCGATGGTCAGCCAGTTCGTCGATATGGCGCGGCAAGCCGTGAGCGGCCGCATATGCGGGCGACGCGCAGACGATCATCTGCATAGGTATCAGTTGACGCGCGACGATCTCGCTGTCTTCCATGCGTCCGTCGCGAAATGACACGTCGATGCGATCGGCCGTGAAGTCGGCGGGACGATCATTGAGCAGCAGTTCCAGCGAGATATCCGGGTACTGCGCGTGAAAACCGCGCAACAACGGCGCGACGATCCTGCGCCCGAAGCCCGGTGTCGCATAGATGCGCAGCCGCCCTCGTGGTGGCCCGCTGCGCAACTCGCGCATCTCTTCGAGCGCCTGAACGATGCGTTCGACGCCCGCCTGACAGTTCTCGAAGAAAAGTTCGCCTTCGCGCGTCAGCGACGTGCTGCGGGTGGTGCGCAGAAAGAGGCGCGTATCCAGCTGCGCCTCCAGCTTCTGCACGTTCCGGCTGACGGACGAGCGGCCGATGCCGAGGCGATCGCCCGCTCTGGCGAAACTGCCTTCGTTGGCAACGGCAAGAAAGGAAACGACGCCGGCGAAACTTGTTGCAAACGTGCTAGCAATCGGATCGTCGGCGCCCGTAACGGAGCGGCGCGGTGCGTAGTCTGACATGGAAGCGCGAAGAGTGGAGGTCCTTATCCGACTAGACGTTTCAGCGCTTCCGTTTGTGACGTCGTCCGCGAATTTTCTTTTGCGGCAATGCGTGAGGCGGCTGCCGCGCGTTACTTCTCCGGCACCAGCACGGGCGCGCCCTTGTCCTTCAGCAGCAGCACGAGGAACTTCGCGGGCTTCGTCTGGCTCGCGTTGTGCCCCACCGTGTGGACATCGTTCGGGCCTTCATAGAAGGACTGGCCCGGCGTCAGCGTGACTTCCTTGCCGCCTCTGACCTGCATCACGATCGATCCTTCCAGCACGTAGATGAACCCATGTGCGTTATGCCGATGCACCGGGTCCGCAGCGCCAGGCGGATATTCGACGAGGATCATCAACGCTTCCTTGCCGGGATAGTCGTCGAGCGGCTTGGTCATGACGGGTGTCACGATGGCCGCGGGCGGCTCGGCGCGGGCCTGGTTCGTCAATGCGCTCGCCATGACGAGCAGGGCTCCGATAACTCTCTTCGAGCGAAACATGATGCGCTCCTCACATGGACGCGGCCCGCACAGGCCGAGTTGAACAAGACGGCCCGCCGGCTCAGGCGAGGTTCGCCTTGTCGAGGCCGAACGCCTTGTCCCACGATCCCGGCACGAACTTGAACGCCACGTTTGCGCGGTTCCAGGCGTTGATGGCCATGACTTCGAATGTCAGGTCCGACAGTTCCTTTTCCGAGAACTGGCCGCGCACGCGCTCGTAGATGTCGTCAGGCACGCCGTGTTCGGGCAATGTGGTCAGCACTTCCGTCCATGCGAGCGCGGCACGTTCGCGCGGCGAGAACAGCGTCGACTCGCGCCAGGTCGCCACATGATGGAGGCGCAGCGCGCGCTCGCCGTGAATGGTCGCTTCTTTCACGTGCATGTCGAGGCAAAAGCCGCAACCGTTGATCTGCGATGCGCGAATGTTGACGAGATCGCGGATCGGTTCTTCGATCGCGCAGTCCTTCAGCAGGTTGCTGAACTCGATGAACTTCTTCGATAGCTCGGGCGATTCGTGAAAGTAATTGATACGTTGAGTCATGACTTCTCCTGGCGACGATGACGGATGCATCCGTGCGGCACGGATGCCGTTCGCGGTGGTGAACCGCACGTCGTCATGGTAGGTTCGCGACGCGCGCCGCGGTAGACCCGCGGACGGGCTCACGGTGTTGCCCAACCGGCACCAATCCCGCCATCAGGCGCTGGCGGGCGAAGTCATCGCAGCCGCGCGCAGCGCGCTCAGGGTTCGCCGTATGCTGCGGCGATGCGCGCCAGCTTGTCGGGATTGCGTTGGACGTGAATGCTGACGATGCGCTCGCCGTCCGTTTCGAAAGACATCGCCGATTCGAGCTTGCCTTCGATATAGCGCAACAGCGCGCTCTGACCGTTGAGCGTCACGAGCTTGACATGAACCCCGTCCGGAAAACGCCGCAATGTCGCGTAGAAAAGCTGGGCGATGCGCCGGCCGCCCACCATCGGCTTCGGAAAGCTCGTCACCTTGCCGCCGCCGTCGCCGACCAGGGTGGCGTCTTCGGCGAGGAATGCGTTGATGGCGTGGAAGTCCGCGCTCGCGAGCGCCTGCGCGAAGCTCTGCATCAACTGTCGATGCTTCTCGCGCGGCACGGCATAGCGCGGGCGCTCGTCACGCAGTTGCGCCTTCGCGCGGCTCACCAGCTGACGGCATGCGGACTCCGTCTTGCCGATCGCATCGGCAACCTCGTCATAGTCCGCGTCGAAGACTTCGCGCAGCAGGAACGCGGCGCGTGCTTCGGGCGTGAGCCGTTCGAGCAGCATCAGGAACGCGACGGATACGTCGTCGGCACGCTCGGTCATCTCCTCCGGTGTCGCGGGCGAGTCGCTGATCTCGGGTTCGGGCAGCCAGATGCCCGTGTAGTGCTCGCGCTGGATTTTCGCGGCGCGCAGACGGTCGATGGACATGCGCGTCGTGACGGAGACGAGCCACGCTTCGGCGTTCTCGATGCTCGCGTGGTCGGCTGCATGCCAGCGCAGCCAGACGTCCTGCACGATGTCCTCGGCTTCGGCGACGGAACTGAGCATCCGGTAGGCGATTTTCTGCAGGCGCGGGCGAAGCTGGTTGAAGGCGTGGGCGTCGGCGTCCATAAGGTGCGTGGCCTCTCCCCTTCTCATCGAATGAAATGGGGCGAGACATGACAGAGCGGAGATGACAAAGCCGAAGTTTGCCATGGATGCGCCATGAGGATGGCAGATGGGGCACGGTTGATATGAAGATTTGGACAGACGGCTCAAGCCGCCGCGTCTTCGAGGAAGTCCGTGATCGCATCGCGGCTCGGCGTGAGGCCCCGCAGTTGAAGCAGCGCGCCCGGGTTGCCGCGATGATAAGTGCCATGCAGGCAGACATGAAGAACGATCTCGCCTCGCCGCATGCGCGCGGGCTTTCCGCTGGTGAAGACGAAATCCACGGGCTGCTCGAAGTCGTGCTCCGTCATCGCGTTCACGTATGACGCGTACCAGTCGTCGGTTTCCCAGATGCCGTCTACAAGCGCGGCGAGTTCCGGCACGTTTGCCGATCGCGGCGCCTGAAACGCGTGCGGCACACCCTGCAGATGATGCTGAAAAATCCGGTCGACTACATGGATGTGATCGAGGACGCGAAGCATGAGCAAAGCATCTTCTTTGCTCAACTTATCGAAGTCGCGGCTCACGACATCGCAGAGCCCGCGATCGAACGGGCGCCAATTCGCAGCTTGCCGTGCGCGTTGGCTTGCGGCATCTGTTCTGACGCCCGTTCACTACGTCACACGTATCAGAACGCGTGACGCAGGCCAACCGTCACGGCAACCTGCGTATCCGTCGACGACGGCGACAGCGTGTTGATCATCGCGTGCGAAAGCACCGAACCCGTCGGTGCGCCATGCACGCTCTGATAGACGCCTTCAAGGTAGAAGTCGGTGCGCTTGCTGAGCGCATAGTCGGATTGCAGCATCGCCGTATTCCATCCCGGCGACGAGCCGTTGTACGCGCCATGCGTGTATGTGTATGCGCCCGATACGCTCAAGGCCGGCGTCAGCGCGTATTTCGCGTTCACCTCGTAGTTATCGAGTCGTAACGAACCGGCCAGCGTTCCCGCCGACGAATCGTTCGCACCGAGATAGGTGCCCGTGCCGAACGAGAACACACCCGCCGCGTTGTCGATCTGCGAATGACTCCACACGAGGCCGACTGTCGCCGGGCCAAACGTGTAGTTGCCGCCGACCGACCAGATGCGCTGCCGTTCCGCGATGAAGTTCGCGGTCGTATCCGACGACGTGGCCGCGCCGCTGCCGTTGCCCGCGTTGTTGAACTGCAGGTATCCGGCGGCGAGATTGACGGGGCCCATCGCATACGACACGCCGAAGCCATACGAGCGATTGTTCGCGAAGTCGCCTGCCTTGTTGCTGAAGCTATACATCGTTTCGAGCGTGACGCCGCTCCACGTCGGGCTGGTGTACTTGACCGAGTTGTTGATCACCACGGAATTCGCAGCCAGGTTGTCGTTCTCGAACGGATGCGCGGCCATGCTGCCGCCCCACGTGTTGAACTCGGCTGTCAGCGGCCCGACGAGGTCATTCATCACGTCGAACTGCCGGCCGAACGTCACCGTGCCGTACGGATCGCTTTGCAGGCCGACCCACGCCTGCGACCCGAAGGCACTGCCCGAAAATGCCTGCGCGCCGTTGTTCAGCAAGAAACCCTGTTCGAGCTTGAACACGGCATGCAAGCCGCCACCGAGATCTTCCGAACCCTTGAGCCCAAAGACCGTATTCTGCGTCGAGCTGCTCACCATCTGCCAGTTGCTGTGACCCTGCTGGTTATTGGTGTACACCAGACCAGTGTCGATAAGACCATAGAGCGTCACGCTGCTTTGCGCATGCGCGGAAGCGGTAAAAACTCCGAGTGTTGCGAGGGCGAGTAAAGATTTCTTCATGTTGGTTTGGCTCCGTGATGTAGCTGTGAAGAGTTTTTTGGGCGCGCGATCATAAAAGAACGGACGATGGTTTGGCAACCTCGCACGCGCCAGACTCGGCAGCGTCTTCATCATAGGAGTGTCAAAAACATCCGGCGCTGAAGGGCACAGTCGCGCAACGCAAAAGCAACGCATGCCGATGGCGGACTGCTTTCAGACAGATGAAAGTGCTTTTGTGAATGGCTGACAAGAAGAGCACAGACGCGTGCTCAAAAGCGAAAAGCGTATTGCAAGCTAACCACGCATTGCACGTGATTAGCACGGACTGGCTATCCGTTCTTCGGCGCGGAAGAAATGTTTCGCCTGCGGCGACCATCGGCGGCGCGTTCGAGCAACAGCCGGTCCATTGCGGACAGCAGATCCGTAGGGGCCAGCGGCTTGCGCAAAAAGCCGTCGTAATAGACGAACGCGGGCGGGCTCGGCTCGCCCGATACGAGAATGAACACGATCGCCGCCAGGTTCTGCTCGTTGCGCACGTGATGGCACAGCACGCTGCCTGACATCACGGGCATCCGCCAGTCCGCGACGACGACATCCACATCGCGCTCGCGCAGCATATCCAGCGCGGCGCGCCCATCTTCGGCGAGACAGGTCGCATAGCCATGCGCTTCGCACACGCCCTGCCACGCGTCCAGCGTTTCAACGTCATCATCTACAAGCAGCACTGTCGGCATATCTGGCCTCGCTCATGACCATTAGATGCACTGCGCTCGCGTCCGCTTCGTGACGTTCAAGCGCGCCTGGATACATTGCTGTCGAAGGAAACCACAAGCCGGCGCCGCGTTCCGTTTCGAACCCGAAGATGCGCCGGCCCTACGATGCAACTCAACTCATACGGGGAACGGATTGCGTTCCGCGAATCCTTCCTGATGCCAGTACGGGTACGCGGGCCGGACCTTGCTCGCTTCATCGAGCTTCGCGACCTGCTCTTGCGTGAGATTCCAGCCCACCGCGCCGAGGTTCTGACGCAATTGCTCTTCGTTGCGCGCGCCGATCAGCACTGTCGAAACAGTGGGCCGTTGCAGCAGCCAGTTCAATGCGATCTGCGGAATCGTCTTGCCCGTCTCTTCGGCGATCGCGTCCAGTGCATCGACGACGCGATACAGATACTCGTCGGGCACGGGCGGACCCATGTCGGCTGTCTTGTGCAAGCGGCTCTGGTCCGGCAGCGGCTGGCCGCGACGGATCTTGCCCGTCAGACGGCCCCAGCCCAGCGGACTCCATACGACGGCGCCCACGCCCTGGTCGATGCCAAGCGGCATCAGTTCCCATTCGTAGTCGCGTCCGATCAGCGAGTAATAGGTCTGGTTCGCCACGTAGCGCGGATAACCGTAACGGTCCGCGACATCGAGCGACTTCTGCAGATGCCACCCGGAGAAATTCGACACGCCCGTGTAGCGGATCTTGCCCGCGCGCACGAGGTCGTTCAATGTGGAGAGCGTTTCCTCCACGGGCGTCTTCGCGTCGAAGCCATGCAACTGGAATAGATCGATATAGTCGGTTTGCAGACGCTTGAGCGCCGCATCGACCGCCTGGATCAGGTGGAAACGCGACGAGCCGACGGCATTCGGATCGTTTTCATCGAAGCGAAACGTGGCCTTCGTCGAGATGATGGTCTTGTCGCGGCGCCCTTTCAATGCCTCGCCGAGAATCGATTCCGATGCGCCGTTCGAATAGATGTCGGCGGTGTCGAACATCGTGACGCCGGCGTCGAGACAGACATCGATGAGCTTGCGTGCTTCGGCGACATCCGTCGCGCCCCACGCCTGAAAGAATTCGCCTTTGCCGCCGAAGGTGCCCGTGCCGAAGCTGAGTACGGGAACCTTGAATCCAGACGCGCCCAGGTGACGATATTCCATGTTGGCCTCATTGATGAACCGGTTGAATGATGCGGACCGCTCGCAAGCTTCGATGCAAGCGCAAGGATCAGGTCGATAGACTACTCCATTGGCTCATAGCGTGCAGGCGCATTGGCCGACGTCATTCAATTGAAAGAAGAACCATGCGGATATTCAGAATGAATACATGCATGCGAAAGAGATGAGCAAGCGCGGCGCCTGACCCGAATCACAAAAAAACAAACGGGGCGCGCATCTCACTGCGCGCCCCGCTTCTCACGACTGCCTCAACCGTTGACGGTCTCGACCTCGCTACGCACCGGCTTGCTCTTGCGACGCAGCTCTTCCGTCGTTTCGCCGCCGCCATCGGGCAGCCAGCCCGGCGGCTGGATCACGTGATTGATCGCGATCCACACGCTCTTCGCCGTCACGACGTCGCGAATCAGCGTGGCCCAGTGCTCGAACTCGACGACGAACGGATTGCGCGACGTGGTCGGCGTGACGAGACCGTAGCGGCAGGGTTCCTCAGCGCGCTCTTCGACATAGGTGCCGAACAGACGATCGAAGATGATCAGCACGCCGCCGTAGTTCGCATCGAGGTACTCGACGTTCGAAGCGTGATGCACACGGTGCGCGGACGGCGTGTTGAACACATACTCGAGCCAGCCCAGCTTCGGCACCCACGTCGTATGCAGCCAGAACTGATACATCAGGTTCATGTAGAGCGTCAGCAGCACGACTTCAGGGCGCACGCCGAGGAACACGAGCGGCGTGAAGAAGATGGCCGAGCCCGTCAGCTTGCCTGTCACACCGAGCCGATAGGCCGTGGAAAGCGTCAACTGGTTCGGCGAGTGATGCACGGCATGCGTGGCCCAGAAGAAGCGCATACGGTGCGACGCGCGGTGATACCAGTAGTAGCAGAACTCCTGTCCGATGAAGAGCGCGAACACCATCACCGCGCTATTGATCGACACAGTGAAGAGGCGATGGTCCCACGCGAGGGCGAAAACCGGCGTCGCGAGCGAGAGCGGCAACAGCGCGAGCAGCTTGCGTCCGACCAGGTCGAACAGCGAAATCCAGACTTCGTACCATGCGAACGGGGTCGCGGTGCTGCGGTTTTTTCTGCTGAGCACGACTGCTTCGATCAACGACACGAATACGATGACGGCCGAAGCGTAAAGAGGGAGTTTTCCGAAGTGTTCCATGACGATGCCATAACGGTTGTGGCGGGAGGTATCGTCTGCGGTGGGTTTGGATCAGTGCATCGCATCCGATATGCGCACTGTAGTGATGGCCGTCGTTACAGGCTATGCGGAAGTTATTTCACCCTATGTCACGGTGCCCGGCGCCTTATGGGACGGCGCTTTCGGGGGTTTTTGCGAAGCGCGGAAAATGGCCGCGGAAGGGCAAAAAAATGCACCGCCTACGTCGTGCGAACGTCTTGCGAACGGTCGTGCCACTCAAAGGCGAATCGCTGCAACAACAACGATTCGCCGAAGCCTCAGCCCGCCATCGTCGCGCGCACCGTGTATTCGCCTTCCGGTACCGAGACCGCGAGCCGATCGAGCGACGCGTAGAAATCAGCAGGCAACGGCTCGACGGGATAGCCGCGTTTCTCCCACGCATCCAGACCGCCCTTCAACGCATGCGCATGCCGAATACCCTTGCGATGCAACTGCGCGATGATGCGCCGCGCCGTCGCCTCGCTCGGACAGACGCAATACACGACGATGGGATGCGCGAGCAGCACGGCGTCGAGCTTGTCCGGCGAGTCGAGATCGAGCGGATAGGCGCCCGCGATCCGGTAAGCCTCTTGTTCGCGCACGCTACGCGGTCTTGCATCGAAGATCAGCGGTGGCGCGTCCGAGCGCATCATCGTGTCGAGCTGGTCGGGGCTGATGCGCGTCTTCGCGAGCAAGCGCCGGAATTGCACACGCCGCACCCAGCGGTACAGCAACACCGTCACGCAGATGGCAGCAAATGCGTCGAAGATCGTGCCGCCGTTGTGCCGCACCAGCAGCATCGCCTGCACGATCTCGTCATGCAGCGCCGCGCCGCCGAGCAGATACGCGCCCGTCCACAGCGACGCGCCGACGGCATCCCAGAACAGAAACACGCTGGTCGCAATCGCCGTCGTGCCGAGCAGCGGCGCGGAAATCAGGCCGAGGCCGGGCAGGAACTTGGCGAGCGTGAGAATCGGCGCGCCATGCCGCTCGAAGACGCCGCGCGCCGTGCGCAGCGTCGTATCGAGCGACAGCGAAAAACGCACGAGCCCGTTCAGCAGCCGCCGGCCGCGCACGCGCCCGACGAAGAACCACAGCGAATCGGCGAGCAGCGTCGCGCCGACGGCCGCGCAGAACACGGCTGCGTACGACACCTGCCCCATCGCCGCCATGGTCCCGGCGAGCATCAGCATCGGCGCGGCCGGCACGGGCACGCCGAGTTGCGTGACCAGCACGCTGAGGAACACGGCCCACGGGCCGAGCGAAGCGGGGATAGCGGTGGGGAAATGCCACACGACAGCGGTCCTTTAAAGCATGGAGCGGGCGGCGTTCTGGCTGAACGGCGTCCATCGAATCGGTATTGCGCGCCGCCGATGCCGAAGCCGAAATCGAAGCCGGCCAGCAAGCGACGCCCGGCGATTCTAGACGGGATTGCGCGAGAACGTGTTCCTGCCGTACAACGCGCCGCCTGTTCTTCCATGCAAAAAGTAACGGATTTCACGGTCATTTCCGTGAAACCGCTTGCCGCTCCCGTGTCAGTCCGGGTCGGGCACCGTCATGCCGAGCAGCGCGGAACTGACCGACTTGCCGTGCGCATCGAGCGCCAGCGAGCGCGTGACGCCGCCGCCGAGCGCATCGCGCAGCACGAAATTGAACGCCGCGAGACGCGGCAATTCATGGCGCGTCACTTCGCCGTGCACGAAATCGGCCAGCCACGCCTTCACGTGCGCGGCGCTCAGATGGGCGCGCAAATGCTCGTAGTGACGCGCGTCGTGACAGATTACCGACACATTCAGCGTATTGCCCTTGTCGCCCGTGCGCGAGTGCGCGAGTTCGCGTAATTGCATGTCAAGCCTCCACGAAAGCAAATGCCGGCTTCACATCGTCGCGCGGCAACAGCACGGATTGCACCGCGAGCACCTCGCGCGTCGATTTCGTGACGCCGCCTCCGCCCGCCGGTCCGTTCGTATAAAGCGTTTCGACTTCGTTGCCGATGCGTAGCGCTTCCTGCGCCGTGGCCGTGCGTCCGGCGACGCGCACGCGCACTTCGTAGGGCTCGCCGCGTTGGTCGGCGGCTGTCTCGCCGTAAAGCGAATCGACGCCGATCAGATCGAAGCGCAGTTCGCTCGCGGCCACGCCCGTCAGCGCGAGCCGTTCTCGCACGATGTCGAGCGCGAGCCGTGCGCGCGCGACGGCGCCCGGCCCGCCGTACGAAATCTGCCCTTCGCCGATATAGCCGTCCGCATAAGCCACCGACACCTTCAGCGTGTCCGTGCGCGCCGTGCCCTTGCCGCCCGTCACGCGCACGCGGTCCACCGCGCCTTCTGCGACTTCGACTTGCGTGAAGTCGGCGACTACATCCGGTTGCAGATAGCGAGCCGGGTCGTGAATCTCGTAGATCAGTTGCTCTTTGCAGGTCGCCGCGCTGACGCGGCCGCCCGCGTGCGGCACTTTCGTAATCGTGACCGCGCCGTCCGCCGTGACTTCGCCGATGGGGAAACCGAGCCGCGCAAGATTCGGCACGTCCTTGTATCCGGGATCGGCGAAATAGCCGCCCGTGATCTGCCCCGCGCATTCGAGCAGATGCCCGACAACAGTCGCCTGGCCGAGCGTCGTCCAGTCATTCATGCGCCAGCCGAACGCGTGGATCAGCGGCGCGGTGAACAAGGACGGATCGGCGACGCGGCCCGTCAGCACGAGATCGGCGCCCGCATCGAGCGCGGCGACGATGGGCGCCGCGCCCAGATAGGCATTTGCCGACACGATGCGCTCGCGATACGCCGCGACGTCATCGCCCGATTCCTCGAAGCGGAACTGGCCTTGCAGCACGACGTCGAGCACATCGTCGCCGCTCACGGCCGCGATCTTCAGTCCGCCCAGCCCGAGCGATTGCGCGATCTGCGCCGTCTTGCGCGCAGCCGCATGCGGATTGGCCGCGCCCATGTTCGAGATGATCCGCACGCCGTTACGCGCGGCGACGGGCAGCACGGCGCGCATGCGCGCTTCGAGCAGCGGATCGTAGCCGAGTTGCGGGTCTTTGCGTTTCGCCTGCTGCGCGATCGCGATGGTCCGCTCAGCCAGGCACTCGAACACGAGAAAGTCGAGTTGCCCGTGCTCCGCCAGTTCGACGGCGGGCTCGATACGGTCGCCCGAGTAACCTGCGCCGGCTCCGAGCCTGACGCGTCGTTCGTGCTGATTTGCTGTCATTGCCGCACCATCCTCTGCCAAAACTCACAACGAAAAAATACCGAGCACGACGCACGCAATCGTCATCACGATCGACGCGCCAAACAGCAGCGGGAACGTGAACTTCTGATGCTCGGCGAGTTCGATCCCGCACAGTCCGACCACGAGAAACGTCGCAGGCGTCAACGGACTGACGGGAAAGCCCGTCGTCATCTGGCCGAGCAGCGCCGCCTGGCCGACGTGCACGGACGGCACACCGAGTTGCCCCGCCACTTCGGCGATCACGGGCAGCACGCCGAAATAGAACGAATCGGGGTCGAACAGCATGCTGAGCGGCATCGAAAGCAGGCCGAGCACGACGGGAATGTGACCCGCCATGCCGGGCGGCACGAAGCCGACGGCCGCCTGCGCCATCGCTTTCAGCATGCCGCTGCCCTGCATGACCCCCGTGAACACGCCGGCCGCGAGCAAAATGCCCGCCATCATCAGCGCGGCGCGTGCGTGGGCGTCGATACGCTTGCGCTGCATGTCGACGTTCGGATAGTTGACCATCAGCGCGATGCACAGGCCGACCATGAACATGATCGCGGGCGGAATCTTCTCGCCCATCACGACCATCGTGCCGAGCACGATCACCGTCAGCACGATGTTGAACCAGAAGTTCTGCGGGCGGCGCAGCGCCTGTTCCTCGGGCGTCAGCTCGCGTTGCGGCATCGGAATCGCGCCAGCCGCGCCCGACACACCGAGCCGTTTCTCTTCGCGCCGCCCCAGCCAGTACGCCGTGCCGAACACGAACACGAGGCCGATCGCCTGCACGGGAATCAATGGATTGAACAGCGCCGAGACGGGCAGATGCAGCGACGCGGACGCGCGGATCATCGGCCCAGTCCACGGCAGGAAGTTGATGCCCGCCGCCAGCGACACGGCCGCCGCCAGCACACGCTTGTCCATCTGCAGGCGCTCGTAGAGCGGCAGCATCGCCGGAATCGTGACGAGAAAGCAGACGGCGCCCGAGCCGTCCAGATGGATAAGCAGCGCCAGCAGCGTGGTGCCCATCACGATGCGCGTCGGCCGCGTGCCGACGGCCCGCAGAATCCGGTCGATGATGGGATCGAGCGTGCCCGCGTCCGTGATCGTGCCGAAGTACAGGATCGCGAACACGAACATGCCGACCACGGGCGCCAGGCTCTTCAACCCGTCGACGACGAACTTGCTGGTCTGCAGCCCGAAGCCGCCGATCAGCGACGCCGCAATGGGCACGATGATCAGCGCGACGAGCGGCGACATGCGCTTCGAGAGAATGGCGCCGAGCAATACGGCGATAGTGACGAGCCCCAGTAAAGGCAGCATGTGCGTGTCTCCAAGTCTTGTCTTTTAATGACTTCGAGCGTAAGTTCAGCGCAGCAATAACACAATTGAAATGATTTGATCGCAGCAATCACAAACCGTTATGGATCTGAATCTCCGCGACATCCGCGCATTCGTCACGGTCGCTCACGCGGGCAATTTCACGCGCGCCGCCGCCCGGTTGCATCTGTCGCAGCCGGCGCTCACCGTGCAGATACGGCGGCTCGAAGAGACCGTCGGCGCGCGGCTGTTCGACCGCAATAGCCGCACCGTGGCGCTCACGCAGACGGGCCGCGAGTTGCTGCCGCTTCTGCAGCGCTCGCTCGACGACATGGAGCGCGTGCTGCGCGACGCCCGCGCGCTCGGCGAGGGATCGAGCGGCACGGTGCGCCTCGCGTGTCTGCCGACGTTCGCGGCGAGCGCGCTGCCCGATCTGATCCAGATGTTCAGAAAGCGTGTGCCGCAGGCGCAGTTCCAGATTCGCGACGTCGTCGCGAGCACGGTGAATGCGCTCGTGCGCAATGAAGAGGCCGATATCGGCCTGACGGGCGGCGATACCTTCGACGCAGCGCTCGAAGTGCTGGTCGAAGGCGCTGACCGGCTCGTGGTGGTGTGCCCGAAAGACCATGCGCTGGCCCGCAAGCGCCGCGTGTCGTTCGGCGACGTCGCCGCATCGCCGCTCGTGCTGACGGCGCAAGGCACGAGCGTTCGCAGCGTCGTCGATGCGGCGCTCGAGCAGGCCGGCTGCGCGCCCGACATCGCCTGCGAGCCGACCTACATGATGACGGCCGTCGCGATGGTGCGCGGCGGCCTTGGCGTGACTATCCTGCCCGCGACGGCCCGCGAGGTGCTGGCCGAACGCGATCTGATCGCAAGACCCATCGACGATCCTTCGTTCGTGCGGCCCATCGCGTTGATCAAGAAGCGCGGCCGCACCTTGCCCCGCGTCGCCGAAGACTTCGTGACACTGATCGCGAAACGCATGAAGTGATCGCCAGAAAAATCCGAACACTTGACATGCGCGCGTCAGATGACGTGTGAGTCGATTGGACGCATTGTGTCATCGCAACCCTACCGGGTAATCGCTATTGCCCGTTTTATGCATCTCCGCCTAATCTTGAGGTCGGCAAGCGGTAGTACCCTGCATCGCAAGCGGCGTCGATCAACGCCGCGTTCGGCATTCATTCCGAGGCGTGACGCACCACATGGCAGCGTACAAGTTCAAGCTCCTGATCGTCGACGACGACGTCGCGACCGTGCGCATCATGAGCGATATGCTTTCTGATTACGGAGAACGGCGCTTTGCGCTGTCGGGCGAAATGGGCTTGTTGCTTGCGCGGCAATCCACGCCCGACCTGATTCTGCTCGACGCGAGCATGCCCGGCATGACGGGCTTCGACTTCTGCGAAATCCTGAAGGCCGACAGCGAACTCGCGAAAATCCCGGTGATCTTCGTCACGAGCCACGACGCGCCCGCGCTCGAAATCGATGCGTTCCGGCTCGGCGCAGCCGATTACGTGACAAAGCCGCTGAACGCAACCCAGTTGCGCGCGCGCGTCGAGACGCAGTTGCGCAGGCGGCTCAAGATCCTGAACCAGTCGGAAAGCTTTCGCGCCGGTCTGTTCCTGCCGCCCACGCTCGGCGCATTGCCCGACAACATTCTGGTCGTCGACAGCGATCCCGGCCGGTTGAACCGTCTGCAGGACCTGCTGCACGATCTGGGCCGCTGCACGTTGGCGACGACGGGCGCGCAAGGTCTCGAACGCGCGCTGCACAGCCTGCCGACCGTGATCCTCGTGGACGCCGCGTTGCCGGACACGAGCGGCTTGCAGCTATGCGCGGCGTTGAAGAAGGAGCCGAGGCTCGAAGGCGTGCCCGTGCTGTTGATGACGGACGGCGCGGCCAGTGACCACGCCGACTATGAACGCGCGCTGCTGAATGGCCTCGCCGACAGCGTGCTGAATCGCGCGCAACCCACCGTGCTCAAGGCGCGCGTGAAGCAGGCGATGGCATCGGTGCACGCGGACCAGAGACGGATCGGCGCGATGCGCGAATACTGGCTCGCCGTGGAGAAAGCCGCACGGCGCGTTGAACGCAAGGACGGCGAAGGGACGGTGCCTGATTGAACAAGGCGGCGAAAGCGCTTGTGGGCTTTCGCCGCCTTGTATGCGCGTCTTGCCGCGCCGCGAGCGCTCGCTCGCTTAGAACCCCGCCGCGAGTCCGTCGCGCCGGCTGTCGCTCGCAGCGACATAGCCACGATCCGGCTCGTTGCGGTCGAGCTTCCAGATGAACTGGCCGGAGCCGAAATCCATATACGGATCGTCGATCGACTTGATCGTGTGGCCGAGGCCTTCCAGTTCGCGCGCGGTGCGCGGATCGAGCGTGTGCTCGATATCGATCGAGAAGTCGCGGTTGACCTTCCAGCGCGGCGCGTCGCACGCGGCCTGCGGCTGCTGGCCGTAGTCGAGCATCCGCACGACGGTCTGCAGATGGCCTTGCGGCTGCATGTCGCCGCCCATCACGCCGAAGCTCATCACCGCTTCCTGCTGGCCGTTCACCTGCT
The DNA here is from genome assembly GCF_013426915.1 of Paraburkholderia sp. PGU19. Taxonomy (GTDB): domain Bacteria; phylum Pseudomonadota; class Gammaproteobacteria; order Burkholderiales; family Burkholderiaceae; genus Paraburkholderia. Next base: position 916,204 of record NZ_AP023181.1, read on the forward strand.
GCGTGAGGAACGCCGGGATGATCGTGTGGAACGGGCGCTTGCCGCCTTCGACCACGTTCGGCGACTTCGGGTCCATCGAAAAGCCGCAGCCACGGTTTTGCAGCGAAATGCCCATGCCAGGCACGACGCAACCCGAACCGAAACCCATGTAGTTCGACTGGATGAAGCTGACCATCATGCCGCGCTCGTCCGCCGCCGACATATAGATCGTGCCGCCCGTCTTCGGCATGCCGAAGTCGAACTGCGTCGCACGCTTCGGGTCGATCAGCTTCGCGCGCGATTTCAGGTAGGCGTCGTCGAGCATCTGCTCGGGCGTCACTTCCATCGAACGCGGATCGGCGACATAACGGTAGACGTCCGCGAAGGCGAGCTTCATCGCTTCGATCTGCAGGTGCTGCGATTCGATGCCGTCGAGCTTCATCGACGCCACGTCGAACTGTTCGAGAATGCCGAGCGCGATCAACGCGGCGATGCCCTGCCCGTTCGGCGGAATCTCGTGCACCGTGTAGCCGCGATAATCCTTGCCGATCGGCTCGACCCACTCCGGCTGATAGTTGCTCAGATCGTCGAACGTCATCGCGCCGCCGTGTTCGCGCGCGAATGCCGCGATGCGCTCGGCGATTTCGCCTTCGTAGTAGGCGCGCGGGCCTTTTTCGGCGAGCAGGCGCAGGGTCTTCGCGTGGCCCGGCATGCGGATCAGTTCGCTGACTTCGGGCGCGCGGCCGTGCGGCATGAACGCATCGGCGAAACCCGGCTGGTTCTTCAGTTCGGGCACGGCGGCCGCCCACTTGCGCGCGACGACGCTCGCCACTGCGTGGCCGCGTTCGGCGATTTCAATGGCGGGCTCCATCAGGTCCGCGAACGGCAGCGAGCCGAACTTCTTGTGCAGCGCTTCCCAGCCCGCGATCGCGCCCGGCACCGTCACCGTGTCCCAGCCACGCACGGGCTGCGTCGCGATACCGTTGTTCTCGCCGTATTTGCGCTTGAAGTAATCGACATTCCACGCGGCAGGCGCGACGCCCGACGCGTTCAGCCCATGCAGCTTTTTGCCGTCCCAGACGAGCGCGAATGCATCGCTGCCCAGACCGTTCGATACCGGCTCGACGACGGTGATCGCCGCAGCCGCCGCGATTGCGGCATCGACGGCATTGCCGCCTTTCCACAGCATGCGCAGGCCGGCCTGCGCGGCAAGCGGCTGCGAAGTCGAGACTATGTTGCGCGCGAACACGGGCATGCGCAGCGTGGGATACGGGTTCTGCCAGTTGAAGCTTGTCATGTTGTCACTCTTAGGGTGTTGCTGGTTCGACGATGGGCCGTTGGCAAGCAACGGCACCATGTAAAGAATCAGGACTCGCGCGGATCGAGCGCGTCGCGCAGACCGTCGCCGAGCAGGTTGAAGCCGAGCACGGCCAGGAAGATCGCGATGCCGGGAAAGATCGACATCCACGGCGCCTGGCTCACGAAGTCCTTCGCGGTGTTGAGCATCGATCCCACGACGGCGCGGGCGGCAATTGTCCGAGCCCGAGGAATGACAGGCTCGCTTCGGCGATGATCGCGCTCGCCACCGTGAGGCTCGCCTGCACGATGATGGGCGGCAGCACGTTCGGCAGAATGTAACGCAGAATGATGCGCGCGTGATCGAGACCGATCGCACGCGCGCCTTCCACGTACTCTTCCGCTTTCACGCTGATCGCCTGGCCGCGCGTCAGGCGGATGAAACGCGGCATCGCCGAAATGCCGATCGCGGCCATCGCGTTCGTCAGGCTCGGCCCGAGAAACGCGCTCAACGCAATCGCGAGAATCAGGAACGGAATGGACAGCAGCGCGTCGGCGATACGCGAGATCACGCCGTCGACGAGCTTGCCGAAGTAGCCCGCGAGCAAGCCGAGCGGCACGCCCAGCACGACCGCTATACCGACCGATACTACGCCCGCCAGCAGCGACGCGCGCGCGCCGTACAGCAGGCGGCTCAATACGTCGCGGCCAAGTTCGTCGGTGCCGAACCAGTGCGCCGCCGAAGGCGCCTGGCGCACGGTCATGAAGCTCGCCTGCACCGGGTCGTACTGCGTGAGCCACGGCGCGAACACGGCCATCACGACGATCAGCGCGACGAGGATTGCGCCGAACACAGCCGCCTTATTACGCATGAAGCGTACGAGGCCACGGCGCTTGCGGCGCGGCAGCGTGGCCGCAGCGGAACGTGCATCGATTGAAGTAGCCATCAGCTGCGCCTCAGTCGGGGATTGAGCAAGATGTAGAGCACGTCGGCGCACAAATTCACGACGATGAACGCCAGCGCCGTGACGAGCACGACGCCTTGCACGACGGGGTAATCGCGATTGAACACAGCATCGACGACCAGCTTGCCGAAGCCGGGAATCGTGAACACCTGCTCGGTCAGCACGGCGCCCGCGAGCAGTTCGCCGAACAGCAGCGCGAGCACGGTGACGATGGGGATCAACGCATTTCGGAACGCATGCTTGACCACCACCGCGCCGCGCAGCAGACCTTTCGCACGCGCAGTGCGGATATAGTCGGTGCGCAATACGCCGAGCATCGCGCTGCGCGTGTGGCGCATCAACTGCGCGCCGAGCGCCGCGCCCAGCACGAACGCGGGCATCAGCATGGTCTTGATGCTGAGCCAGAAGTCTTCGCCCGGCGATACATAGCCCGACGACGGCAACAGATGCCAGCGCACCGACACAATGAAGATCAGCATGATGCCAAGCCAGAAGTTCGGTATCGACATGCCGGACAGCGCGAAGATGTTCGCCGCGTAATCGAGCGGCCCGCCACGGCTCGCCGCCGAAATCACGCCGGCCGGTATGCCGATGCCGATAGCAAGAATCATCGCCATCACTGCAAGCTGTAGCGTGACGGGCAGCTTCTGCGCGATCAGCGAGCGCACGGGCACGTCCGTGCGCAGCGACGAACCGAGATCGCCGTGCGCGACGTCGCGCACCCACAGCGCGTACTGCGTCGGCACCGGCTGATCGAGGTGATACTTGACGCGCAGCGTCGCGATGACCTGCGCGTCCTGATCTTCGCCCGCCATCGCCAGCACCGGGTCGCCTGGCAGCAGCTTCTGCAGGCCAAAGATCAGCACCGACACCAGGATCAGCGTCGGCACGGCCACCAGCATGCGATTCGCGATGATCCTCAGCATGACGCTCAGCCCTTCACCGACACGCCGCGCAGGCGCACCAGACCGTCGGCGGAAGGCGTGAAGCCCTGCACTTTCTTCGACAGCACGAACGGCCACGGTTGCGCGTACAGATAGACGATCGGGTCGTCGTCGGCGAGGATCTTGCCGGCGGCGTCGTAGTCGGTCTTGCGCTCGGCCGGGGTGAGCCGCGTGCGCGCGTTGTCGAGCAGCGTATCGACCTGCTGGTTGCAGTAGTGCGCGTAGTTCAGGTTGCCCGCGCAGGTGTTGAACTGGTGCAGATTCCCGTCCGGGTCGACGCGGCCCGACCAGCCCGTGTACATCGCCTCGAAATCGCCGCTATGCCCGGCGTTCAGTTCCGTTGCGTAATCGCTCGGACGCAGCTTCAGCGTGATGCCCGATTCGCTCAGCATCGCTTGCAGCATCTGCGTGATCTGGCTTGCGACCGTGTTGTTCGGATACGCGAACTCGACAGTCGGATGCTCTTGACCTGCCGCTTTCAGCAACGCCTTTGCTTTCGCGACGTCGCGCTTCGTGGTCGGCAGCGATGTGTTGTAGTACGGACTCGACTTCGGAATGCCCTGGTTGGCGGGAGAGAAGATGCCCGCGCCAATCACCTGGTCGATGGCATCGCGATCGATCGACAGCTCGAACGCCTGGCGCACGCGCTTGTCCTTCAGCGGATTGTTGCCGCGCGGCCCGTTGTTGATGTTGAACGTCACGTAGTAGAAGCCGAGGCCCGTCACCGGCTTGAACTGCACGTTCGCGTCGCCCTTCACGGATGCGACATCGGAAGGTGCCAGACGTTCGAGCATATCGAGCGAGCCGGAGCGAAGGTTCGCGAGACGCACGGTGCTGTCGGGGATCGGCTGGAACACGACGCGCTGGATCGGGTACTTGTCCGCGTCCCAGTAGCCCGCGAATTTCTCCAGCACCACGCGATCGTTCTGCACGCGCTGCACGAACTTGTACGGACCCGAGCACACAGGATGCGAGCCGACGCCAGCGGCATCGGCGAGTGTCTTCGGCGCGAGCATCATGCCGGCGCGGTCGGACAACGTGGCGAGCAGTGCGGCGTCCGGCTGCTTCAATACGATCTTCACGGTGCTGTCGTCGACCACATCGACGTGATCGACGGATGACAGCTCGCTCTTGCGATTACTGGTCGACAGACTGCGATAGCGGTCGAGATTCGCCTTCACGGCGGCCGCGTTGAACGGCTCGTCGTTCTGGAACTTCACGCCCTGGCGCAGCTTGAAGGTCAAGCTCTTGCCGTCGGGGCTCGTCGTCCACGAGGTGGCGAGCATCGGCACGATCTTCAGGTCGGGCGACACATCGACGAGCGAATTGCACAGCGACGCAAACACGATGCGGTCGACGAACTGCACGCTGCGGGCGGGATCGAGCGAGCCGATGTCGTCCTGCAAGCCAATGCGGATGGTGCTCTGGGCCATCGCGGCGGAGGCGCCCATTGCGAGCGCGGCGGCAATCAACATTCTTCGCATGCGTTATGTCCTTGTTGCAGTTCGGGTTGCCATCAGAGGGTGTGCTATGTGTTCGCCGTCAGCGCCGCCTGCTTTTCGCGGTAGATCGCAAGGCGCTCGTTCAGCTTCGTGCTGACGCTCGCGGCGAGCGGCGCGCCGCCACCCGCGTTCTGCACGTCGCGCCAGAAATGGCAGGCGACCTGCCGCCCGCCCGGCAGCGTTTCGGCCAGCGGTCGCTCCTGCGAGCAGCGCGGCTTCGCATGCGGACAGCGCGTATGAAAACGGCAGCCCGGCGGCGGCGCAGTCGGGCTCGGCAGATCGCCTTGCAAGGCGGGCTTCGTGCGGCGCTCGTGCGGACTGCTGGCGGGAATGGCGCGCAACAGCGCCTGCGTGTACGGATGGAGCGGCGCGTCGAACAGCTCGTCGACCTGCGCCAGCTCGACGATTTCGCCGAGGTACATCACCGCGACGCGATCGCTCATATGGCGGATCACGGCGAGATCATGCGCGACCATGACGAGCGTGAGACCGAGTTCCGCCTTCAACGATTCGAGCAGATTGATGACCTGCGCCTGCACGGATACATCGAGCGCCGACACCGGCTCGTCGCCGACGATCAGCTTCGGCTCGCCCGCCAGCGCGCGCGCAATGCCGATGCGCTGCCGCTGCCCGCCCGAAAACTCATGCGGATAGCGCTCCGCATACGCGGGTTGCAGGCCGACTTTGGTCAACAGTTGCGCAACGCGCTCGCGGCGCTCCGACGCATTGCGCGCGAGACCATGAAACGCCACCGGCTCGCCGATGATCTGCCCGACGGTCATGCCGGGATTCAATGACGCGAACGGGTCCTGAAAAATGATCTGCATCTCGCGGCGCAAGCGGCGCAGCTTCGCGCCTTGCCAGTGCGTGATGTCTTCGCCCTGATAGAGCACGCGGCCTTGCGTCGCATCGATCAGTCGCAGCAGCAGACGGCCGAGCGTCGACTTGCCGCAGCCCGATTCGCCGACGATCGCAAACGTCTCGCCCGTTTGCACGGCGAACGACACGTCGTTGACGGCATGCACAGTCGGCGTGCGCGCGAACATCTGGCGCTCGCCGCCGAAGCGTTTGGTCAGCGCGCTCGCTTCGAGGATGGGTGTCGCGATGTGCATCAGGCTCGTCATGTCAGCTCCTTCTGCTGAACCGGCTTGACGAGCTGTTCGACAGGCGCGAGCCAGCATGCGACGCGATGCTCGCCCGACAGCGTCCGGTCGGGCGGCGCGGCGTCGATGCAGCGCTGCTCCGCGAACGGGCAGCGCGGCGCGAAGCGGCAGCCGCGCGGCATCTGCTCGGGCGACGGCACTGAGCCGCGAATCGTCGCCAGCGACCCTTCGCGCTTTCCGACCGACGGAATCGCGCCCATCAGCCCGATCGTGTACGGATGCTGAGGGTCGTCGAACAGATCGGCGACCGTGCCGTATTCGACGATCCGGCCCGCGTACATCACTGCGACGTGATCCGCGACTTCGGCGACCACGCCGAGATCGTGCGTGATCAGCAGCATCGCTGTGCCCGTCTCCGCCTGAAGCGTGCGCACGAGCGACAGCACCTGCGCCTGGATGGTCACGTCGAGCGCGGTGGTCGGCTCGTCGGCGATCAGAAGACGCGGGCGGTTCGCGAGCGCCATCGCGATCATCACGCGTTGGCGCATGCCGCCCGACAGTTGATGCGGGAAAGTGTCGAGCCGCGTTTCGGGTGCGGGAATATGGACGAGGCGCAGCATCTTCAGCGCTTCTTCGCGCGCCTCTGCGCGGCTGACGCCGCGATGCCGCCGGATGCTCTCGCCAATCTGCTCGCCGATCGTATAGGCGGGATTGAGCGAGGTCATCGGCTCCTGGAAAATCATCGACATCCGGTTGCCGCGAATGTCGGCCAGCTCCCGCTCGGACAGCGCGAACAGATCCATGCCTTCGAACAGCGCGGAGCCCGCGACGCGCCGTGCGGGCGGACTCGCGAGCAAACCCATCAGCGCCAGCGACGTGACGCTCTTGCCGCAGCCCGACTCGCCGACCATGCACAGTGTCTCGCCTGCATGGACGGGAAAAGAGACGTTATCGACGACATTCGGCACATCGGGCGCGTTCGAAAACTTCAGCGAGAAGCCGCGTACATCGAGAACCGGCCGGCGTTCAGCAGCGGTCATGCCTGGATACTCCGCATTGTGTCGCTCGTCCTTTCAAATCGTCATCGAACGATCATACTGGCGGCCATCGCACAAAAAATATTAAACTTTCTTTTCCATACTTAAGTTTTTCTCATGAGTCGATCGAACGATCGACCGTGAATCCCCGATCCGGAACCGCCCATGCCGACGCTTCGCATGTTGAAGACCTTCAAGGCCGTTGCCCGCACCGGCTCGTTCTCGGCCGCCGCCGATAAAGTCGCGCTGACGCAGGCCGCCGTCAGCCTGCAGATGCGCGGGCTCGAAGAGGCGTTGGGGCGGCAACTGTTCGATCGTAGGGGGCGGCAGATTACGTTGACGCAGCACGGCCAGTCGATCTGGCCAAAGGTCGAGCAGATTCTCGATCTGCTGGCCGAACTGGAGGGCAAGCCGGCTGATGCCATGGAAGGGCCTGTCACGATCGGCGCAGTCGTGTCGGTGATCGGGGCGTTGTCGCTGGCCGTGGCGAGGCTAAAGGCAGCCCATCCTCGGCTCGACGTGCGCCTGCTGTCGGCACGCTCGGATGAACTGGCGAACATGGTGGAAGTGGGCGAAGTAGATGTCGCTGCCGTGGTCGCGCGCGCGGACGAATCGCTGCCTGACACGCTGAAGTGGACCACGCTTTATACGGAGCCGATGATGCTGATAGTAAGCCGCGACGTCGCCGACAACGATCCGCAGCGCATCCTGCGCAGCCAAGGCTTTCTGCGTTTCGACCGGCGCGTGCGCACCGGCCAGGTTGTCGAGCAGGCGTTGGAAAAAGCGGGCTTGATGGTCAACGAGTATCTCGAACTCAATTCGATCGAAACGATCGTCGCGCTGGTGCGTGAGAAGGTCGGCGTCGCGGTGCTGCCGCTGCTGATACGCGGCAACTGGCTGAACGACCCGCTGCTACGCGTGATCCCCATTTCAAGCCCGCCGACGCTGCGCACGGTCGGCATGGTGCAGCGCGCGTCGGATGACCGCAAGGCACTGATGCGCGAGATCGTCGATACATTGCAAGCGATGCCGCGCGACAGGGCGTGACACTCGGCGAAAGGACAAAAACGCCTAACCTTCCATCATCCGCATCGGCGAAGCGACGCGGCCGCGTCCCGCGTGCTTCGCTTCGTAAAGCTGGCGGTCGGCGGCATCGATCAGCTCGGCGGGCTGCGAGTCGGCAGTCGGGAGCAGCGTCGCGACGCCCGCCGAGATCGTGACCGTTTCCGCGCAACCCGAATCGAGATGCTCGAGCTTGAGCGCGCGCACGCCCTCTTCCATGTGCATCGCGATACGTGTCGCCGCTTCGAGCGGCGTGTTCGGCAACAGGCAGGCGAATTCCTCGCCACCATAACGGCCCACTGTGTCGTAAGGGCGGCGCAGCGTTTCCGTTATCCGTTTCGCTACGGTTTGCAGGCAGCGATCGCCCGCCTGATGCCCGTAACGGTCGTTGTAGCGCTTGAAGTAATCGACGTCGACCATCACCAGCGACAGCGGCGCCGATTCGCGCAGGCAATGCCGCCAGCTCGCGTCGAAATCCTCTTCGAACTTGCGCCGGTTGCCGACGCCCGTCAGTCCGTCGACGAGCGCGATCGAGCGCAGCACGTCGCCCTGCATTTTCAACGACAGATGCGCGCGCACCCGCGCACGCACGATGGCCGGCTTGACCGGCTTCGTGATGAAGTCGACGGCACCTAGCGACAGGCCGAACTCTTCGTTGGCTTCGTCGGTCTGCGCGGTGACGAAGATGATGGGAATCGTGTGCGTCAGCGGATCGGCCTTCAGGCGGCGGCACACTTCATGGCCGTCCATGCCGTCCATCACGACGTCGAGCAGGATCAGGTCGGGCATTACCTTGCGGCACAGCTCGATGGTCTGCGCGCCGCTGGTCGCCATGAACACGTCGCAATCGTCCTTGAAGAGCGCATGCAGCGCGCGAACGTTCACGGGCTGATCGTCCGCGATGAGCACCTTCGGACGCCGCGAGAACGTGTGAGCCCAGTCTCCGGGGATGTGTTCTAGCATGTCAGGTTATCCAGCATCTCACGCGTGCTTGCGGCAGCCGTGACGAAGTCGAGCGCTTCGATCTCGGCGAGCAGCCGGTCGAAGCGCGGCTGCAACGCTGACGGCACATGCGGCGCGAGCGTTTCCGCGAGATCGAGCGCTTCCAGATTGGACGACTCCAGCCGTTCGAGCAGGCGTCCAAGCCGCTCGCGATATTCGTCCGTCTGCAGCTGGGCGGCGCCCGCCGCATGCGCGCTTTGCCTGCTGCCGAACACGACACGCAACCGCGCAACGCTATCGAGCAGCAGACGTTCGAGGCGGTCCACATCAACGTGTGCGACGGATGCCGCTGCTTCGCCCCCGTCCGCGTCGTGCGCCTCGATCACGCGATGTTCGAGCGCCGCCGCGGCATCGGCGAGCGCCTTGGCGCCCATCGTTCCCGCGCTGCCTTTGATCGCATGCAGCAGCGCCGCGCTGCGTCCCGTGCCGCCCTGCTCCGCTTCGTCGCGCAAGTCGTCGAGATGCCGCTCCATTTCGCTCACGAACACGCCGAGCGCCTTGCGGATCAGGTCTTCACTGCCGCCAAAACGCCCGACGATCGATTCCTTTCGTTCGAGCAATTCGTTCGCGGCAGGTTCATCGCCGGTGCTTGAGTTCGCCGTCGACGCCAGCGGCGCACTTGCTCGCGTATGGGCCAGCGTATGTGACAACAGCGCGTTGACCAGTTGCGCGACGTCGATCGGCTTGCCGACGTGGTCGTTCATGCCCGCCGCGAGACACGCGTCGCGGTCCGCGCGGGTCGCGTTCGCCGTCATCGCGATGATCGGCAGCGACGCGAAGCGCTCGTGCGTGCGAATCAGCCGCGTCGCTTCGAGACCATCGACATCCGGCATCTGCATGTCCATCAGCACCGCGTCGAACACGCGCGTGCCCGTCAGCACCTTCTCCACGCCTTCGAGCCCGCTTTCGGCGAGCGCCACCTGCGCGCCCTCGCGGCTCAACAAGCCTTCGGCCACTTCGCGGTTCAGCGGATTGTCTTCGACGACCAGCAACCTGAGGCCCGCCAGCCGCCCGGCGCCAGCGGGCACGTGCGCCGCGGTCCGTTTCGTGTGGGTCGCCTTCTGGCCCGTCAGCACGCGCTGCACGGTCTGCGCAAGCTGCTTCGGCGTGACGGGCTTCGTGACGAAGGCATCGAACGGCATGTCGTCGGATTCCTGCGCGGCGGCGAGCACTTCCTGACCGTACGCGGTGATCATCACGATAGCGGGCGTGCTGCGGCCCGCGCGCGCTTCATCGATCCGCCGCGCCGCTGCCAGGCCGTCGAGATCGGGCATGCGCCAATCGAGCAGGATCACGTCGTAGCCTTCGTTCTCGCGCTCGGCGGCGCTCGTCAGCTTGACGGCTGAAATGCCGCCCGGCACCACGTCCGCTTCCCAGCCGAGCGCGCGCGCCGTGCGCGACAACACTTCGCGGGCGATACCGTTGTCGTCGGCGACGAGCACGCGCAAGCGCCGGTCGCGCGGTTGATAAAGATCGAAGTGGTCCACGGGCACGACATCGCTGACACCGAGATTGATGTCGAACCAGAAGCGGCTGCCCTTGCCGAGTTCGCTCGCCACTTCGAGCTTGCCGCCCATCAGTTCGACGAGCCGCTGGCTGATCGCAAGGCCAAGCCCGGTGCCGCCGAAACGGCGCGTGGTCGACACTTCGGCCTGGCTGAAGCCTTCGAAAATCTGCGTGAGCTGCGTCTCGCTGATGCCGATGCCGCTGTCCGTCACCGAGATCCGCACGCGCACGCCGTTATCGAGCCGGGACAGCAGCGTGAAGCTGACGACTACCTGCCCTTTGATCGTAAACTTGAGCGCATTGCCCGCGAGATTCACGAGCACCTGTTGCAGCCGCAAGCTGTCGCCGATCACGACAGGCGGCAAATCCGGGCTGATATCGAACAGGACTTCGACTTCCTTGTCGTACTGGTTGCCCGACAGCACAACGCCGAGGTCCTGCATCAGCGGCTCGATTTCGAACGTATGCGTGTCGAGCTGGAGCTTGCCGGCTTCGATCTTCGAGTAGTCGAGAATGTCGTTGAGCAAGCCGAGCAGCGACTTCGCCGCCGTCTCGGCTTTTACGACGTAGCCGCCCTGCCGCTCGTTGAGTCCTGTGGATTGCACGAGATCGAGCATGCCCAGCACCGCGTTCAACGGCGTGCGGATTTCGTGGCTCATGTTCGCGAGGAACGCCGACTTCGCTTCATTCGCCGCGTCGGCCTGCTGCTTCGCGTCGCGCAGCCGAAGCTCGATATTGCGCGGCTCGGTGACGTCGTGATTCACGCCCGTCATGCCGACCGGTTTGCCCGATACGTCGCGCTGGACGGTGAAGGTGGTCTGGATATGGCGAATTTCGCCGTCGGGCAGCACGATCCGGTAGAGCGGCAGATGGATGTGCTTCGCCGTGATTTCGCCGGCAAACGCGGCTTCCAGTTTTTCGACGGCAGGCGCGCGGTCCGGTTCGTACACGCGCGACAGCCAGTGCTCGAAACGCAATCCTTCGGCGGGTGTCGACGTGTAGCCGAAAATCTCGAACATGCGCGTGTTCCAGCGCAGCGCGTCGGTTGCAAACTCCCATGACCAGATACCAAGCTCGGCGATATCGGCGGCCAGCAGCAACTGGTCGCGCGCTTCCGACAACTCGGCGCGCTCGCGAATCTGCTCGGACATATCCGTGATCACGCAGACGAAACGGCGCTCGCCGCCCGTCACCATCGTCCCCGTTGACACATGGATGGGGAACTCGCTGCCGTCCTTGCGCAAGCCGGCCAGCTCGCATTCGCTGGCGATCTCGCGTGGGTCCTTTTCGACGTTCTCGGCGAACTGCGACGCATAGCGGGTGAACAGTTCGTTGACCGTGCCCGACACGAGCACGCGCACATCCTTGCCGGCGATCTCGCGCTCCGCGTAACCGAACGCCTTCTGGCCCGCCGGGTTGAGCGTCAGGATCACGCCCGAGCGGTCGAGCGTGAGGATGGGATTGACGGCGGTGTCGAGAATCGCGCGCGTCGTTTCGAGACTCGCGGCCAACTTGCGCTCGATGCGCGTGCGCGCGTTCGCGTTGCGCACCAGCCGCCAGCCGAACACAGCGAGCATCAGCACGAGCACGGTCGTGCCCGCCGCATGCCATAACGTATCCGACCACCACGGCGCAAGGATCTCCTCCTGCGCGAGCGCCGCGGCGACGAAGAGCGGGTACTGGCTCAGATTGCGCACGCTGTTCAGGCGCGTCACGCCGTCCTGCGCCGATTTCGACACGAAGCGGCCCGCTTCGCCCGATTTCTGGTGCACCTTGAATAGCATCGTATCGGCGATGTTCTTGGCGATGAAGCGCGTCTCGAATGGACGGCGCACGATCATGATGCCGTTGTCCGCAGCGAGCGCGACCGCGCCGTATCGGCCGATATCGAGGCTGTCGTAGAAGCGCGTGAAGAACTCGATGTCGATGGTCGCGAGCGCGACGCCGGCGAACTGTCCGTCCGGGCCGTCGATGCGGCGCGATACGGGGATGATCCATTTCCCCGTCGCACGGCTTTTCACGGGCATGCCGATGTGCGGGCCACGGTCGGCATGCGTACGGTGATAGGCAAAATATTCGCGGTCGGCGTTGTTGAAGGTCTTGACGAGCGTGGGCTGCGAGTTCGCGAGCCAGTTGCCGTCGCGGTCGTAGAGATACAGGCCGTTGAGTTGCGGCAACTCCGTCACGCGCTGCACGAACAGCCGATGCAGCCGGTCGAGCGCGGCCGTGCTGACGCCGTCATGCTCGACGCGCTCCACGACGCCCACCAGCGTGGTGTCGGCCTGCTTAATGGTGTCGTCGGCGTGCTGCGCCATGGCGCGCGCGAGGTTCGCGGTCGCGACGGACATTTCCTCCATCTGGTCCTGACGCGACGTGACGCTGCGCCATACGTCACTGCCGATCAGCAGCGCGCAGACGACGACGAGGAACAACGTCACCCGGATGGGAAGCGGGATACGACTGAAAACACGACTGGCCAAGCGAAGTCTCCGACATGCTTACCGCATCATTTAAAGGTGGCCTACCGGCAATTCTTGCCTGTATTGGCGTAGCAATCGCCGAAAGCGCGCGAAACGACGGCTACGCACGCAAGGACAGTGCCTTGGTGCCTGATCTCGAGACTACCTTGACTTTCCGGTTAACGACAATGGTCTGAAGTTCTTTAAGACGGGCGGAGTGGGTCATTCCGATACCAATCGTAAGGTGAAACGCGCAATTGCGGCCCTGATGCGCGCAACACCTACACTAGACAAGGCGAGTGCCGTTCTATCTTTTAAGCGCGCAACGGGAAACACATTCCGGCGATGACGATGGATATCGAACTGTGGCTGGGCGGACTTGGGCTCGAGCAATACACACAGGCCTTTGCCGACAACGACATCGACGCGGCGATGCTGTCCGGGCTCACTGACGCGGATCTGAAGGAACTCGGCGTTCGCTCGCTCGGGCATCGCAAGCGGCTGCTGGCGGCGATTGCGCAGCTGCCGGCTTCGGGAGCCGATGCGCCGCCGGTGGCCCAGCCTGCCCTCGATAAACCTGTCGCGCCCGCAATCAGCCCGCCAGTGGAAGAGCGCAGGCAGGTCACCGTGCTCTTCGCCGACCTGTGCGGCTTCACCGCGCTCTCGCAAACACTCGATCCCGAAGAACTGCGCGAACTGATCGGCCGCTTCACCGGGCTGGTCGACGGCATCGTGCTCGCGTATGGCGGCACCATCGACAAGCACATAGGCGATGCCGTGATGGCGCTCTTCGGCGCGCCGCGGGCGCACGAAACCGATCCGCTGCGCGCGGCCCGCGCCGCGCTCGACATTCACGACGCGCTCGACCAGCTGAGCGCGAAAAGCGCGCGGAGCTTGCAGGCGCATATCGGCATCGCAAGCGGCGAGGTGGTGGCGGGCGCAGTCAGCCGTGCCGATGCGCAGGACTACACGGTACACGGCGATGCGGTGAATCTTGCCGCGCGGCTGGTCTCGGCGGCGGGCGCGCGACAGACGTTATTGTCCGACGGCGTGCGGCGCGCGCTCGGCGACAGCGCGATCTGCGAGCCGATCGGCGAGATGCACTTCAAGGGCATCGACGTGCCCGCGCGCGCGTGGCGCCTCTCCTGCGTCGTGCGCGAACCCGCGCGTGCGAGCCGCAGCCGGTTCGTCGGGCGCAAGGCAGAACTGGAACAATTTCGTGGCATCGTGCGCGCGTGCATCGAACAGCGAGCGGGACACGTCGTCTATGTGCGCGGCGATGCGGGCATCGGCAAGACGCGGCTCGTCGATGAGATGCGCGTGTTTGCTCACACGCATCGCTTCGCCGTGCATCGGGGCCTCGTGCTCGACTTCGGCGTCGGCAAGGGGCAAGACCCGGTGCGCGCGATCATAGACAGCCTGCTGGGCCTGTCGCCCGCGGCGGATATCGAAGAGCGTAAGGCCGTGGCCGCGCGCCTTGTCGGCAATGGCATCATCCAGCCCGAGCAATGCGTCTTTCTCGACGATCTGCTCGACCTGCCGCAATCGGGCGAATGGCGCACGCTCTACGACGCGATGGATCACGGCGCGCGCAAGCGCGGCAAGCAGGCAGTCGTCGCGGCGCTGACGGCTGACGCATGCCGGCGCGGCGCGAGCATGATTGTCGTCGAAGACCTGCATTGGGCGGATGCCGAGGTGTTGGGCTATCTGTCTGCGTTCGCGTCTGGTATCGGAGGCGGCACGGGACTGCTGGTGATGACCTCGCGCATCGAAGGCGATCCGCTCGATGCCGCGCGGCGCGCCCGGATGCGCGACACGCCGCTCGCGACGATCGATCTCGGTCCGCTGCGCCGCGACGAAGCGCTGACGCTCGCGGGCAATTTCATCGACGCGACGCAGCGCGTGGCGCTCGCTTGCATCGAACGCGCGGACGGCAATCCGCTATTCCTCGAACAGCTTCTGCACAACGCCGAAGAAGGCAGCGGCGATGCCGTGCCGGCGTCGATCCAGAGTCTCGTGCTCGCGCGCATGGACCGGCTCGAAGCGCGCGACCGCGTGGCCTTCCAGGCGGCATCGGTGATCGGGCAGCGCTTCGGGCTCGCGCTGCTCAGACGGCTGATCGACGAGCCGGACTACGACTGCGGCACGTTGGTCGCCAATGCACTCGTGCTGCCCGAGGGCGATGATTTTCTGTTTGCGCACGCGCTGATTCAGGAAAGCGCGTACTCGACGCTGCTGCGGGCGCGGCGGCGCGAGTTGCATCGTCGCGCCGCCGACTGGTTCGCAGACAGCGACGCCGTGCTGCGCGCACAGCATCTGGATCGCGCTGAAGACGAGCGCGCGCCGCAGGCCTGCCTCGATGCAGCGCACGCGCAGCGGACCGCGCATTTCACGGAGTCCGCGCTGCATCTGATCGAACGCGGGCTTCGGATCGCGCAGTCGCCGCGCGACACGCATGCGCTGACGTGCTTCAAGGGCGAGTTGCAGTGCGATCTGGGGGACATTCCGGCGTCGATTGCCACGTATCGCTCCGCTGTCGATGCAGCACCCGATGATGCCAGCCGTTGTGTCGCGCAACTTGGACTCGCGGAAGGCTTGCGGGTCAGCGAGGGCTTGAGCGAAGCACTCGCGTTGCTCGACGCCGCGCAGCAGATAGCGGAACGCGAAGACAGCGTGAGCGAACTTGCGCGCCTGCATCATCTGCGCGGCAATATCCTGTTCCCGCTCGGACGGATTGACGACTGCCGGATCGAACACGAACGCGGGCTCGCTTACGCGCAGCGGCTCGGCTTGCCCGAAGCGGAGGCGCGTGCGCTGGGCGGCCTCGCCGATGCCGCCTATGCGCAAGGCCGGATGCGCACGGCATTCGAGCATTTCAGCCGTTGCGTCGCGTTGAGCCGCGAACATGGTTTCGGCCGCATCGAAGTGGCCAACCGGTCGATGCAAGGCTTTAGCCGTATCTATCTGAACGAGGCGCGCGAGGCCTGTGTCGATGCCATCGCTGCGTCGCGAGAGGCGGCGCTTGTTGGGCAGCCGCGCGCGCAGTTGCTATGCGAAACGCTGGGCGCGTTCGCGTGCTACGAAACGGGCGACATGCGCGCGGCACAGGTTCATCTCGAACAGGAGATGCGGTTGATCCGGCAACTCGGCGCGCGCCGCTTCGAGGCGCAGAACCTCGAGATGCAAGCGCGTGTGTTGCTCGAAAGCGGTCAGCGCGAGGAGGCGGCGCGCGTTTTGAGAGAGTCGTTGGCGCTGTGCCAGGAGGTCGGGATGCAGTTCAGCGCGCCGAAGGCATTGAGCGCGCTGAGCCGCGCTGTCGACGATGACGTCGAACGGACGCGTCTGCTTGCCGAAGGGGCCGATCTGCTGCGGCGCGGCGCGGTTGGTCACAATCATTTGTGGTTCTACCGCGATGCGATCGACGCCATGCTGTCGATGCGCGATCCGGCAGGTACGCTGCGCTATGTCGAGGCGCTGGAGCAGTACACGCGGGCCGAGCCATTACCGTGGGCGCAACTGTTCGCGGCCCGCGGTCGAGCGCTCGCTGCCGCGCTTGATGATTCAGCCGATGAAGGCTTTTTCCTGGAACTTCAGGGTGTGCGCGTGGCACTGGCGGCGGCGGGGTTCGATGGCGCGCGGCGCGCGGTGGATGCGGCGCTGGCAGTGAACCAGACTTCGCGGAAGCGTGATCGGTGACGAGCGATAACGGCTGCGCACTTGAAAGGGTTTTGGTTGCGCGTGGTGGGTATTGTCCTGATCACTTACGTTATCGCAGCAAGTACCAAAGTGGAAACCTTGCCATCGTTTTCGAATTCGACAAAACCGATTCTGCTGTACCAGTCATAGGCAACTCGATTGCATACGAGTACATGCAAGTACAGCGGCTTTTGTAAATGATTGGACAACGAGATCACCTTGGCAATCGAGGCACGGCCAATTGACCTGTTTTGCATCTCGGGCACGATACAAAGCATCCGCAGCCATACGAGATCGGGTTCGATGTCCCAGTGCACAAATCCGCATTGCTTGTCTTCCCATGTCACTATTTGACAAGAGCCTTGGCGAAGGCTTTTGGCAAACCCAGCCCGCTGCAAGTCGTCGTCCCAGCCATACGTCGAGGCAACGAAACCTTTCATCGTTCGCCGATACGTGTCGAATAGCCATTCCGAGTCTTCAGGTACAGCCTGCCGATAATCCAGATTCATCACAACCGCCGCTCGCGATAAGCAGGTCTTAGCCAGAATATCGGATGCAAGGGATTGGCATCAATGGGTAGAAGCCAGCGAGTGTCGACGGATGCGTGATGTCCGCTCCCAAGCATTGGGCCTCACCTCGTCAGACGGGTAGCCGTTCCCGCACTGCGGGCTGATTTTGATGTTGCAGAAGAATCCGGAAGATGAGTCCGTGCGTGATCAGCAGTAGTGGTACGACGAGAGTCGGAATGAAGTAGGTCGCGCCCAACTGACCCGCCAAGAGCCCGGCATTATTGGCCTGATAGAACGCGTTCAGGAGATCTGCCAGGCCCCACCAGTTGAAGATCCAGGCGACTACAATGCCAGCCCCGCGTGGCAGTAATACTAGCGATAGCAACGCGAGTATCGCCGCAACGAGATCCCCGTAGGCAGCGCAATTCGCGAAGGCAGACGGCAGATCGGGCGACACGACACCTGGGAAGAGGAATGCCATCCCAATGAATCGGAAGCTGTTCAGGATGAGAAGAGGTCGCAGCGCATCGACGGGTCGCAGGAGGCGGAGTTTTGGCCAGATGTATCGCCTGGTGACGATTCCCCACGTGCTGAAACTGAATGCGATGCTAACGAAAAACCAGAGCTGGGGCAGCATGAGTCTCTCCTTTGATTCGAATTCCCGCGATCGATCACGAGAATTTAAGCGCGCTGTGTGCGTAACTCTGCGATCACAGCGCTTCGCTCCGCGTGAGCCATGGCATGCTCGCGCAGCCAGACCTTGGATTCAGGGGCAAACTGCGGTTCTGACGGGAACGGGCGGCGTAGTTCACGGTCGTAGCGCTCGAGATCGAAACCGGGGCTGAGCGGGGCGATCACGAACTGCGCGAACTGGCGAAGCCAATTGCCAGGCGTCCGCCGGTTGCCTGGAAGCGCCGCGTAGCGACGCGCGATCGTCTCGAAGTCCTCGGCAGGCTGACCGGTCACATCGGGGACGTCCGTGGTCGGAGCGTCCAGCTCAAAAGCCCCGCGTCTGTGATCGTCAATGTAGTAGCGAACGCCGCTGATCAGGTCGATCGGCAAGCCACCCATCCGGGCGGCCTTCATGAATAGCCAGATCGGTATTGGCACGACCTTGACCGGTCGTCCGACGGCCTGGCCGATCGCCTTGGCCATGTCCTCCGCGCCAAGCAGCGCCGGCCCAGTGGGACGGTAGCGCTTCCCGGCGTGCCGTGCAGGATCCATCAGGGCCGCGACGGCGACTCGCGCGATATCCTCGTTGGACGGTGGCGCATTGCGGCTAGCGCCATAGATCCACGGAAATACGCCGAGGTGGGCAGCAAATCCCGTCAATGCGAGATAGGCGTCAGCGAAGAAGCCCGGCCTCACGACCGTATGCGCGACGCCCGGCGTCATCGAGAACAGCCGATCGACGAGCCAGAGCTGCCGGGTCATGAGGGCGGGATGCGAGGGACTCGACAGCCACTGGGTCAGGCTGACGATGTGTTCGAGCCCGGATTCCCTGGCGGCGACGGCGAACGCGACCGCGCCCTGAATCATGTAGGGATCGAAAGGCGGACAAAAGTAGGCGCGCTGAACGTCTTTCAGCGCGTCGGCGACGCGCTCGACATCACTCATGTCGGCGACCGCTAGCTCGGCCCCCTGCGCTTTCAGCCGCGCGCTGCGGCCATCTTCCCGGTGCACCATGGCGCGTACGGGATAACCGGCCTTCAGTAGTTCGGCAACGACGACGCTGCCTGTCTTCCCGGTCGCACCGGTTACAAGAATCCTTGGCTTGAGCATGATCGCCTCCAGGCAGTCGTGGTACTCGTTGGTACCAGACGGTTGTTTCAGTATGGTACTATGCGGTACCGAATGTCAAGAGAGACGATGATGACCACGGGATCGCTGTCAAAGGAGCGTCAGGAAGACCGCGACGAAACTGAGGTGCGCGCGCGCATTCTCGATGCAGCCTTCGCGTCGTTCATGACGAGTGGCTACGCGGCGACCAGCACGCTTGAGATCGCCACGCGCGCGCGGGTTTCGAAACGAGAACTGTATGCGCTGGTGGGCAACAAGAAGGAAATGCTGATCGCGTGCATCAGCGCGCGCGCCACGAGACTGCAGGTACCCGCTGACTTGCCCGTGCCGCACGACCGCGAGACACTCGCGAACGTACTGACTTCTCTCGGGACACAACTCGTCCGCGAGATCACCGATCCAACCGTCATTGCGGTTTTCCGACTGGCAATCGCCGAGGCGGTCCACGCGCCTGAGGTGGCGCAAGCGCTCGACTCCACAGGGCGAGAGACAAGTCGTGCCGCCTTGCGTCAAATCATGGCCCGGGCTCGGGCGTCCGGACTTCTCGATGGCCGTCCTGCCGAACTTGCCGAACAGTACAGCGGGTTGCTGTGGGGCAATTTGATGGTTAGCCTGCTGCTTGGCGTCGCCGAGCGGCCGAACTCACGCGAGCTCGCGGCACGTGCCCGCAGCGCCACAGCGGTCTTTCTTCAACTTCATCCGCTCCCGTAGCGCCGCGATGCCCCGCCAGTCCATCTAATGCGTGGACGATCCTTTCGATGCCATGGTCAACTGGCGATTCTGGGAGTTTTCCAGGTGAACCGGCCATTGGAATGACGACGTTCTGAGTTGCGAGAACGGCAACTATCGGTCGACCCGTGACTGAAAGTGATCGGCAGAACCCGACCCGAGCGGACTTTCGTTAAGTTGAGGTATTGAAGTCTCGCCGCAAAGCGCAGGGCGCCAGTCTCTGCGCGATCGGTCTTCAGCGCTTTTCCGAGTGGCTCGCGAAAGCTGGGAGTATGGCTTCTGGCATCTCTGCTCCGTCCCGCGCAAGAGACCAGGCTGCGTCACCTCGCGCGCGAGCTTGCCGTTCGCGAAAGGTGGAATGCAATTGCGCCGGATTTCTGTACCGGCAGTTCTTTTCCGCAGCGAATGGCGAGCAGGATGACGGCTGTCGAATGGCATTACACCGCGCAACCCCGTATGAAAAAAATCAGTTTCGATGCCACATGCCATTTCGTGGACAAATGTGCGCCCCGTGCCTATGCTGAAACGCAACGAGCGCCTGGTTTCCCGGATCGGGCGCCCCCAATTGCACTGTCTCGTCCTGGACGACAAGGCACTGGCCGCAAAGCGCAACGTGTTTGACCGTTCGCCCCGCTGTCTTGCCTAGCGGTCAATCCCGATGGCAATGTTCAAGGAGTCGATCATGCCGCTACTGATGCTTTGGGGGCACGGAAGTTTTCGCACCAATTTTGGGTATTTCAAGGTACCTCAGCATGTCCAGATCCATTTCTTCGTCCCTGACAACACCAACCTCGATGATGAGGCGATCAGATACTTCGAGTATGGGGACCTGCGACAGGGTGTCACCGATCAGCTGGTTCTCGGGGCAAAGGAGGCACAGCAATCGGTCGACCGGATCGTGAAGGTTTACAAGGATCTGGTCAAGAATTACAAACTCGAATCGATCCTCGGCGACTTTCTCGCGCCCACGGCAAAGAACGCGTTGAAAAACGACAACGTGTGGACGCCGGGCAAGGAAACCGGCAACGGGGAAGAGTTGAAACATCTTCACGACATCGTGACCGAGTCTGCTCACCTTGGCAGCGCGGCGGATCCGATGATCATTCAATGGTGCGCCTGTACGCAAAACTATATCGGCAGCGACGAGGCGAAAGCGCCCGTCTCCAAAGGCAGCAAGATTACCAACAAGCAGAAAGGCTGCGGCTGCTACATCACGACGGCCACCTGCACGTCTCTAGGCTTGCCCGACGATTGCGAGCCATTACGCAAGCTGCGCTGGTTCAGGGACGAAGTCGTGTTGACGACTCCGCCAGGCAAGGCCGACATCCTGGACTATTACGCCACCGCACCGGAAATCGTTCGCGCAATCGAACGCGAACCCAATCCTGCTGCAATCTACTGTCATATCTACCGCGATTACCTGGTGCCAGCGCTCGCCGCGATCGATCGTGGAGACCATCTATCGGCGTATAGGATTTACGAATGCATGGTGGCGAATCTGAAGCGACGTTATGGGCTGCATTAGAGCGAAATCGACCTCTGCCGCCTTTGGCAAGAGCGGCGACTGGTTGTGCTTCTCCATAACCGCGCCTCGTCGGCCGCGGTCACCTCGACGCGGAGTTATGCAGTCGTTCCAACGCCAGGATTCTTTGGCTTCCGAACGGCAGATAGTGACACGAGATCGCAGATTGGGATGAGGTCATCTACGTACACGCGATTGAGGACGGTTAAACATCGAAGATCATCAGCTCAAAGGCCGGCTGACATGAAACCAATCTTGACCCTTGGCGGCGTCTGGGTCGCTGTAGCGGTGTCAGGGTGCACGACAGCAGAGACTGTGGATTCAGGTCCGCTCGCTGGTACGAAGCTGTTGATGTGTTCCTACGCCTTGCCGATCAGCCAATGCCAGGATCGCGCGGTTGAAGAGTGTCCGAACGGCTATCGCGCTGTTAAGTATTCGGGATCGATCAACGGAAAGAAGATGTACATCCGTTGCACCGACGATCATCAGTTCATCAATGACGAAACGGCGAAGTAACTGCGTGGCGGTTGCACGGTGGGCGATCATACACGCCACGTCCACTTGGTCTGACCGACGTTCCAGTTAAATTCGGCAAGACGTTATCCGGAATTGGCATACAAACGTGCAATGCCAAACGCCGAAGAAATCAGAGTTGGCCGATTATCCGAGCTTTGACCGTCTCGTACTCGGAGTCACTTATCAACCCGGCGTCGAGCATAGTCTTTGCCCTCTTCAGTCGCTCCGTGGGGTCTTCGTTAGACGTCGAGGTCGCGCCGTCTCGGCTCAGAGCCCCCTGAAAACCACCAGACTTGGCCCGCATTTCTTCGAGTTCGCGGAGACGACGCTTTTCGCGCCATGCCTGCTCTTGCGCCTGGCAAATGCGGTAGATCGCTTGAGCTTCATCCTTACGCAGGCCGGAGAACTCGAACGGACGTGTCGAGCCACCGATTGCCAAGTCCGGCATGGTCAACGCGCTGACTCGCAGCGTACTTCCAAAAATACCTGCTTGAATGTGCGCCGACTTGATGTCCTGCCATCGGATATCAATCGGAGTGAAGCCGCCGATCAATCCGCGAGTTATTCCAATTAAACGTCCCGTTGTGGCCGCGACAAGCGAGCGACGGTGTAGCAAGGCGAACAACCTGCGTTGTACCGCCGTCGATTTGATTTTCTCTCCCGCCACAAGCATTGAGTCCAGCAGTGTATATGCTTTCTCAAGTCCTGCTTCACGCGGCCTGGTTTGTTCTTCGCTCACTGATCGCTTCCATTGGCCCAGTAGTTGGTCTGACATCCCCGCCACGCATTGTGGTGGGAGGCGTGCGTAAGTGTCTTTTGGCCGCGCAGTTGGGCAAAATCCAAACGGCGTCGGGCCGCCCGACCTTTACCAATCTTCACCAGTTAAGCAGTTAAAGTCGATGATCGCACCCTTGGTACCGCTCATCGGAAACGCCTTGCTCTTGGGAAGTTTAGTCGATAGTCCGAACGCTTCGCCAAAACCTGCCATTGAATTTGCACGTTTGTAGTCGCACGGCTACGAAGCGAAAATGCGAGTCTCGATCCGGCATCACGTCGAACGGTTCCGAATTGAAACAGCGATTGGAATGTCGCCGTTCAAATTTTCGGGAATGGCAACGATTGGCCGGTTTCACCCACTGACGATGACGCCATAAAGCTGCCACTGCCTCAAGCCAGAGGTTTTGGATGGTGGCCTACCCTTCCGCACGTCAAACGATGGTCGTGCGGAAGGGGTTCTTGCAAGATGTCAGCAACTATGGACGCCTGGTCTAGCGTCCGCCTGAGACCCACCCATAGCACTGGTTCGATAAGCCGTTGGCTAAAACTTGTGACGCAAGGCAGCGCGGATCGCAAGTTGATGATTGTTCGATGAGTCACCGAGATTGCCAATATCAGCGACGGCAGGCGCGCCAGTCGACGATGTGCCTGATGCGCGTTGCCAGGCACCTTCGACATAGAGGTCTGTTCGCTTCGAAAGAAGGTAGTCCGCCATCAGCATCACCTGGTTGTAGTGCTGGTTGCCAACTGTCTGACCCGCAGTGGTGTTGACGGATTCACCCTTCAGATAGTCATACGCTGCGCTGAAACTCAGTGCTGGCGTAGCGAGCCATTTAACCGCGAAGTCGACGTTATTGAAGTGTGCCGCAGAGCCTGCGAGTAAACCGCCAAGACCGGCATATTGTGTGTTGGACCAGGAGGCTGTCACGTTAACCGGGCCAATTGCATATCCTGCACCGACCACTGCCGTCTGATATGCCGAGGCGCTGGCGTAACCCTTGTTGAGCGACTGCGATAGCTGCGACGCGCCGTTTGCATTCCCTGTAAAAAAGCCAGCTCCTGCCGTCGTTGACGTCGGATTCTTGAAGTATTCGAATGCGCCACCGAAGGTAAAAGGTCCGTTCGCGTAGCTGACACCAACGGAATAGCCGCTGTTCGCCGTGCCATCGCCAGGTACGCCGCCGACGCTATATTCGCCGCCTACGCTCAGGCCGCGATAAACAGGGCTCATGTAGCGGATCGAATTGTTGACGCGCAGCGAATTACCCGTGTTATCCAGATCGCCTGGATGAAGAAAGATTGCCGTACCGGCCTGGGAGCCCTGTGTCGTCACGGGTTGCGCGAAGTACAGCACCATGTCGTATTGCCGGCCGAACGTGAGCGATCCGTACCGGTCGCTGCGCAGGCCGACAAACGCCTGCCTGCCGAGGAACGTGCCGCCCTGCGCAGACTGGCCATTGTTGATGTTCAGCCCGGGCTCCAGCGTGAAGATCGCCTGCAAGCCACCACCCAGGTCTTCCACACCTGTGAAGCCGAAGCGGCTACCGTTAATGCCGCTTGTCGAATCGAGGAAGATCTTCTTTCCGCCCGTGGGTCCGCCGACGTTATTGAGGAACATCGCACCTTCATCGAGAATGCCGTACAGCGTCACCTTGCTCTGCGCGTGCGCGGCCGCCGAATACATGCCGACCACCGTGACAAGGGCGCATATCCTTATTCCAGATTTCATTTTTCAGATTTTATTTATCAGGCATGCTAATCGAATGGATTTCACACTGTCAAAAATTCAGGCGAAGTAGCGGTTGACGATGACTTCCGCGCTGTGGCGAAAGCAATCCGGTTATCAATCGTCTGGCAGAGTAACGATCGCGCCGCTGGCTGCGGCAGCGTGCACAGCCATCGTGGCCTGGAGTGTGCGCAGGCCATCGAGTGCCGAACACACGGGTGCTTCCGCCCCGTCGATCACCGCCCGGAAATGGCGAAGCTGTTCCGTGTAGGGGCAACCCGTGTGTAGCGCTGTCCGCTCCGCCGTCAACGGATCGTGCCATCCCTTGCCGGTGCGATACTCCCAGACTTCGAGCCGCGGCAGCGTGAGAGACGCATCCGTACCGCAAAGGTAATGGGAGTTCACGTCCTGTTGAGGAAACCGCTCGACCTCTCCGGCAGCGAGATCGTAGTTCCATGGCGCCGCCGTCGTGTCGCTTACGCTGACCGTTGCGAGTGCGCCATTCTTGAATTTCAGCACAATGGCCGCCGTGTCCTCCACTTCGAATCCACGCGTCTCGTTTGACGTGACGGCCTGGAGGCTTTGTACATCACCAAAGAGGTGCCTCAGCAGGTCGATGTCGTGAATCAGGTTGATGAGGATCGGGCCGCCGCCTTTCGTTCGCCGCCACGCGGTATCGAAGTATTCGTCCGGTTTGAGCCATGTACACAATACGGTCGCGCTGACGGGCCTGCCCAACCGGCCCGATGCAACGATCTCACGCGCGCGGCGCACGATCGGATTGTGGCGACGCTGGTGACCCACGAGAACCGGCACCTTGAATTCCTGGGACGCGTCGCGGATACGACGCGCGTCTTCGACCGTGTGCGCAATCGGTTTCTCAACGATCACCGCGATACCACGCTCGATGCAGTCCACTGCGATGGCACCGTGCGTCACATTGGGCGTGGCGATCACGACGCCTTTGGGCTTGACGGTGTCGAGCATCGATCGGTAATCCGCAAACCACGGAACGTTGTATGAGGCGGCCATCTGCCTTGCCGTTTCGCTGGGATCGGCGATGGCCGCGAGGCACACGTCGTTATGGTTTGCGGCGAGGTCAATATGTACCTTGCCAATGAGTCCGGCGCCGATGACGGCTATGGGTAGTTTGTTCATGATTCACACTTGCGGTTATTTCGTTGATGAGTCTCAGCGGCACGGCGTGTCAGTGCGTTTTTCACGTGCGTGCTGTATCAGATCCTTCGAAGATTGGAACGCCAGCCTCAGGCGTTCCGATGCTGGCAGCGTCTTGAACGGCATTTCCGCGCTGATGGCGATGTCGTCAGGTAGTGAACGCAAGAGATCGACAAGCGGTAGTGCACCTTGTCCGGGTGGCAGTCGACCTTCACGTGCCTCCCGAATCGTCGCGTCGTCGCCGACGGGCGCAATGGCGGGAGCGTCGCAGATCTGAACGGCGCGCAATTGGGAGGCCGGAAACCCGCGCAGTTCGGCCGGCGTGCTTCCCGAGCGTGCCAGGTGGAGCGCGTCGACGAGCAGAGCGCCGTTGGGTCGCGCCGCGGCGTCCAGCACGCGGCGCGCGGCGCCGATATTGTTGACGTGACGCCAGCGCATCGGCTCCAGGTCGATTCTCAGCCCGAACCCCGCTGCGAGGTCGCAGAGCCTGCCCAGATTGTCGGTCAGCCGCAAGACGTCGCCATCGTCGCCCGACACGGTCACCGCTTTGGCGCCAAGACCCGCGGCAGCCTCGAACATCGTGGCGTACGACTGAACGTCGAGTTCGGGCACGATCGAAATGAATTCGACTTCTTGCACCTTCATGCCATGGTCGTCGAGCAGACGGATCAACTCACGGTGTTCCTCCGTTCCCGCCTTCAGCGGATAGCACGGCATGCCTGGGGCGACGGGGTTCGTGCGGATGCCAACGGAGCTAAAGCCGGCGTGGGCGCTCTGCACGATGAGCGCGGCGGGAGCCAGTTCGAGCGCGGTGAGGTGTGCCACACCGATCTGAAGTTGTTTCATTGGATTGCTTCCTTCTTTTCGACAGAGCCGGAATCGAGTTCGATGCGCTTGATGTCACCGACGACAAAGATGTAGCAAAGCGCACCCACGAGGGTGATCGCGGAGACGAAAGCCAGTGCATACACGAACGAGCCCGTGGCGTTGACGATCAAGCCGATGACAAGCGGCGTGACAATCCCCGAGGCGTTCGCAAACAGATTGAAGATGCCGCCGCTCAGACCAAGCAGTCCTTTAGGCGCGATATCCGAGACGATCATCCAGGCCAGCGCGGACAGTCCTTGGGAAAAGTACGCAACACACAGAATGGCAATCACCGCTGCCGTCGAATCGACGAAGTTGGCCAGCACGATCGTCGAGCCGGTTAGCAATCCTGCCGTCACGGGCAGCTTGCGCGCCCAGTTCAACGACATGCCCCGGCGCAGCATGGCATCGGAGATCCAGCCACCGGCGAGCGTACCGACCGACGCCGCGATGAACGGGAGAACCGCCAGAACGCCGACCTTGAGCCACGGCATATGTCGCTCGGTGACGAGATAGGTCGGAAACCACGTGAGAAAGAAAACGTTGGTCGCATTGCTTGCGAACTGCGCGATGCAGATTCCAAGCATGCGGCGCTCCTTGAGGATGGCCGCCATATGGGACCACCTGAAGTGCACATGAATCCGGCCGCTGCTCACCACGCCACCGCCCGCTTCGATATGCTTGAGTTCGGCCTCATTCGCGCGGCGCGACTCGTGCGGTTCATTGAAGCGAGCGAGCCATACCCAGCCGAACATGATGCCAAAGGCGCCGACGAGGCCAAACAGGGCGCGCCAGCCGTATCGATGTTCAAGCCAGAAAAGCAGCGGGCTCAGAAATGCGAGGCCTGCATATTCGGCGAACGTATACACGCCTGTTGCGCGCGCCCGTTCGCTTTGCGGAAACCAGGTGGCGACAACGCGGCTATTGGTCGGAAAGCACGGCGCTTCCGCCATGCCGACGAGCAAACGGAGCATCAGTAGCGTGACAAACCCCAACGCGAGTCCTTGCAAGCCGGTGAATAGCGACCAGAGCGTCAGTGCGAAGAAATAAGTCCATTTGGTTCCGATGCGATCGAGCAGGATGCCACCGGGAATCTGCGATGCCGTGTAGGTCCACGAAAACGCCGAGAAAATGACGCCCATTGTGGCGGGCGTGAGTCCGAGATCGTGGCTCATGCTCGGCGCGGCGATGCCTGCAACGCTGCGATCGAGATAGTTGATCATCGTGCCGACCGCTAGTAAACCGAGAATGCCGAAGCGGGCGCGCGAGCGCCGCGCCGTAACCGAGGACGCGTCGGCGGCCTGAAGGCCTGAGGCGTATTTCATCGCTGTCTCCACCTTTTGTTGACTTTTTGCCGCATCGTTCGCGACTGTGGAAACGATTCTATAGACAACACTTTTTGCATCAATACCGATCCCGTTGTCTCGGCATCAACGATCCGTTTACAATCGCCGGATGGATATCGATGACCTGAACGTGTTCTGTGTTGCCGCGCGGCGCGCAAGCTTCGCCGCCGCTGCGAAAGAGCTGGGGACGACGCCCGCCCATGTCAGCAAGCGAATCGCCATTCTCGAAGCGGCGCTGTCGGTGCGTCTTTTTCATCGCACGACGAGGCGCGTGGTGATTACGTCCGACGGCGAAATTGCCTTCGAATGGGCGCGTCGCATCCTCGAAGACGTTGCATCGATGACTGAGACGCTGCAAACCACGAAGGGCGAACTGTCGGGCCTGCTTCGTATCAGCACGAGCCTGCGTTTCGGGCGTCTACACGTCTCGCCCATTCTTTCGCTGCTGGGCGAGCGCTATCCGAAGCTGGACGTCTGGCTGGAAGTGCTCGACAGGCGCACTGATCTCGTCAATGAAAACATCGACATCGATCTTCGATTCGGCGATCCTGTGCAACCGCAGTTGATCGCTCACCGCATAGCCAGCAACCGCCGCATCCTGGTTGCCGCGCCCAGCTATCTCAAGCGGCGAGGTGAGCCGAAACTACTCGCTGATCTGGCGGAGCATGAATGCCTGCTGTACCGGGAGCGGGAGCAGGCTTTCGGCACCTGGCGGCTGATGGGACCCAAGGGCATTGAGGCAGTGAAGGTCACCAGCCGCTTCGGTTCCAACATGAGCGACGTCGTGCGGAACTGGTGTCTCGACGGTAAGGGAATCTGCCTGCTGTCGGTGTGGGACATCGCGGATGCGATTCGCGCAAGACGCGCCGTGCAAGTGCTGCCGCAGTACTGGGAGCCTGCCGATATCTGGGCGGTGTTGAGCACTCGATCCGTGAATTCTGCCAAGGTGCGCGTCTGCCTCGATTTCCTGAAGGAACAGTTGAGCAGCGGTCCTCATGCGCTTGATATGAATCTGGAGATAGGTGGCTAAAGGTGTCCGCAATGGCCGACAAGGCTCCATCGACTAGTCGTCAGGTTACCGAGGCCATTGTCGGCCTGGTCTCATTCATAGTCACGGATGCGGGAAGGTACGAGATACGCCGATCGATCGTCATTCAGCACCGAAGCCAGGATTGGCATGTCGATCCCACCACCCGTCAGTACAACGGAAATGCGCTTGCCGGCAAAGTGAGGATGGCGAGCGGCGGCAAGTGCGACGGCACCCGCGCCCTCGACCACGATATGGTTGCTTTTCGCCAGACTCCGGATCGCGTCGGCCGTGTCCTCAAGCGTTGATACAACAACGCCGTCCACCAACGCGTTGAGGTATGGCCAATTTTCTGCGAGCACAGTCGAAACACCAATGCCCGCTACCATTGGCGTCGAGTCGACTGGAATCTCGACGATTGCGCCGGCCGCGAGAGAAGAATAGAAAGGCGCAGCCGCTTCCATTTCGCACGCATAGATCTGCGCACGTGCGCCCCAATTCATGCACGCGAGAGAAATACCCGTAATCAATCCTCCTCCACCGAAGGGTACGAGTATGACTTCGACGTCGGGCAGATCCTCCAATATCTCCTGTCCGATCGTCGCGTCGCCAACGACGACATCGCGGCATGCACAGGGGTGCAGAAACGTACCTTGCTCGCCAGTTGGTGTTTCACCGCAGAGGATTGCCCACCATCTTTCGTACGAAATCTGAATGACGCTGGCTCCCAGCGCACGGAGTGCCCCTATCTTGCTCCTCGCTGCAGTTTCAGTGACGTACACGTGGACGTCCGCGCCTCGCGTCCTGGCGGCCTCTGTCACGCCGAGTGCGAAATTCCCGGTGCTCGCCGTATAAACACCATTCGAGAGTTGCTCTTCGGTGAGTCTGGAGACTGCGTTCATCGCGCAGCGTATCTTGAACGAGCCACGTGGCTGAAGGTTCTCGGGTTTAAGAAAGATGTTCCGGTCTGTCACCGCTGGGTAAGCTAACAGAGGGGTACGTACAATGGTTCCCCGGATCGTCTGTGTCGCCTGCTGTCTGTGTCGCCTGCTCTATGTCGGCGCGGGTCACTTCCCCCAGATAGGCCGCGCCGATACCGTTTCGAAGAGGCGTGCGTGTGTGATGCAGGATGCTCGAAGAGTTCATGATGTCTTCAGATTTGCGTAGATGGCGCCGCATGCAAGCATCTCTCTGCGATCGACGTTCACCTGGTCTTCGATACGATTTGCTTGCAGATAACCTGACCTAAAAGATCAAAGCTGCCGCCACCGGCATGTGTGGATAGAATTCCAATGCGATTCGTCGCAGCGGCGTTACTGCTCAAGTTTCTGGTCAGACGGCAATATGTGATCGCGGAAGCGCTCACGCAGTGTCAGCTTATGCATCTTGCCCGTCGCCGTGTGCGGCAACTCGTCGACAAACACGACATCGTCGGGAATCCACCACTTGGCGACCTTGCCTTCGTAGAATCGCAGCAGCTCATTCCGACTCAAATCGATATCGGGGTCTTTAACGACAATAAGCAATGGCCGCTCTGTCCACTTCGGATGAAAGCACGCGATGCACGCCGCTTCCGTCACCGCCGGATGCGCGACGGCTATGTTCTCGATGTCGATCGAACTGATCCATTCGCCACCGGACTTGATCACGTCTTTGCTGCGATCGACGATGCGCATGAAGCCATCGTGATCGATGGTTGCAACGTCCCCTGTTGGAAACCAGCCATCGACGAGCGGTGATACATCGTTACGAAAGTACCCGTCGATTATCCACGGGCCCCGCACATATAGCTCACCGAACGTGACGCCGTCCCATGGCAACGCTTGCCCGCCGGCGTCGACGGTCTTCATGTCGACGCCATAGACTACGTGCCCCTGCTTTTCGCGCAGCCTGCGCTGTTCGTCGGGCGAGCGTTGAGCTTGCTCCCCGCTGAGTGTCGAGACCGTACCGAGCGGCGACATCTCTGTCATGCCCCACCCATGGATGGCCTCGACGCCAAAGTCGTCCTTGAACGTCCTGAGCATTGCAGGCGGCAATGCAGACCCACCGACAATTACGCGGGCCAGGGTCGAAAACCGAACGCCATTTTCCTTGACATATCGCAACAGCCCAAGCCACACAGAAGGCACGCCCGCTGTGCAGGTAACACGCTCCGCTTCCATCAATTCATACAGTGATTTGCCGTCGAGATCCTTGCCCGGAAACACGAGCTTGGCGCCCGTCAGCGGCGCGGCGTGCGGAATGCCCCATGCGTTCACATGGAACATCGGCACGACGGGCAGCACGGAATCGCGCGCGGACAGGCCCATCGCATCGGGCAGCGACGCGCCGAACGCATGCAGCACGGTCGAGCGATGCGAGTACAGCGCGCCCTTCGGATTGCCCGTCGTGCCCGACGTGTAGCAAAGGTTGGATGCGCAACGTTCGTCGATGGCGGGCCACTCGAACACGCCGTCGTGCTGCGCGAGCAGCGCCTCGTAACTCGACGCGGCCGTCGACATGCGCGGCATGTGCGCTTCGTCCGTCATCGCGATCCAGCCGCGCACGTTCGGACACTGCGGCGCGAGCACATCGACGAGCGCGGCGAACGTGATGTCGAACAGCACGTAGCGGTCGTCGGCGTGATTGACGATGTAGGCGATCTGATCAGGAAAGAGGCGCGGGTTGATCGTGTGGCACACAGCGCCGAAGCCCGTCGTGCCGTAGTACGTTTCCAGATGCCGGTAGCCGTTCCAGGCGAGCGTGCCGATCCGGTCGCCCGCTTCGACACCGAGCGCGATCAGCGCCTGTGCGAGTTGCTTCGCGCGCTTCTCGCAATCGCGGTACGTGTAGCGATGCAGGTCTCCCTCGATGCGCTTCGACACGATCTCCGTCGTGCCGAAATGGCGTGACGCATGCGCCAGCAACGAGGAAACCGTCAGCGGCACGTCCATCATCTTTCCGTGAAGCAGTGCCGTCATAAGCCAACCTCCCTCTTTTCGTCACGGATCTGAAAGCTGGAGTTCGATCAGGGCAGGTAGATTGGCTTCCAAAACAGCGGATGTGCTGATACCGTCCAGTGATTCAAGATAGGTGAGTGTCAGGCGTGGTGCAACTAGCTAACACGCGTCGAAAGCGTCGTGTATCGGAGGTAGTCGCGACCAGCGAAATAATCGTTGCGTTGCAAAAAACAAACCGTCGCACCGCATTCACAACCGTGCGCTCATGCGGTGAGCGTTCTCCGATCCGATCGCCGATCGGATTATCTGAGTTGATGATTGTGCTGGCCGGTACGATCGTTTCTTTACATGGCTTTTTCGGCCTGGCGGACTGGCGTGAAATGAAGCTGCGAAAACCAGGGGCGCGTGATCTGCAAACCGCGCATGAGGAGATGTCAGTGGACACCGTATTCGGCAAGAAGGTATTGGTGCATCTCGTATTGGGGATCGCCGCCGCCGTCGGAGGAATGCTGGCATCCAACAGTGCATGGGCCGAGGGTAGTTCCGTGACGATTGGATTCATCACGGACTTTTCGGGTCTGTACGCCGAAGGAGGCGGACAGGGTGGCCTCGAGGCCATACGTATGGCGATTGCCGATTTCGGCGGCACAGTCAACAACATGCCCGTCAAAGTGCTCTATGCCGATCATCAGAACAAGGCCGACATCGCCGCATCGGTCGCCCGTGAGTGGATTGATCGGGATGGCGTGAATATGATCATCGGGGGAACAAACTCGGCGACTGCTCTATCTACCAGCCAGATAGCCAGTGAGAAGAAGATTCCTTACATCAATGTAGGCTCAGGGGCCGACACGCTGACCAACGAACAGTGCACACCGTACACGGTGCACTACGCGTACGACACGATGGCCCTCGCAAAAGTTACCGCCTCGGCGGTATCGAAACGAGGCGGCAAGACATGGTGCTTTTTGACCGCCGACTATGCGTTCGGCAAGGCTCTGGAAAAGAACGCTTCCGACGTCGTGAAGGCGAATGGCGGCAAGGTTCTCGGGGCGGTACGCCATCCGTTGTCGGCTTCAGACTTTTCCTCATTCCTGTTGCAGGCGCAGCAATCGAACGCGCAGGTTCTTGCGCTCGCGAATGCGGGAGGTGATGCCGTCAATGCAATCAAAGCTGCAAATCAATTCGGCATTACGAAGACGATGACCATTGCAGCACTGCTCGTCTTTATCAATGACATTCATAGTCTGGGTCTCGCGACGGCGCAGCGCCTTCTACTGACCGACAGCTGGTACTGGAACAAGGATTACCAGACACGCAAGTGGTCAGAGCGTTTCTTCGAGAAAATGAAGAGGATGCCTTCGAGCCTGCAGGCCGCCGATTACTCTGCAACGTTGACCTATCTGCGGGCCGTTCAGAGTGTCGGCTCGACGAACCCCAGTCAGGTTATGACAGAGCTTAAAAGACAGAAAATCGACGACATGTACACCAAGGGGTACATTCGCGAAGATGGCACCATGATTCACGATATGTACCTGATGCAGGTGAAAGCGCCTGAGGAATCGAAGGAACCGTGGGACTACTATAAGGTCGTCGAAACCATTCCAGGCGAGCAGGCCTTTGGCACGAAAGCCGAGTCGCGCTGTCCGTTATGGAAATAAACCTCGTGCAGTTCATCGGTAGTCGACGCGCGACAAATGGCCGATCTGAGTCGTTGAGCGGCTTTCGCCGCGTCGATAGGCGGACGTCTGTTATGGCCGAATCGTGCGCATAGCTATTCCGGCAATTCGGTTGCAAGAGCAAGCCATGCGCACACGCTCCAGAAAAGCGCTCTAACGAATACTGTCCAACGCCTTGGCGAACCTGGCGACCGCGCCTTCGACGTCATGCAATTTATCCAGGCCAAACAATCCGACGCGGAAGGTCTTGAAATCTTCACCCTCGTCGCATTGAAGGGGAACGCCAGGCGCGATCTGCAAGCCCGCATCGGCGAACTTCTTGCCCGATCGTATGCCGTCGTCGTCCGTATAGCTGACCACGACGCCCGGCGCCTCAAAACCTTCGGTCGCCACGCTTCTGAAACCTGCGCCAGTCAACAGTGAGCGAATGCGCTTGCCGAGTTCAAGTTGCTCCGCTCTCACTTTGTCGAAGCCGTATGCCTCGGTTTCCTTGATGACGTCACGCAGTACCGCGAGGCTGTCCGTGGGCATCGTGGCGTGGTACGCGAACCCGCCGTTCTCGTAGGCCTCCATGATCTGCAGCCATTTGCGAAGATCGCAAGCGAAACTGGTGCTGGTTGTCGAGTCGATTCTTTCGCGGGCGAGTGGGCTGAGCATGACCAGTGCGCAGCAAGGTGACGCGCTCCATCCCTTTTGCGGCGCGCTGATCAGGACATCGATGCCACTGGCCTGCATGTCCACCCAGACCGTACCGGAGGCGATGCAATCCAGAACGAACATGCCGCCGACGGCATGAACCGCGTCAGACACCGCGCGCAAATAGTCATCAGGCAGCATCATCCCCGATGCGGTTTCGACATGCGGCGCAAAGACCAGATCCGGCTTGTTTTCCTTGATCGCGGCGACCACTTCTTCGATCGGAGCCGGTGCATATGCAGCCTGCCTTCCTTGTTCGACCGGACGCGCCTTCAACACGATCGATTCAGATGGAATGCCGCCCATGTCGAAAATCTGCGACCAGCGGAAGCTGAACCAGCCATTGCGGATGACCAGACACTTCCTGTTCGTCGCGAATTGCCGGGCAACGGCTTCCATGCCGAAAGTCCCGCTACCCGGGACGACAACGACCGCCTTCGCGTTGTAGACTTTTTTCAGGGCGGCGGAAATATCGCGCATGACGCCTTGAAAGCGCTGCGACATGTGATTGATTGATCGGTCGGTGTAAACGACCGAATATTCGAGGAGCCCCTCGCGGTCGACATCGGGAAGTAGACCTGGCACATTCGCCTCCGGTAATAGACGAACAAAAGAATCGAAAACAGATTCTAACGAAAGCCACCTGCAACGGCATCGGCCGAGACGCCCCCGCTACTCATCCAGCAAGTATTGCCAGGGACCAGCCGCCGAGTCACGCCGCTTGGAAATGCTGCAGTCGCAACAATCTGCAGCCCGAGGATGGTTTCAAAATGACACTCTCCTCTTTCTTGTGGGAGTGTGCCATGAAGACCGAACAATCCAGTAAGGCGTGGACCACTTTAGGCCGCCTGCAATGATGCGATGAACCTGATAGCCATGCTCAAGGTCCTCGACGAAGGCGAACGGATACGGCGGCTGTGCCCTCCGCAACTTTTCGACGCAACCTGTCCGTCGGCACGCGGTCCGAGCGTCATTGTGATGGCGGCCAGATGAAATCACCCGCCTCAACCTCATGACGGAGACTCATATGCAATACCTGTTGATGATCTATTCGGAAGAAGGCCGCTGGAACCAGATGACGGACAGCGAGCGGCAGCAAGGCGTCGCCGCGTATCAGGCGTACACGGAATCGTTGAAAAAGGCGGAGGTGCTGGCGGGCGCAAACCGGCTACAGCACACGAACTCAGCCACGACGGTGCGGCTCGTCGACGGCAAGCCGCAGGTTCTTGACGGACCCTTTTCCGACTCGAAGGAGCAACTCGGCGGCTACTACCTGATCGACGTGCCTAACCTGGACGCGGCGATCGCGTGGGCATCACGTTGTCCCGGCGCGGGGTACGGCACCATGGAAGTACGCCCGATCTGGACGGCCCCCTACGATGCGCCATCCGCTGCATGAGTCCGTCCGGCGGCGACCGTGACGCTGACGGCGCGGCGCGTTCGATTGCCGAGGCGGTCGCGCGCCGCGGTTACGGCAAGCTCGTCGCGCTGCTGGCGATGCGCACACGCGACGTCGCGGCAGCTGAGGACGCGCTGGCCGACGCCTTCGCGGCCGCGCTCGCCGATTGGCCGGCGCGCGGCTGCCCCGCGAATCCCGAAGCGTGGCTGATGACGGTCGCGCGCCGCCGGGCGATCGACGGCGCGCGCCATCGCCGCGTCGGCGACGAAGTGGTGAACCAGCTCGCGATCCTCGCCGACGAGATCGACGAGCGTGAAGCAGGCGCGTTGCCCGACCGGCGCCTTGCGCTGCTGTTCGCGTGCACGCACCCTGCCCTCGAGGCCGCGATTCGCACGCCGCTGATGCTGCAGGTGGTGCTGGGGCTCGAAGCGAAGACCATTGCATCCGCGTTCCTGATGTCACCCGCAGCGATGAGCAAGCGCCTCGTGAGGGCGAAGAACAAGATCCGTGAAGCGGGCATTCCGTTCAGCGTGCCCGAGCGCGAGGAGTTGCCCGGCCGGCTCGACGCGGTGCTGGAAGCGGTTTATGCGGTCTATGCGGAAGGATGGACCGACCCGGTCGGCGGCGATACCGGGCGGCGCGATCTCACGGGTGAGGCGCTGTTTCTTGCACAACTGCTCGTCGAACTGCTCCCAGAGGAACCCGAGACGCTGGGGCTGCTCGCGCTGATGCTGTATGCGCAGGCGCGTTGCGACGCGCGACGCGATGCAGCGGGCGATTACGTCCCGCTGTCGGCTCAGGATCCGGCGACATGGAACGCGCCGATGATCGACGCAGCCGACGCTATGCTGCATCGCGCGAACGCGTTCAACGCTATCGGACGTTTTCAGCTAGAGGCCGCGCTGCAGTCGGCACACATATACCGCTGCCGCACGCACCGCCCGAACTGGGACGAGATCGTACAACTTTATGATGCGCTGCTCACGATTGCAGCGTCGCCGGTGGTCGCGGTGAACCGCGCGCTCGCGCTGGCGGAACGGGACGGCCCGCAGGCCGCGCTCGACGCGCTCGAGCCGTATGCAGACGATCCGCGGCTGGCCGACTACCAGCCGTACTGGGCCGCCCGCGCCGATCTGCTCGCGCGTGCCGGCGCGACGGCGAAAGCGCTCGGCGCGTACGATCTCGCAATCGGCCTCGCGCGCGATCCGGCCGTGCGCCGGTTCCTGCAGCGCAAGCGTTTCGAGTTGTCATCGGCGAGCAGTTAGCCAGGCGCCTTGCGTCTGCCAAGCGAGGTCATATACTGGCTGAGTCTGCCTGCTGTCCGTGGACCGAGCTTCACCTCATCTGCCCTGTTTGGACGAAGTCATGCTCACAACCGACGACATCCGGGCGATTCCCCTGTTCTCGACACTCCCCGACGACGAGCTGGAACATCTCGCGCACACGTCCGCCGACCTGCATCTGTGCGCGGGTGAATTCGCGGTCCATGAAGGTGGAGAGCGAGCGCTGTACGCCGTTCTGGCCGGCAAGATGGAAGTCATCAAGACGTTCGACGGCATCGAGCGCACACTGGGCTGGCGACTGCCCGGAACCATCTTTGGCGAAGTGCCGCTAGCGCTAAGTTCGCCGTTCCCAGGCGCCTATCGGGCTGCGGAGCCATCGCGTGTCATGCGCGTCGACGCTCAGCGCTACTACACACTCGCTGCCGCATCGCCGGAAGTTGCGTTGAAGATGGGCGCCCTCGCCCGCGAGCGCATCGGCGGACTGCAGGGCCTCTCCGCCGAACCGCCCAAGCCTCGCGTGACCCTTGTCGGCAATCGGTGGGACACGGCTTGTACCGCGTTGCGCCAGTTCCTGGCCCGCAACCAGATCAGCTGCGACTGGATGACGCCCGATGCGCCTGAACTGCCGGCGCGCTGGCCGGGTACCCGCCCGCCAGAGGAGGATTTTCCGGCGTTGCGGCTGGTCGACGGGACGGTGCTTTGCCGGCCGGAGACACGCCAGCTCGCCGGGTTGCTGGGTCTGCAGACGCAGCCCCGCCTTGCCGAATACGACACGTTGATCATCGGTGGTGGCCCGGCAGGTCTTGCTGCGGCAGTGTATGGCGCGTCGGAAGGCTTGCGCACTATGGTGGTGGAGCGCGAAGCGCCAGGCGGGCAAGCCGGGACTTCCTCGCGCATCGAGAATTACCTCGGCTTTCCAAACGGTGTGTCGGGCGATGAACTCGCGAGCCGTGCCTTGCAGCAGGCAAGGCGGCTGGGTGCCGAGATTCTGGTGACCCGATCAGTCGCTCGAATCGATGTCGACGGGCGTAACGTTCACCTCGACGGAGGCGACGTCATTCATGCGCGAACGATCATCCTCGCGACGGGCGTCACGTGGCGCCGTCTCGCGATCGAGGGCTTCGACCGGTTTATCGGTAAAGGAATTTACTACGGCGCGTCACGCAGCGAAGCGAACGCTACGCATGGACTCGACGTCTATCTGATCGGCGGTGGAAACTCGGCAGGCCAGGCGGCTTTGTACTTCGCCAATCATGCACGCATGGTTACGCTCATCTTGCGAGGCGATTCACTTGAGAAGAGCATGTCTCGCTATCTGATCGAACAGCTTCGCAGCAAGTCAAACGTGGCCGTGCAACTGCGTTCGGAAGTGGTCGGCGCACACGGCGACACGCATCTGACAGCGATCG
This sequence comes from Paraburkholderia sp. PGU19, assembly GCF_013426915.1. GTDB lineage: Bacteria > Pseudomonadota > Gammaproteobacteria > Burkholderiales > Burkholderiaceae > Paraburkholderia. The sequence goes on from NZ_AP023181.1 coordinate 954,155, forward strand.
ACATACGCGAAGGCCCGAGCGCGGAAGTGAGCCGGCACGACTGTGGTGGATTGTTCGTGTTCATTGGCGCGGATGCGGAAACCGGGTGGTTGCCAACGGAAATCGCTCGCGACGCGCGCGGATATGTGCTCACCGGGGACGACGTCGTCAAGGCGGGACACTGGTCTTGCAGTCGCGATCCCTACCTGCTCGAATCGAGTGTTCCTGGCGTGTTTGCCTGTGGGGATGTGCGATTGAGCCCTGTCAAGCGCGTCGCTTCAGCCGTCGGCGAGGGCAGCATGGCAATCGCGTTCGCCCACAAATACCTGCAGTACGACGCCAGTTAGCATCGGGTGCGGCAGTCAGGCGTGTGTCTGTCTGGCGTCCGCCACGCGTGAAAGCCGAGAACCCTATCGTCGCTATCCTCGACTCTGGCTGGATAGCGACGTCACGGTAATCATCGACGATGTTAAAACGAAGGGCGCACTACTGATAGCGAGTAGCGACCCATGTCCATTCCGGTTATCTGGTGCGGTAGCGTCGCAGTCCGCTTAGCATCACTGATTGAAGTCTGCTCCCGATCGCTGGAATCCGAATATCGGTACGTCATCTTGTCGTGGGCTAGCTGTGCTCTAACGTCGTCATTCAGCGTCAGCGGCGTCGACTGAGCGAACGAAGATACAGCCGGGACCAACATAAATGCAGCGACGATGAACTGAACGAGTTTCATGTGTTTTCTCCGGGGAGTGTTTCGCGCGCAGCCTTTTGCTGCCTCAGTAAATGCAGTGTAAAACGGCGATCGCTTAGATGTGAGCACGATCAGGGCAATTCATTGTTGCCGGTTTGTGTCTGATCACGGCCTTGCGGCGAAGGCTCGACTAGGCAAGTCCCACCCAGTGTGTTCCCTACTGAGGACATGGCACCGCTCAGCGACAGCGGAAGAGCGTCAGCACACGGCGATATAGATTGCCTCGGCGTGTTCTGCGGGTCGATCGCGTGGGGGTGCTTTTCTGGTCGCGACGGCGTTGAGCGCGCGCAATGTACGCGTCGGTCAGCGTGCCGCCACGACGCGTATCAGCCCCGCCGCCAGACCCGGCTTCGCCAGCGCATCTGCCTGGTCAACGACGACGCGCCACTTCGGAAACGTCGCGGAGCCATCGACTTTCCACGACTCGCCCATCTCGTCGACATACATCGCGTTCGCGCTTCGCCCAGCCGCCGCCCGCCGCAGCGCACCCGGCGTGGCGCGTTCGAACGAGCGGCTGCCCTGTTCGTTGAACACTGTCGCAAGCGGCCGCCGCGCCTGGCCCGACCGGCTGAGCGGCGCGGCAAGCGGCCCCGTGGGCGCGCGCAGCACCGCGCTGGCCGGCTCGCGGCCGGCGAGGATCGCGCCGAGCAGCGCGGACGGACCGCTCGAAACCGATGCTTCGCTGGCCGTATCGCTGGCGCGCTTCGCGGTCGGCGCGCTGGGTGAATCGAGTGCGAGCGGTTCGCTCGCGCCGTCGATCTGCACGACGAGGATGACGTGCCAGTCGTCCGGCGTGTTGTTGTAGCGCGGCGCGAGCGACACGAGACGCAGCCGCGCGATGTCGAAACCCGCGTCGCGCAGCAGCAGGTATTTGGCGACGGCGAAATCCTTGCACACGCCGCTTTCGGCAAAGAACCGTGCCGGCGCGTAGTAGCTGCCGTCGGTGCCGTCGCGGTAGCGGACCTCGTTGACGAGCGCGTCGGCGAGCAGCACGGCTGACGCATCGCCCGCCCTCGCGCGCTCTGCCCGCACCTGCGCAACGAGGCGGCCCCAGCCGGCGGGTGCGCGCGTCAGGTGGCTGCGCAGCGCTTCGCGCAGGCGCTGCACGCGGCCGATCGCGTCCGACGATGGTTCGAGCTGCCTGTCGGCAAGCGGCAGGAGGAACATCAGGTCGCCGACCTGCGCGAGTTCCGGGCGGATCTTGCGGTTGGCTTCCCACCACGTCCCGGCGCGCAGGCGCTCGATACCCGCTTTCAGTGCGTGAGGCGTGGCGGAGTCGCTGGGGCCCGCGTCGCGCGTGCCGGATGCAAGGCGTTGCGATGCGGCCGGCAGGTTCGCGGCGCCCGCGACGGCGGGCAAAAGCACCGCGGCCGCGAACGAGCACAGGAGGAAGCAGCGGAGCAGTCGAGCGAGCGGCATTTGAAACTCCCGGAAGCCACACCGGTCGCCGATGCGCCCAGTGTTTCGAAGCCTCCCGATGCCGTTTTGCGCCGTTCAGTGCAAGGCAACGCTGGCTTGAAACCAACATTGCATGCGACGTGCCAATTCGGCGTATCGCTCTACGCCATTGATTAAAAAAGAAATTGTCTTTGCGAGGCTGAGTGCTGCAAATGCCTCATGACGCCCGCTGCCCGACAGGCACGCGATATCCGTTGGCATTGCCCGCACACTTTGACCTGTGGGAAGCCGGAGGCCGTGTCTCGCCCTTCCATCGCTCCTTCGGCCCGCAGGTCAATAAACGAAGATGCGGGTTTCCCTGGCGCCGCGTAGCCGCCTGATATGCGCCCGTTCTCGAATGACGCCGATGGCCGATCGTTCGTCGTTCAAGGTCCAGCATCTGCTCGTACAGCCATAACCACCAGGCAGCGTCGGATATCGACGGAACGTCAGGGAACCATCTGCATATCACCTGGAGCTTGCGGCGGCAGCTTGATCGAAAGGACCTTGAACTCGCCGCTGGTCGGCTCGGCCCCCGCATGTACCGTCCCCTTCGGGATAATGATCAGGTCGCCAGGGTGAATCTGACGCTGTTCGTTGCCCAGCCAGAACGTGCCGCTCCCCGAAATCACGTACTGGATTTCGTCGGAACCTCGATGCGTATGCTTGGGTACGTTACCCGTCTGCACTGCGACGGTCCCGCTCGGCGTGACAACCAGGCCCTTCGAGCGCAAGGTGCCCATGTTCGGAATCTGTGCGCCCAGATCGGTATCGGTCATGGCCACCAGGTCGACAATCTGCGCCGTAAGCGGCACGTTTGACGGCTGGGCTCGCGCCGGCGTGCCAAGATGGGATGCGAACATGCCGGCAACAAAGGCGGCGGGCAGCGCCGCTAGATAGAGGTATTGACGCATGTTCTCGTCCTTTTAGATTAAGGGAGGACCATCGGCGTACAGTGCTCTGACGTGCTTTGTCTTTGTCGGATTGTCGCGCCATCGGGCAGGTGGTTCGAAACCAGGGCAACACCGTAGAACGCCACCGTGTCGCCGCAAACGGAGCCTACCGGGCGGGCGTTGTGGCTTTGCGGGCCGTCGGCCGTGCGGATGCCGGGCGACTGACTGCCGGGACACTTCCACGCGTTACAGGCGAATCGGCACTGGCATCCAGACGAAAGAACGCGATCGCCTGATTAAGCTGCCGCCCTGGTCTTCGAGCGATCTGGAGGCCGCCGCCGCTTCCTCTACCAGCGCGGCATTCTGCTGCGTGACTTCGTCCATCTGCGTGATGGCCTGATTGACCTGTTCGATGCCCCGGCTTTGTTCGGTCGACGCAGCGGCGATTTCCCCCATGATGCCCGTCACCCGGGCGACGGCCTGGGTAACCTGCGACATCGTCTTTCCCGCCTCGTTAGCGAGCACCGAACCGTCCTGGATCTTCTGCACGGAAGCGTTGATCAGATCCTTGATTTCCTTCGCGGCGCTGGACGAACGCTGCGCGAGACTGCGCACTTCGCTTGCGACCACCGCGAACCCGCGGCCCTGTTCACCCGCCCGCGCCGCTTCCACGGCCGCGTTCAGCGCCAGGATATTGGTCTGGAACGCAATCCCTTCGATGATCCCGGTGATATCCGCGATCTTGGTGGAACTCGCGCTGATCTCGCCCATCGTGCCGGCGACCCGTCCGACCACCTCGTTGCCCTTGAGCGCCACTTCGGATGCATTGGCGGAGAGCGAACTGGCCTGCTGCGCGTTCTCGGCGTTCTGCCTCACCGTCGAGGTCAGTTCTTCCATGCTCGAGGCGGTTTCCTGCAGTGACGCAGCCTGCTGTTCGGTCCGGGACGAAAGATCGACGTTGCCCGAAGCGATCTGGCTGGAGCCGGTCGCGATACTGTCCGCCGCAGTGCGGACCTGAGCGATCAGATTGACGAGACTTGCCTGCATGTCACCCATCGAGGCGAGCACGCTCCCGGTATGCGCGTGCTTCGCGCCCGCAACCGGGCTCAGATCGCCCGCCGCGACGCGTTGCGTGACGGCACCCAGTTCGGCCGGCTCGGCACCCAGCGCGCGCAGCAGGCCCCGCGTGATGACCAGGCCCGCCGCGACCGCCATCGCAACGGCTGCGAGGCAAATCGCGATCAGCAGGTTCCGCTGCGTCGCATAACGATCCTCCGACTCGCGAACCAGGTCATCGGCACGACTACGCGTGTACTGCGCGTAGTCGTCCGATGCCTTGACCAGCGCGGCAAGCAGCGGCCGGCAGTCGTCGTTGATTTTCTTGACCGCTTCGTCGCGCCGGTTCGCAACGGCGAGGCCGACGATCGTATTGGCGACGGGTGTATACGCGGCCTCGATGCGGTTGATTTCGCCCACGAGGCTGCGGGCTTTTTCGGTCGCATCGGACGCGGACGAAACCATCTGGTTGAGCTTAGCGAGGTTCGACTGCACGTCGATCTGCGCCTGCGCTTCGGCGGCCTTTTCCAGTTCGAAGTCGCCAGGCGTGGTGACCAGCGCCATGTTGCGCGCTGCGATCGCGCGCCGGTCAACCGCGGTCCGGACCTGCGCAGCCATATTGGCGCGGGCATTGACGCCCGACAAATAACTTGCGAACCGGTCGTTGGCGTCGTTCAGCGATTTCAGCGATATGCCCGACACGATCAAAACGACGGCGGCAAGAACGCCGAAAGCACCCGTGAGCTTTGCCTTTACCGACAGGTTGTTGAGATTCATATATCGACTTTAGTTGTTGCCAGTTGTCCGCGAGCGAAAGATTCGAGCCGTTGGGCGTCCCGGAAAACACGCCTCGGATAGCGCAAGACACGAACTTCGCGCCTATGCAGTTCGCATTACGGCGCGGTTGGGCGTTACTGTAGGGTGACGAACCCTGCGCAGGATGACGCAAAGGTTTGCGTGCAATTTAATTTTTATATGGCCAGGCCAGCGCTATTTATTCGATGACTCGTGGGGCTGGAGCACTGTCGAGATTGCCCGCGGCCTGAGTCTACGATTGCGGCGAACGTTGTGCATGTCCATGAACTATGTGCTACGACCGGCGAGGTACCATAGGCGTTCGGCTGCGACGTTTCCCCATCAGCATGGGGAGTACACAAGAATGTCGCTGTCGACAACGCACTTCGGCGCGACGCGTCATCTCTGTTCGTCAGGCATCCAGGGAGGGGGCATGAAGGTCTATATATCCTCCACGTACCAGGATCTGGTTGATCATCGCGTAGCCGTGGACCGGGCGCTGCGCCGCATGGGCCATGATGTCGTTGGAATGGAGCAATACGTCGCCGAGGGCAGCAAGCCGGTAGTCCGCTGCAAGGCCGATGTACGCGCCGCCGATGTCTACGTCATTATTGTCGCCTGGCGGTACGGCTATGTGCCCGGGCGATCCGAGTCGCCGCCGGACGGACGCTCGATCACGGAGATCGAACTTCAGGAAGCTCAGACGAGCGGCAGACCGGTGCTCGCTTTCCTCCTCGACCCAGGTGCGCCGTGGCCGCCCAATAGCGTTGATGCAATGGGCGGCGCGCCGGGAGCAGGTGACGACGTTTCGCGCCTGCGTGCGCTACTCGGCACCGAGTACCTCGCTGGCATTTTCCGCACGCCTGACGACCTCGCCAGCCAGGTCGCTGCGGCAGTATCCGCCCAGGGACTGACACGCCACATGGTCGACCGTGTGCTCGGCGAGACCTCGGTGGCGACCCCGGACATGAATGCCTTTGCCCAAGGTAATCAGGTCGACGACTCGACGTTGTTCAGCATCAAGCAGATGATTCAGCGTGCCGGGGCCGCACGCGCACTCGTGCTTCAAATCGACGACGGCAAGCGTTGGTGGTCCACGCGCCTCTTTCTTCTGGCCAGCTTGCTGCGCTCGCTAACCTCCGTGCGGCAGGTTGTGTTCTGCGACAACGATGGACGATTCGTAGGGATGGCTAGCCCGGCGGCCATCATGGACGGGCTAGCGAGTGCCTTCCCGGATCTCGACGAATTCGAGCACAGGCTTCGCCAGGAAGTACCGTCCGTTGACATCGAGCGGGAGACGGACAGGCAGACCAATGCATGGAATGCTTTCGTGAGCGCTCCGCCCGCGTCCGGATTGGTCGGCCCAGGTGTGCCGTTACCCGGCACCGGCGACTATGAAAATGCGCTAAAGGTTGGCGTTCGCGGTCCCCTCCTTGAACGATGGTTAGGGGAGCGGTGGGTGGGCCGCTGCATTCGCATCGACAGTTACGATTTGAGCATGATCCAGGTGCAGCAGATCGTCGATTCGCTTCTCCCCGATGTTCCGATTCAGCGTCTCCGGAAGGCGCCGGCGGCCGGCTTTGATCTGCTGGTTGTCGACCGCGATGCATTCGCACTCCAGCTAGCGCGCGAATGGGTACGCTCCGGTCTACCCCGCTCCCCAGTGCGCTGACTCGTTCCACGATAACGATGCAGCACACTGGGACCTCACGGACGAGGTATGCGCAAATCGGCCTTTGCTACTGTGCGGGTGGCTGACCCGAGGAAAGTATCGTCCTCAGCTTTGTGCCGCCGACGGATTCGCAATTGGCGGGCTTCGGATCAGTCCATTGCACTGCGACGCCACGGACGACAGGCCGGACCATACGCCAGGGCCAGAAGCCGAAGCGCTGTGATCCGTTGTACTCGACAATTGCGTCTGCTCCTCGTAGTTGGGCGTACTCCGCCATCTTCGGGGGAATGTCCTGGACGCTGCCATACGAGCCCTTGCCAATCTTGATGTTCTTGATGACCTTGTATTTCTGACTGGCGGGCGGGAGGTGTGCGAAGAAACAGAATTCACCGAGGTCACTGTGAAGATCGCTCGTCGAGGCTTCGTGGCTTTTGGAGATGTCCACTTCAGCGTCGGGCGTGGCATCCGATGCCGGTTCCGCTGAATGCGCGGTATTCGCGGCGATGCCGATAACGAACAATGATGCGATCAACGGAACTACGAATTGCCGTGCAGGGTTCATGAGTGGTCTCAACGATTCGCGCCGGGTCAGCGTTTTATTATGGAGACGGGATAGTAAGCGACTGTAAGCCTGCCGACCACTATGAGTGTTGTGCGCTCGCATCCGTTGTGCGAGGTGGCTTGCTTGTGATCATGCTGGCCGGCGCGCACCGTCGCGCGAACGGCGGAAATGACCGAGGAGCAGATAGCTCAAGAAACGCGTATCGTCTCCCGTACCTCAAACCTGAATCGATTCCATGTACGCTACTCACCTTCATCGTGGGCGCGCAGTCACGATTGCCGCCACCTTTTTTATGCTCACACTGGCAGGCTGCGCGTCTTCGTCGCTGGATTCGCAAACGCAAGGCGCCAGCGCCACGTCGCTCAATGCCGCCATCAGTGGATCGCAGCGTAGCAGCCAGGCGCGTGCGCGCGATGTCTATCGTCATCCGGAAGAAACGCTGCAGTTCTTTGACCTCGGTCCAACGCAGGCGGTATTGGAGATCGCCCCGGGAGGAGGATGGTATTCAGACATACTTGCGCCTTACTTGCGCAATGCAGGGCAGCTTTACGAGGCGCAATATCTCAGCACGTCCGCCGATCTCGCCGCTGAAGACAGCGCAACCGACGCTGCTTATCGGCGCAAGATCGCGAACGCTCCATCGGTTTACGGGAACGTCGTCGTCGGCACATTGCACGCAGGCCAGTTCAACGGCTTCGACACGAATCAGCGATTCGACCGTGTGCTTACCTTTCGGAATATCCATAACTGGATCAAGGACGGGCAATTCGATGCGAACCTGCGCGCGTTCTACGGCGCGCTGAAGCATGGCGGCGAACTTGGCGTTGAGGAGCACCGCGCACGGCCAGGAACGACTGAGCAACAAATGATCGATTCCGGTTACGTGACTGAAGCGTTCGTCATCGAGCACGCACAAGCAGCCGGTTTCGTTCTGGTTGCGCGCAGCGAGATCAACGCGAATCCGAAAGATACAAAGGACTATCCGCACGGCGTGTGGTCGCTGCCGCCCACCTACAAAGGCGGTGACGTCGACAGGTCACGCTTTGCTGCAATCGGGGAATCGGATCGTATGACGCTCAAGTTCGTCAAGCCTTAGCGATCGTATGCGACATGGCAGCGGGAGAAAGGGCTAAGCAAGATCGCGACAAGCGCTCACGCAACGCTTCCGTTATCGCGGTTGACGACGTGCGCGAATTGAAGCGGGTCCTGTGCGAGCGCGTGACGCAGGAATGCGGGGCGCGCGTCGATGCTTGCCAGTTCGTGCCGGTTGAACCACGCGAATTCGAGCTTGCGGCCCTGTTCGTTGCCTGGGTGGCGCATGGAGAAATCGAGGATGCGGGCGTCGGGTGGTACTTCGGTGGCGAAGTACAGACCGACTTCGTGATGCGGACGACCACCACCCGTGAAGAAGTTTTCGACGATCCAGAGCAAGCGTCCGACTTTCACCTGGATATCCAGTTCCTCGCGCATCTCGCGCGCGACGGCCGTGGCCGCGTCCTCACCTGCCTCGACGCGGCCGCCCGGCAGCGACCAGTATTCGTCGCCTTCCAGCATGTGCAGGAGGACGTGGTCGCGTGCCGTGATGACGGCGACGGCGCGGAAGTTGAAGCGGTGGCCGTCGGTGTCGAAGGAGATCATGGGTTTGTCTGCATGCGCGGGCGTTGAGGATGCGCTATTTCGCCGGAAATGGTGGCGATGTGCAAGCGCGGGGCGTATGCCTCTAGTCACTCACTGCAATTGATCGATCGCCTCCTTCGCAGTCATCGAACGCCATTCCCCAAACGCCACCCCCATCGGCCGCACCCGCATGCCCTCATCCAGCCTCCGCCACGGCAAATCCGCCGGATCAGCAGCCATCGGCCCGGGCGCTTTCGCCACCAGAACCGCATGCGCGCCCGCCTGAAAATCCGCGCGAAAATGCACGGAACTCTTCACCACCAGCACCTTCATCCGCTCAGGCTCAACGCCTCCAACGCGAAAAAAGTTGCGCTCGAAAATCTGCATCTTGATCGTGCTGACCACGATCCGCACACCGTCGATACGCAAACACGCAACCGGCCCGAGATCGCCCTGCATGCCGTTCATCATCGGACCGTCGAAACGGAAACGCCCATCCGACAGATGCTCGACTTCGAAAACACCTTGTAGCGGCGCGTCGCCCGGCACACCCGAACGCCCCGCCAGCGCGAGTTCGATACGCGCGCCGACGCCCGCGCGATGCGCCGCTGCCGCCGCCTGCGCGTCCCATATCACGCCGACGGCCGCGTCCTGCACGTGGTGTTGCAGCAACGCACGCACCATCCCCATCGTGTTCGAATCGCCGCCGACGCCCGGGTTGTCCTGCGTATCGGCGATGATCACGGGCTTGTCCGCATGTCGCGCGAGACGCGCTGCTTCATTCACCGCTTCATCGGGTGAAAGAAAGCGCACTTCCCAGTGCGCTTCATCGGCGAGCATGCGCGCGTGAAGCGCATCGACAGCCTTCACGAGCGCGTCTTCGTCATAGCCGTAACCCCAGATCACCGGCCCGCACTCAGGAAAATCCGCAGCGGGAAATCCCGGCGCAAACGACAGCGAAGCAACCGTTCCCGCTTCGAGCGAAGCCAGCATGTCGTGCACGCCGAGCGCGGGCTCAACGAGCGTGCACATCGCATTCACCGGAATCAGAAACGGAACGCGCCGCGACACACGTTTCAAAGGACGTCGATCGTGCGCCAGCCTTTCGAGCAACGCAGCGGCGCGCTCGCCCGTTTCGGCCATATCGACGTGCGGGTAGGTTCGATACGCGACGATCGCATCCGCGAGTTGCAGCATCCTGTCCGTCACGTTCGCGTGAAGATCGAGCGACACGACGAGCGGGATGTCATCACCAACGATGTCTCGAACACGCGCAAGCAATTCGCCTTCGCCATCGTCGATATGCTCGGCGACCATCGCGCCATGCAGATCGAGATAGATCGAATCGAAACCGCCCGCGTGCACGGCATCGGCGATCTCGCCGGCAATGCGCTCGTATGCGTCTTCCGTCACATGCGCGGACGCGCTCGCGCCCGCCCAGATGACGGGGATCAGTTCGTGGCCCGCCGCTTCCGCAACCTTGATGAAGCCGCCAATCGGCACGTTCACGTCGCGCAGGGTCAGCACGTCGGCGCCGCGCGTCAATGGCGGAAAGCCTTCTCCCTGAATGAAGCTCTGGTACGACGCCTTGGTCGGCGCAAAGGTGTTGGTCTCGTGCTGAAAACCGGCGATCAGGATCTTCATGATTCGTTCGTCCTCTTGTTAAGCGAACTCAGTTCGATTCAGGGCTAAGCGTCAACTCGGGCGCTTCATGCGCCGGCTTGCGCGTCGACCGGTTGGCGAGAATCAGCAAACCTGCGATCACCGGCATGCATGCCATGAAGATCAGCGCGAGTTGCGAATTGCCCGTCGCCGTACGCGCCCAGCCAATCGCCGCCGGGCCCCAGAAGCCGCCCGACAATCCGATCGTATTGATCAGCGCGATGCCGCCCGCAGCCGCCGGTCCCTTGATGTATTCGGCAGGCATTGCCCAGAACACCGTGTAGGCCATCCACAACATCGCCGTCGCGGCCGTCAGCAGCGCGAGTGTCGCGAACAGATGTCCTTGCGTGAAAATCGAAGCGACCAGCAACAACGCGCCCGTCAGCGCGGGCAACGCGCAGTGATAACGCCGTTCGCCCGTGCGGTCCGAACTGCGTCCCGCGGCGTACATGCCGATGCCCGCCGCGACATACGGAATCGCGACGTACCAGCCAAGACGCAGCGTGTCGGTCACGCCCTGTTCCTTGATCAGCGTCGGCAGCCAGAAGCTGATCGCGTAGATCGGGAAGATGATCGAGAAGTACGCGAACGCCAGCAGATAGACGCGCGGGTCGCGGGCCACAGCCTTGAACGAATGCTTGTGCGCTTGCGCCACGCCCGTTTCGCTTTCGAGCAGCTGCTTTTCGTCGGCGTTCAGCCAGCGCGCGTCGGCGGGACGGTTCGACAGCACGAACAGCGTGACCACGCCAAGCACGATGCACGGCAAGCCTTCGACGAGAAACATCCATTGCCAGCCTGCCAGCCCGTGCACACCCGAGAGCGACGAAATCAGCCACGCCGACAACGGCCCGCCGACGATCCCGCCCAGCGGCCCGGCCAGAAACACGATCGCGATGGCGCGCGCCATGCGCGTCGGCCCATACCAGCACGACAGGTAATAGATCATGCCCGGCGCGAAGCCCGCTTCGAAAATGCCGAGCAGAAAGCGCATGCCGTAGAACATCGGCACGTTGCGCACGAACAGCATGCACGCCGACGTGATGCCCCACAGCACGAGAATGCGGCTGAAGGTCTTGCGCGCGCCGATTTTCGGCAGCAGCAGATTGCTCGGCAATTCGAACAGCACATAACCAAGAAAGAAGATGCCCGCGCCGACGCCATACGCCGCATCGGAGAAACCGAGATCGCTCTGCATCTGGAACTTGGCGAAGCCGACGTTCACGCGGTCCAGATACGCAAACATGTAGCAGGCGAGAAGAAATGGCAGCAACCGCCAGTTGAGCCGGTTGTAGAGGGCGCGAACCGCGTCGCTCTCCCGCAGGGTCTGTAGTGCTGTCATGTTCGTCTCCGGTGTGTCGGGTTTGAATCCCGTGCTTGCGTTCCAGCATGTTGTCGGGGTAAAAATGCGCGAGCAAGAGCAACTAAGTTCACACTTCGTTGCCTGCAAGGCAACGGCAGCCTACTCAACGCTCTGGAGACCTTCCGACATGCGCGAAATCAATCAGCAACGGCTGCGCTACTTTCACGAGGTGCTGTCGCACGGCACGATCCGGGGCGCGGCGGACAGCCTGAACACATCGCCTTCCGTGATTACGCGCCAGATCAGACTGCTCGAAGAGGAACTCGATACGACGCTGTTCGAGCGCGAGGCGCGCGGCGTCAAACCGACCGAGGCAGCCACGCATCTGCTCGAATTCTGGCGTGGCTACCGTTCGCAGCAGGAAAAGCTCGAAGACCAGTTGCATTTGCTGAAGGGGCTTCAACAGGGCCAGGTGCAACTGGCTGTCAGCGAAGGCTACGTCGATCCGCTGATCGAGGAAGTGATCGCGCCGTTTTGCGCGAAGTATCCGAAGCTGGATATCAACATCGAAAGTCTCGCCGTCGACGATCTGCTCAACCAGGTCGCAGAGAGCCGCGCGCATATCGGGCTTGCGTACAATCCGCCGCCGCATCCACGCATCGAGTACCGCGCGAGTTCGGCGCAGCCCGTCGTGCTGCTGGTGAGGCGCGATCATCCGCTCGCGTTGCGCGGCACGCCCGCCAGCGTGAAGGACCTGCTCGAATGGCCGCTCGCGCTGATGCCGGCCACTTTCGGCATCGGCCACGCCGCGAAAATGCTGGAATTCGCGGAGAACATCAAAATCCGCGCGACGCTCACCAGCAATTCGCTGACCGCGCTCAAGCGCTTCGTCGCGCATGGCGACGGCGTGACGCTGATCGGCGAGTTCGCTGCGTATCGCGAACTGGTGGCGGAAGAACTCGCCATCGTGCCGATCGATCATCCATTGTTTCAGGGTGCCAAAGCCCGCTTGCTCGTGAAGTCGGGACGGCCTCTCGCGGCCGCCGCGAATGAACTGCTCGAATGGATCTTGCGCAGGATGTCGATGTTCGCGACCGGTAATGACTCGACGGAAGGTTGACGGTTGACGACACGCGGCCTGAACGTGTCACCCCAACCTTTCACGCACTGAGCCGCCGTAATGCGGCAGTAGCACCGCCGTCGGCCATTCGTCATATTTGAAACTTAGTTGCAGAACGCTGACCGCGTTGTCGATAAGAGAACGTATTCGTCCTCTCGCATAACTCTCCCACTACAACGGTCAATGACGTTTCTCAACACTCTCAAGATTGGTCCGCGTCTCGGCGCGGGCTTTGGAATTGTGCTGCTTCTGCTGTGCGCGATCGGCGGCGTTGGCTTGCTTCAATCGTCGCGTATCTATGACGGCACCCGTCGGATCGGCAATGACTGGCTTCCCAGCGTCGAAACGCTCGGCACGCTGCGCAGCCATGCGGACGACGTGCGCCGCCTGTCGCTGCGTGAATTGCTGAGCACCGACGCAAACCAGGTGCGCGCCACGCGCGCTCAGCACGCGGATGCCGTGAATGCTTTCGCGTCGTCGCTGAACGCCTATTCGAAGCTGATCTCGTCGCCCGAAGAGCAGCAGCTTTACGACAGCATCAAATCGTCGTGGGCCAGCTATCTCGAAGTCGACGCGAAAATCGAAAAGCTGATCGACGCCGGCGAAGCGAGCGCAGCCGAAGCGCGGCAAGTCGCGGCGGGCGACGGGTCGACGCGCTTCACGGCGACGCTCGATCAGATCGACAGCGACATCAAGCTGAATCATCAGGGCTCGGTCGATGAAGTCGCGAAAGCGCAAGACGCTTTTCAGAGCGCGCGCATCTGGACCGTCGCGCTGTCGGCGCTCGCGTTGCTTGTGGGCGCGTTCATCGCCGTCGTTATCACGCGATCGATCGTCGGGCCGCTGCGCCGTTCCGTCGACGTGGCCGAGACCGTCGCGCGCGGCGATCTGACTGCGGCGATTCACGTCGAGGGCGCGGACGAACTGAGCCAGTTGCTCGGCGCGCTGCGCAACATGAATGAACGTCTGCAGGATACGGTGAGCCGCGTGCGTTCGAGCAGCGAAAGCATCGCGACGGGCTCGTCGCAAATCGCCGCGGGCAACACTGACCTGAGCCAGCGCACGGAAGAACAGGCCGCATCGCTCGAAGAAACGGCCGCGAGCATCGAAGAGCTGACGGCAACCGTCAAGCAGAACGCGGAGAACGCGAGCCAGGGCAACGCGCTGGCGGCGCGCGCGTCGGAAACGGCGGCGCGCGGCGGCGAGGTCGTCAGCCGCGTAGTCGATACGATGCACGGCATCTCGACGAGTTCGCAGCAGGTGGCGCAGATCATCTCGGTGATCGAAGGGATCGCGTTCCAGACCAATATTCTCGCGCTGAATGCGGCCGTCGAAGCGGCACGCGCGGGCGAACAGGGCCGCGGTTTCGCGGTCGTCGCGGGCGAGGTCCGCACACTCGCGCAGCGCAGCGCGGCAGCGGCGAAGGAGATCAAGGATCTGATCGGCGAATCGGTGAGCCGCGTGAACAGCGGCACCGCCCTCGTCGACGAGGCGGGCCGCACGATGGGCGAAATCGTGCAGTCAGTGCGCCAGGTGTCCGATCTGATGGGCGAGATCAGCGCGGCGTCGGGCGAGCAGCATCGCGGCATCGAGCAGGTCAATGTCGCGATCTCGCAGATGGACGAGGTGACGCAGCAGAACGCAGCGCTCGTCGAACAGGCTTCGGCCGCGACGCAGTCGATGGCGTCGCAGGCGGCGACGCTGCGTGAACTCGTGTCGGTGTTCAGGCTGCCGGGCGGGCAGCAGGCAAACGCGATGAGCGCTTCGCCCTCTTCCCCGAAAGCTGTCGCGCGTGCCGCCGTGGCTGTGCCCAGGAAGACGATGAACGCGGCTTCTGCAAAACCGCGCGTCGCTCAGTTGCCGAATGCAGAAAAAGCGGCCACGAGCCGCGCCGAAGCCGATTGGGAGACGTTCTGAATCGCCGCGCTTCCGGTGGCTATACGTGATGCGCGCCGTTTGATCTTCACTTGTGCGTGACGGGCAACAGCTTCATCCCAGCGGGCCGCTCTTGCGCCGCATTCGCCGTCACGCTTGCCGCCACATGTGTCGGCATAGTCTTCGCCCCGCCGCTCGCGCGGCTCGCCAGCATCGCGCACACGCGGCTCGCGCCGATTGAGCCCGCGACCGCGAACACCACCGGGAACAGCATGTCGTGCCCAAGGTGCGTGAACTCGGCGACCAACACGATCGCCGTGATCGGCATGTTCATCGACGAAGCGAGAAACGCCGCTGCGCCGACCAGCGCAAACGCGCCGGACGGCACGCTCGCGCCGATCAGATTCCACGCGCCGCCGAGCACGATGGCAAGCAACGCGCCCACCGTCAGCCCCGGCGTCAGCAGGCCGCCATGCGCGCCGACGCGCAGGCTGCTCGCGCTCACGGCAACCTTCAATACGAGCAACGCCGCCGCGAGCCCAATGCTCAACTGACCGTCGAAGCCAAGCTGCGCGGTGCCCTTGCCGTTGCCGAGCAATTGCGGAAAGTGCACGGCGAGCAAACCGATCACGGCGAAGTTCAGCACGTTGAGCGGAATCATCAGCCAGCCAGCGCCCGGCGCGGCATTGCGCGCGCGATCCATGAAGCGCGAAAACGCATAGGCGGCAATGCCGAACACAGGCCCCGCCGCCACCGACCACGCAACCAGACTGCCGCTCAGCGCGAACGACGGAATCGCGTATTGCGACTCGTCGCCGAGTCCCATCCACGCGACCACAGCGGCGATCACCGACGTCACGAGCGCAATCGCGACCGTGGTCGCATCGAACGTGACGAGCAGCACTTCGAGCACGAACACCGCGCCGCCGAGCGGCACGTTGTACACGGCGGCGAGGCCGGCGCCCGCGCCGCAGGCGATCATCACGCGCGTTTCGTTCGCTGACAGGCCCGCGACGCGCGCCAGCCAACCTGCCACCAGCGAGCCGACTTCGCGCGGCGCGACCTCGCGGCCCAACGGCGAGCCGAGCGCGACGGTCACGATCTGCAGCAGCGCATGCGCGAGCGTGCTGAGCATCGGCATGCGGGTGTCGGGCGATTGCACCGCCTGCTTGATGCTGACGAGCGGACGGCCGAAGCGGCGCACGGCCCACCAGCCGGACCCTGCGATCAGACCGCAGATCGCCATGACGATCACCCGCCGTTCGGGCGATGCGCCGTCGACGCCTTGCAGAAAGCTTTCGCCGCCGACGATCACATTCGTGCTGTAGCCGTACGCAATGTGCTGGACGGCGTGCAGCAGCAGCGCGAGCAGCATGCCGCCGAGGCCCGCGCCAACGCCCGTCAGTAGGGTGACGACGGCGAGGCGGACCAGTGATTTGCGGTCGAGGGTGATGGGAGGCGGCATGACGGCGCTGTGCGATGGGACGGGGAAGCGCCTACTTTAGGGTTTTCCCGTAAATTCATCAAACGACTTTATCTACTTAATTGATGATTCGCACGACTGTGTGAACAGCACTGTGGGGCGCCGCAAGTCACTCCCGGTGACGTACCAAACCTTCCGCACCGCGCCTGCAAACGAAATTGATTTAACTGGTTTGTCAAAGCGCCTTGAAGTAGCCGGCGCAAAGAATGCACTCGGCGTCATGGCGCCATTCCACCATCTTCCAGATATTTGCATTACTAAGCATTGAACTGGAAAAGCCCGATCACCACGCTTCAAAACGCTCTGCAAACACATCACCGAACCTCGCGATCACCCAGCTCCGTAGCGGTTTCCGGCGACATGCCCCATTTCACACCGAACAAAAACGAAAGTAAGAGCAATGCAAATGTATGTAATAGGTCGGTAAGGAATGTTTCGCGATTACGCAATATGCGAATGATTCAATCCCGTTGCTTCATCTCCACCTTGAAGTGAGCTTGCAATTCCACCAATAAAAACCCAGCAACTCCACGCACAACGGAGCGCTGAACGGCAATCTGGAGCCCCCGAGAAATGCTTTACAGAACAATATTACCCAGCGCGATAGCGGTAGCAGCGCTGTTGACCATCGCCGCGTGCGGCAGCAACTCGCACAACAACACGACAACATCGACCACGCCCGTCGTTTCCGCGCAAGACGCCCTGGCGACCGCGACGCCCATCAAGCACCTCGTGGTGATCTTCGGCGAGAACGTCTCCTTCGACCACTATTTCGCAACCTATCCGAGCGCAAAGAACGTGGCGGGCGAGCCGGCGTTCACCGCAGCGACCGGCACCCAAACGGATATCGCCACGCTCGCCGCCGCTGGGCTGACGGGCGCGGCTAACCCGAACGCGCAGGCGACCTCGCCCAACATCGTCGCCGCGACGGTCAACGGCCAGACGACCGCGCCGCCGACGCTTGGCGCAGCGCTGACCACGACCACTGCGCAACCGTTTCGCCTCGACCGTTCCCAGGCGAACACGAAGAGCCAGAACCACAGCTACGCGCCTGAACAACTCGCCGATGACAACCTGAAGATGGACGCGTTCCCGCTCTTCACGTCGGCCAGCTCGATCATTGCAGGCAGCACAGGCCAGTTTGGTTCGTCGGCGCAGGTGCTCGGCTATTTCGACGGCAACACGGTCACCGCGTACTGGAACCTCGCACAGAACTTCGCGATGAACGACAACGCCTGGACCGACACGTTTGGTCCGTCGACGCCGGGCGCCATCGAAGTGATCTCGGGCCAGAATCAGGGCGTGACGGTCACGCCCAATCCGAAGAACCCGACCGTCACGACGAGCAACAATGCGATTCCTGACGGACAGGGAAGCTTCACGATGATCGGCGACCTGGATCCGACCACCGACACCTGCACGGCCGCCGCGCAAACCGCCACTTCCGGCCCGACGGGCATGATGGGCGGCAAGAACATCGGCGATCTGCTCAACGCTTCGAACATCACGTGGGGCGGCTTCATGGGCGGCTTCAACCTGCAGACCGTCAACGCGAACGGTACGACGGGCTGCCTGCGCTCGACGTGGTCGGACGTGCTTGGCAGCGCGCCGGCTGACTATGTCCAGCACCATGCCTGGTTCCAGTACTACGCCTCGACGGCCAATCCGACGCACCAGCGTCCGACCTCGACCGCGATGATCGGCTTCACCGAGCCGACGCTCGACAATACGGCCACGCCGGTTCACCACCAATACGACACGGATGACTTCTTCGCGGCTGTGCAGGCGGGCAACTTCCCGTCGGTCAGCTTCCTGAAGGCGCCCGCAATCGGCGACGGCCATCCGGGCAATTCGGACCCGCTCGACGAGCAGGCATTCGTCGTGAAGGTCACGAACTTCCTGCAGCAGCAACCTGACTGGAAGAACACGCTCGTCGTGATCGCCTACGACGACTCCGACGGCTGGTACGACCACGTTACACCCGCCATCACGAGCTCGTCGTTCGATACCACGCTCGTCACCCACGTCGGCACGGCAACCTTTACGGGCGCCGACCAGTTGTCGGGCCAAGGCCAATGCACCAGCTCGGGCGCGACGCAGCCGCTCGGCATCAATGGCGGTGTGGTCAACGGCCGTTGTGGTCCGGGTACACGGACGCCGTTCCTTGTGGTTTCGCCGTGGGCAAAACAGAACTATGTTGACCACACGCAGATCACGCAGGCGTCGGTCGTCAGGTTCATCGAAGACAACTGGCTCAGCGGCAAGCGGCTCGGCGCGGGTTCGTTCGACGCAACGGCCGGCGATATCCGCAGCATGTTGAACCTGACTGGCGCGGGCAACACCCCGACCGTCTTCCTCGACCCGGTGGTTGGCACGAAGCTCGCCGCTGCGCCGGCGACCAACTAAGCCGACGCGCGTCCCGCCCCGTTCCACTCTTCACCAGCTAAGGCCGGCGAAATTGGCAGCGGGACGCCAGATAACTCGAAGTGGGTCGAGCCAGCGCGGCAACGTGCTGGCTCGACGTCTTTTCCGGATTATTTTTTGCCATCATCGCCATGAGCTCTCCAAACTCCGCATTGCCGCCCTCACTGCCTGCCGGCGATCCCTCGCGCCAAGCGAGCGCCAAACGACGGCTTTTGCGAGTACTCGGCTGGACCGTTGCCGCCGTCGCGGCCGGCTGCGCGGCCATCATCGCCTATGCGGCAATCTATCCGGAGCGGATGCCTCTTGCGATCGGCACCATCGTCGAAGACATCACCGGCGCGAATCCGCAGCCGGTCGCGTTACATGTTCCGCCGAGCCAGCCGCTGAGTGCGGTTGCCCTGCTCGGCAAGCAGATTTTCAATGACCCGTCGCTTTCTGCGTCGGGCAAGCAGTCGTGCGCGTCGTGCCACAGCCCTGAGCATGCGTACGGGCCACCGAACGACCTGTCCGTACAGCTCGGCGGTCCGCATATGACAGACGCGGGCTACCGGCCGCCGCCGTCGCTTGCGTACCTGTACCGCCAGGCGCCGTTCTCGATCGGCCCCGATCAAAACGACACGGACGCCGCGCCCGTCACGCTGGATCAACTGGCCACGGCAGCAAGCGGCACGCAACGCGCGGTGAAAACGGCTGGCGTTGCGCCCGCGGCACCCGCACTCGTCCCGCAGGGCGGCCTGTTCTGGGATGGCCGCGCGAGCACGCTGCAGGATCAGGCGATCGGCCCGATGCTGAATCCCGTCGAAATGGCCAACAAGAGCACCGGCGAGGTCGTGCACAAGCTGCTAAATGCGAAGTATCTCGACCAGTTCAAGCAGCTGTTTGGCGACCGGATCGTCAACCAGCCCGATCTGCTCGTCGACGAGGCGATGTTCGCGGTGGGACGCTACCAGTTCGAAGACCCGTCCTTCCATCGCTTCACGAGCAAGTACGACTACTGGCTCCAGGGCAAGGCACGCCTGACGCAAGCGGAGATGCGCGGCTTGCGCCTGTTCAACGACCCCGACAAGGCAAACTGCGCGGGATGCCATCTGAGCAAGCCGACGGCCGACCATTTGCCGCCGCTCTTCACCGACACGCAATACGAGGCACTGGGCGTGCCGCGCAATCGTGATCTGGCCATCAACAAGGACCGGAATTTCTACGACATGGGCGTCTGCGGTCCCTTCCGTGAAGACGCAGCTGCGCTAACGCAATACTGCGGGATGTTCCTGACGCCGACATTGCGCAACGTCGCCACGCGACACGCCTTTTTCCACAACGGCGTCTACCACGACCTGAAGCAGGTGATGGACTTCTATAACCTGCGCAATACGAGTCCCCAAAAGATCTATCCGCTCGATGCAGCAGGCAAGCCGGAAAAGTACGATGATCTTCCCGCGAAGTACCACGCGAATATCGACGTCGCCGACGCGCCGTTTGACCGCAAACTGGGCGACAAACCTGCGATGACCGGCGATGATATCCAGGACATCATTGCGTTCATGAACACGCTGACTGACGGTTACAAGCCCTAGCCCTGCCATCGCTCGCGGCGGGCAACGTCGCGCGTATCTGCATGCTTCATCAAAGCAATGAAGTTTGCAGGTGCGCGCGACATAAGCCGAACGCTACTTCAGGAATACGTATCGCGCGAAATACGGCGAACTGCCCGCCTGATGCTCACGCACACAAGGCTCGGAAGGTGACACGCCGCCTGCTGTGTCGAGCCGCTGCACGAATCGCACGCCAGACAAAGTGCCTTCGGCGGTACTGTGCGTTTCGAGCAGCAGTTGTGGAATGCTGTTCGGACTCGCACTCGGCGCCTGAGCAATCATGCGACCGACGATCCTGCTGCCATCGGCCGCCTGCCAGGACGGGCCCGCACCATGTTGGATCGACGCCTGGCCTGCGCCGTCATAAAGCGTGGCTTCCGGATGCTGGAACACCCAGCCCAGATGATGCGCACTGTCGAACTCGCAGGAATACATCTGCACACCTGTTGCCGTCGTAACGGCGAACGGCTGGGCGCCGGAAGGCATCAGCGAAGGTGGCGTTGCATCGGCGGCGTTCGCCGCGAATGGTGACATCAGAACGATGCAACCTAACGCTGCCTGCACGCCGGTGCACATTGCGCGAATGGCGTTGCTGGAGTACGAGCGGAAAGGAAACATGATAGCGATCCGGATAGAGGAGTATCGGTGACGTTTTCTGTGGTTTTCCTTACCAGAACAGCCGGGCGTGGAGGCTTATTCCATCGAAATCGCGCGTCGGTGTACCCGGCGACGGGAGAACCGGCGCAATCGATTTCACACCTCACGCGGCAACACCAACTCCGCTTCAAGCCCACCCGTCGCACGATTGCGCAGCGTCAGCGTTCCGCCATGCGTCGCCGCGATGCTCTGCGCAATCGTCAACCCTAGCCCGGTGCCACCGCTCGCACCCGTTCCATCCGCGCGCGCCGCATTCCCGCGAACATACGGCTCGAACACGCGTGCCAGTATCGTTTGATCGGGAATACCGGGGCCGTTGTCGCGGATCGCGACACGCACCGCGCTTCCATCATCGACAACAAGAACACAAGCCTCGCCGCCATAACGAATCGCGTTATCGAGCAGATTCTGCAAACAGCGCTTCAGGTTGCGCGGATAACCCGCGACAGGCCGCGCCGCCCGCCCTTCCACCGTGACCGCGTGCCCCGCCTCACGCGCATCTTCAGCCAGCCCTTCGAGCATCGAATCGAGATCGATCTCGTGCCGCGCTTCCGTCACTTCGATGCCTTGCACGGCATCGAGCGTTGCGCGCACCATCGCCTCCATGTCGTCGAGATCGCCGCGCAGTCGATCGCGCCATTGCGCGTCGGGCAACATCTCCACACGCAGACGCAGTCTCGTCAGCGGCGAGCGCAGATCGTGCGACACGGCAGTCAAAAACCGCGCGCGCCCGGCAAAGCTCTCCGTCAGTTGACGCTGCATCGAATTGAACGAGATCGCCGCGCTGCGCACTTCGAGCGGACCGCTGACGGGCAGCGGCGCCCGATAGATATTGCGGCCGAGCGCATCGGCGGCTCGAGCGAGATCGCGCAGCGGCTGAACCGCAAAGCGCACGGCGACGAACGCCAGCACGCAGATCGCCACGAAGCGAAGCAGATAGATCCTGACGAGATAGTCGAACACGAGCGAGCCCGGCTCGCTCAGCATGCCCGCCTGCCCTTCATTAGCCTGCACGTCGAGCCACCTGCCATCGGGCAGCTTCATCTGCACGTGAAAGTCGCCCGTCGGCATACGCGAATCGAAGAGGCTCAGGATGCCCTTGTGCTTATGCTCTTCGTCATGCAGTTCGGCATCGATCAGACGCACGTCGATCGGCTCGCCAAGACGTCTGCGGATCACGCCCGTAATCAGATCGCTGACCGTGCGTTTCGCAAGCGAGGTTTGCTGCACGGGCTGCGGCGCATCGGCCCATTGCAGACGGTAACGCGCATCCGACAGTTGCGTCACGATCGCATCGCGCGCCGCTGCATCGGGCGCGTGCTGCAGCAGCCGGACCGTGTCGGCGAGACGGCTCGCGAACAGACGCGCGGGAATTTCGAGCGTGCGGTTGTCGTGCGTTTCGAACCAGATCGTGCTGGTAAGCAATTGCCCGGCGAACATGCCGACGGCGAGAATCATCACGAGCCGTCCAAACAGCGAATCGGGCCAGGGGCGCAGTTTCATCGTGCGGCGGCCCTCATGCTTCGAACGCGACGTCGGCGACCAGCATGTAGCCCTCGTTGCGCACCGTGCGGATCAACGCGGCGCTGCGCGCGGCGTCCTTTAGATGATGCCGCAGACGGCTGATGCACACGTCGATCGAACGGTCGAGCGGCGTGCGCTCCTTGCCGAACACATGGTCGAGCAGGAAATCGCGCGATAGCGGCCGGTTCGGGTGATCGAGCAGCGTGCGCAGCGTCCGGTAGTCGGAGCCGCCAAGCGACACGACTACGCCTTCTGGCGACAGCATCTGCTTCATCCGCGTATCGAGCTTCCAACCAGCGAAGCTGACGAACGCGGCGGCATCGGCGGGAAGTGCGCCCGGGATGCTGCGCGCGCGGCGCAACACCGACTTGATCTTCGCCACCAGTTCGCGAGGATCGAACGGCTTGGGCAGGTAATCGTCGGCGCCCATTTCGAGGCCGAGTATGCGGTCGAGCAAGCCGCCGCGGGCGCTCAGGATCACGATCGGCATGCCGCGCTCGCGGCGCAGCTCGCGCGTGAGTTCGAGTCCGTCCTCGCCGTCGAGCATCAGGTCGAGCACGACGAGATCGATCTGCGACGTCTTGATGATCTGCTTCATCTGCGCGCCGTTGGTGGCCGTCGTCGCCTGATAGCCCATGCTGCGCAGATAGTCGCCGAGCAGCTGGCGAATGTTCGGGTCGTCATCGACGACAAGTATGTGGTCCATCAAAAGCTCTTTTTTTCTTCCACTCAGCCCGCATTGTCCGCATTGCAACGGGGAAAAAACGGCCCAACACATTCCATTACAAAAGTGCGCCGTTTCAACACATCGCCATTACATCTCGTGGCTAAAGTGGCGCTCGCAAATGCAAATAATTCTCATCCAGCAACTATATCATGTCGATTTCCGCGCTTTCTTCGGCCTGCGGGCGGGCCGTTTCGACGGCGGCGCGCGCCGCCTCCTCCGTGGCCGCCTCCGTCGCTTTCACTGTTGCGGCTGGCTTCACGCTGACGGCCAGCGCACCCGCCCTCGCGGCGCAACCGGCGAGCGCCGCAGCGCCAGCAACCCTCACCGATCTCGCCGGACGCACGATCCGCGTGCCCGTCGCCGAGCCGCAGCGCATCCTGCTCGGTGAAAGCCGCCTGCTATCGGCCGTCGCGCTGCTCGAAGGCCAGAAGCCGCTTGCGCGCATCGTCGGCTGGCAAGGCGATCTGCCGCTGATGGACCCGCAGACCTTCAACGCGTACGCGCAGAAATTCCCCGACATCAAAACGATTCCGCTGATCGGCAAAGCAACGGAAGACAGCATCAGCGACGAAAAGGCGCTGAGCCTCAGGCCCGATCTGGCGATCTTCAGCATCGGCGGCCACGGCCCGAGCCGCTACAACGCGCTCGTGAAGCAACTGGAAGCGACGGGTACGACGGTCGTGTTCGTCGACTTCCGCCTGCATCCGATGCAGAACACGCTGCCGAGCATCAAGCTGCTCGGCGCGGTGTTGCATCGCGATCAGCAGGCGAATGCGTACATCCAGTTCTATCAGCAGCATCTGGCGCGCGTGCAGAGCGTCGTGAACCGTGTGCCCGAAGCGCAGCGTCCGAAGGTATTCGTCGATCTGCTCGCGGGCGTCTGGGATGCGGGCTGCTGCCACACGGCGGGCAACGGCAACTTCGGCGAGTTCGTGCAGGCAGCGGGCGGACGCAATATCGCGCAAGGTCTCGTGCCGGGCGTACTCGGCGACATCAGCATGGAACAGGTGATCGCCGCGCAGCCCGATGTCTACATCGCGACGGGCAGCCGCACGAAACCGGGCCTCGCGTCGCTGCGCGTCGGCGCGTTGACGAGCGAGCACGATGCGCGCGCGAGCCTCGCGCAACTGATCGCGCGTCCCGGCTTCGACACGATCAAGGCGATCCACGATGGTAACGCGCACGGCATCTCGCACAACTACTACGACTCGCCGTACAACATTCTCGCGATCGAGGCGTTTGCGAAGTGGTTCTACCCGGCGCAGTTCAAGGATCTCGACGTGCACGCGACGCAGGCTGAACTGTACAGGCGCTTCCTCGCCGTGCCTCCGCAAGGCGCCGAGTGGGTCGATGCGCCGCTCGCGCAGTCCGCGGCTGACGCTTCGCATTAACGGCCGCAGCGATGTCCGATTCCGTCTCATTCACTCGTTCCGCACCCTCCCGGCAAAGCGCGGCGGGTGCCAGCCTGCAGCCGTATCTGCGCATCACGCGCCTGCGCGTGCTGTGGCTATGCGCGGTCGCGTTGCTGATCGTCGGCTCACTGCTGCTCGATCTGCGCTCAGGCCCGTCCGGTCTGCCCGTTTCGACGCTGCTGCGCGCGGTGTTTCATCATGCGTCGGCGGATGCTGCGACGAATGTCATCGTCTGGCAGATCCGCATGCCGTATGCGGTGATGGCGCTGCTGGTGGGCGCGTCGCTCGGACTATCGGGCGCAGAGATGCAGACCATCCTCAACAATCCGCTCGCGAGCCCGTACACGCTCGGCGTGTCGGCGGCGGCGGCGTTCGGCGCGTCGCTCGCAATCGTGCTCGACATCACGCTGCCCGGCATCGCGCAAAGCTGGCTCGTGTCGGCCAACGCGTTCCTGTTCGCGTTCATGTCGGCGCTGATGCTCGACGGCGTCGCGCGCTGGCGCGGCATGACGACATCTGGCGTCGTGCTGCTGGGCATCGCGCTGGTGTTCGCGTTCCATGCGCTCGTCTCGCTGATGCAGTTCATCGCTTCCGCCGACGCGCTGCAAGGTCTCGTGTTCTGGACGCTCGGTTCGCTCGCACGAGCCGACTGGCCGAAGATCGCGGTACTCGCCATCGCGCTCGCACTCGCGTTGCCGCTCTCGATGCGCAACGCGTGGACGCTCACCGCGCTACGACTCGGCGAAGATCGCGCCGCCAGTTTCGGCATCGACGTGCGCCGCCTGCGGCTCGGCACGCTGCTGCGCGTGTCGGTACTGTCGGCGCTCGCGGTGTCGTTCGTCGGCACGATCGGCTTCGTCGGACTGATCGCGCCGCATATCGCGCGCACGGTATTCGGCGAGGACCACCGCTTCTATCTGCCCGGCAGCATGCTGATCGGCGCGTTGATGCTGTCGCTCGCGTCGATTGCATCGAAGATCATCGTGCCGGGCGTGCTGATTCCCGTCGGCATCGTGACGGCGCTGGTCGGCATTCCCCTCTTTCTTGCGATCGTCGTGCGCTCGCAAGGAGCCGCACAATGAACGGCCTGTCGATTCACGGCCTCAGCGTGCAATACGGCAAGCGCGCGGTGCTCAGATCGCTCGATGCCGGTCCGCTGCCGCGCGGCCAGATCACTGCCTTGCTCGGTCCGAACGGCAGCGGCAAGTCGACGCTGCTGCGCGCGCTGGCGGGCCTGACGCGCGCGCACGCCGGTCAACTGACGCTGGACGGTGCGCCGCTCGAACTGTCCGCGGCGAGTGCGCGCTCGCATAGCGTCGTCTATCTGCCGCAATCGTTGCCCGCAGGCGTAAGGCTGCAAGTGCTCGAATCCGTGCTGGTCGCGTGTTGCGCGACGCGCGGCGCATTCCGCACACACGGCGCCCGCACCGACGACCTCGCGAATGCGCGGGCCGTGCTCGAACGCCTCGGCATCGATGCGCTCGCATCGCGCTCGCTCGATGAGTTATCGGGCGGACAGAGACAACTCGTCGGTATTGCACAAGCGCTGGTGCGCGAACCGCAAGTGCTGCTGCTCGACGAGCCGTTGTCCGCACTCGATCTGAATTACCAGTTCCACGTGATGCGCGTGCTGCGCGACATCACGCGGGAACGCGGCATCGTCACTGTCGTCGTTCTGCACGACATCAACACCGCCATGCGCGCCTGCCATCAGGCGATGCTGCTTCACGCCGGCCGCATTGCAGGCTTCGGACCCAGCGCCGATGTCGTCACGCAAGCGAGCCTTGCAGAAGTCTTCGGAGTCACCGCGCGAATCGAACCTTGTTCGCGCGGACAGCATCAAGTCCTGATCGACGGCCTGTCGGTTCAGGACGGCATCGCCAGCCGCTAGACATTCGTCGAGCGTCCCAGCCAGCCACCCAGCCACGCCGCATCCGTTTCAACGCACGACGCCCGCCATCCGGTGGGCGCCGCGCTGCTGCGTGCGTCGTCACATCGTTCAAATCAACAACAGGGGAAAAAATGAAAAAGACTCTCGTCATGGCTGCCATCGCGGCGAGTTACGCGTGCCATGCACAGGCGCAGAACACGGTCACGCTGTATGGCGTGATCGACGCGGGCCTGTCGTACACGAACAACCAGAAAGGCAACAGCGCGTGGCAAGCGGGAAGCGGCGACGTGACGGGCAGCCACTGGGGCATGCTCGCGCGCGAAGACCTGGGCGGCGGCACGAAGGCGATCTTCCAGCTCGAAAGCGGCTTCAGCGTGATGAACGGCACCTCGCGCCAGGGCGGTCGTCTGTTCGGTTATCAGGCTTATACGGGGCTTTCGAATGACCGGTTCGGCACGTTGACGCTTGGACGTCAGTACGATTCCGTCGTCGACTACCTCGCGCCGCTCAGCTTCACCGGGCATCATCCGGGCGGCAACAATCTGTCCGCGCATCCATACGACAACGACAATCTGAACAACTCGTTCCGTATAAACAATTCGGTGAAGTTTGCGAGCAACAGTTACGCTGGCGTGAAATTCGGCGCGTTATACGGCTTCTCGAACGAAGCGGGCGGCTTCGACGACAACCGGCTATACAGCTTCGGCACCTCGTACGATGCAGGCCCGCTGCGCCTCGGCGCAGGCTACTTCCAGGCGAACAACGGCGGCAGCAGCAACACGAGCGGCGCATTGACGCTGACCGATCGCACGTTTATCGCAGCGCGTCAGGGCACGTATGGCGCGGGCGGAAACTACTCGATCGGCGCGACGACGTTTGGCGTGGTCTGGACGCGCACGCAACTCGGCGGGCTCGCGACGATCAACGGTGCGAATAGCCTCGGCCTCGTTGCGAATGGCGAGGGGATGAGCTTCAGCAATTACGAACTGAACGCAAGTTACTCGCTCACGCCGACCATCGCGCTGAACGGTGAATACACGTACACGTCGGGTTCGATGTCGAACGCGACGGGCCAGCATCATCCGAAGTGGCAGGAAGTATCG
Source organism: Paraburkholderia sp. PGU19 (assembly GCF_013426915.1). Lineage (GTDB taxonomy): Bacteria > Pseudomonadota > Gammaproteobacteria > Burkholderiales > Burkholderiaceae > Paraburkholderia. Next base: position 981,684 of record NZ_AP023181.1, read on the forward strand.
GTGCAAACCGATTACTTCCTGTCGAAGCGAACCGACCTCTACGTGCAGGCGAGCTACCAGCATATTTCCAGCGACGGTTCCGGCCTCACTGCGGATATCAGCGGGCAAAGTCCTTCATCGAACGATCAGCAGGTTGTCGTCGCCGTTGGGATGCGGCATCGGTTCTAAAACGGTTAAAGCCGCCGCGTTCACATGAACCGGCGGCTTTAACGCACAATGAAAAAACAATCAGAACTTGTGCCGGATGCCAACGCGCACGGTGCTCTGCCGGTCGCTGGTGGAAGGCGTGAGATTGTTGATAGCAGCAACGGCCGCCGTGCCCGTCGAGTCCGTGCCCGATGCTTTCTGATAAACGCCGATCAGATACACGTCAGTGCGCTTCGACAAGAAGTAGTCCGCGCCGATCGCGCCTTGATAGTAGCGCGCGCCAGGGTTCGTCCCCGTCGACGAATCGACGCTGCCGCCGTGCGTATAGTCGAATGCCGCGCCGAGCAGGAATGCAGGCGTCAACTGATACTTGAAGTTCACTTCAGCGTTATTGAACGTCGCGTTGCCGCGATAGCCGCGCGGATTCGGACCGGACTCGACCGTATCGCCGAGATTCCTGAACTGCGTATTCGAATACGTTGCGCCCAACGTCGCCGCGCCGAACGTATAGGCTGCGCCCGCTGCAATCACCTGATACGTGCGTGCCGAAGCGTAGCCGCTATACACCGGCGACGAAATGAAGTTCGTGCTGGCCGTCGCCGCCGTGCTCGCGCCGTTGTCACCGAAGAAACCGACATTCGGATTGCGCGCATTCAGATAGCCGACTCCAAGCGAAAGCGGACCGTTCGCATAACCGGCGCCCAACGACCACACCTGATTGCGCGACGCCTCGCCCGCCACGCCGCCCAGGCTATACACGCCGCCGAACGTCAGGCCCGCGTAATTGGCGCTCATGTACTTGATTGCATTGTTCACGCGATACGCGTTGTTGATATTGTCGAGATCGCCAGGATGCGCGGCGATATAGCCGCCCCATTGATCGCCCGCCTCAAAAGGGCCGACATAATCGACGACGGAATCGTATTGGCGTCCAGCCAGCACCGAGCCATACGCACTCGATAGTCCCACATACGCCTGGCGGCCGAACATCAGCCCTTGCGTGCTGCCGCGATTCTTCTGCCCCAGCGATCCGCTATTCAGATCGAAGCCGTTTTCGAGCACGAAGAGCGCGGCGAGCCCGCCGCCGAGATCCTCCTTGCCGCGCAGACCCCAGCGGCTCGCCTGCATGACACCGCTCGACACGTTGTACAGATTGTGGCCTCCCGAATTCGAGGTCCAGTTGAAACCATCGTCGACGATGCCATACAGCGTCACCGAACTCTGCGCGTGCGCCGCGCCAGCGAAGGCACACTCGACCAACGTCAATGCGGCCAATGCGGCTGCCAATTTGATTCTCATAGATTCGTCACCCCGTTCATCTCGACTGCTTCGATTGAATGACGCAGCGAATGATGACTGCGCCGCGGCTGTTACGAGGACCGCAATCTAAGTTCGCCTTTATGCACGGTCAAATCAGTCAAATAGAACAGGTGCGATAAGCGTGTTTTATTTGCGCATGCACGCACGCCGACAAAGACACGCGCCACATGAATGCCATTTATGTCGCGCATTTTTGGCCTGAATTTGACGGTCTTTTCGCACGCACCTATCGTTCGCCCATGTCTGTCTGATTCGCCAGGTCGCCCTGCCCGTCCCCACGATCGGGAAGCGGAAACTTCAACGTCTTGCTCAGCCCAATGCCATGAATCCTCACGCGACAGCCACGCTTTCCTCTTCCTCTCCCGTGCGCAAGACAAGCACCGTGCGCCGCGCGGTGACGACGGCCGTGCTTGGCCAGATACTCGAGTGGTACGACTTCTTTCTCTATGGAACGGCGGCCGCGCTGGTATTCGGCAAGCTGTTCTTTCCCGTCGGCAGCGACCCGTTGACGGGCACGATCGCGGCATTCGGCGGATTCACGGTGGGATTCATCGCGCGTCCGGTTGGCGGCGTGCTGTGCGGCCATATCGGCGACCGCTACGGACGCAAAACGGTGATGATGCTCACGCTCCTGACGATGGGCGTCGCGACCATGTGCATGGGGCTGCTGCCGACGTATCAGCAGATCGGTATCGCGGCGCCTATCGGTCTCGTGCTGCTGCGCATTCTTCAGGGGCTCGCCGCGGGCGGCGAATGGAGCGGCAGCATTCTGCTGATCCACGAAAGCGCGCCCGCATCGCGGCGCGGCGCGCTAGCCGCATGGAGCCCGAGCGGCGCGGCATTCGGCTTCGTGCTGTCGACGGCTGCGTTCCTGCTCGCGCAGACACTCTCCTCCGACGACTTCCTCAGCTGGGGCTGGCGCGTGCCGTTCCTGTGCAGCGTGGTGCTCGTCGTGCTCGGCCTCTGGATGCGCCGCTCCGTCGAAGAAAGCGCCGAGTTCGTCGTAGTGAAGGCGACGCACCGTGAGAGCCGCATGCCAATCGTCGAAGTATTGCGCCGTTGCCCGCGTCAGGTGCTCACCGTGTTCGGCTTGCGCTTCGGCGAAGGCGGCGCGTCGTACATCTTCTTTGCGTTCTCGATTGCGTATGGCCAGTTTCTCGGATTGAAATCGACATGGATACTCGGCGGCCTCACGCTGTCGATGCTGCTGATGATTCCCGTGTCGCTTCTGATGGGACATCTCACCGACAAGATCGGCCGCAAGCCCGTCTATCTCGTGGGTGCCATTGCAATGGTGCTGGTCACCTATCCGTACTTCACGCTGCTCGCCTCCGGCGTGCTGTGGAAAGTGATTGCCGCGCTGATTCTCGCCAACAGCATCACGCTCGGCATTCTCGAAGGCGCGCAGCCCGCATTCATCAGCGAACTGCTGCCCGTTCATCTGCGCTTTTCGGGGCTTGGCATCGGACGCGAGATTTCGTCGGTACTCGGTGGTGGCCTTTCGCCGATGATCGCAACCGCGCTGCTCGCTCACTATCGCAGCGCCACGCCCGTCGCGATCTATCTCCTCGCACTCGCGCTCGTCACGGTAATCGCGACCTGCATCGCGCCCGAAACCTTCCCACGCGCCGCACGACTGCAGGCAAAACAGGGCGCCGAGCCCGTCACAGTCTGATCGACTGCTCCATTCAACTCAACACGTATTCATCATGCAAAGCCTTCATAGCATTTCGACTTACGCCCGCGAGCCGCGCTTCATCGACCAGGGCGAACCGTATCCCGAGTACGCCGGTCCCATTTCGCTCGACGTTCTGATCGAAGAAATCGAACGCCGGCGCGACGAGTTCGATCAGCTCTCGCATGTGCCGCGCGACATGATCGCGAAGATGAAGCGCGCGGGCATCTACCGCGCCAGTACGCCGCGCCGTTTCGGCGGTGACGCGCTGCCGCCGCCGCAGTTTCTCGCGATCCTCGAACGCATCGCGATCGCGGATGGCTCGACAGCGTGGGTCGCCGCGTTCGGATCAGCGAATACGTATCTCGCGTCACTGCCCGTCGAAACGCAACAGCAGATCTACGCGAAGGGACCGGATCAGGTTTTTGCGGGCGGCCTCTATCCGCTGCAGCCTGCGACCAAGGTGCCGAACGGCTTCAAGGTCAGCGGCCAGTGGCGGTTCGCGAGCGGCTGCAAAGGCGCGGACTGGATTGGCGTGGGCATCGGCGGCACACCCGCGAGTTCGGGCGATGCGGGCGCGGGCAAACCGTTCACCGCCGTGTTTCCCGCTAGCGAAGTGGAGATCGTCGACAACTGGAACGTGGTCGGCATGCAGGGCACAGGCAGTCACGATCTGCGCCTGCGCGACAAGTTCGTCGATGCGCAATGGACTTTCGTGCGCGGCGGCCATGCGCTGATCGACGAACCGCTGTATCGCTACCCCGCCGTCGCGTATCAGGCGCAGGTGCATGCGGCTGTGAACGTCGGCCTGGCGCGCGCCGCGCTCGATCTCCTGACCGACATGTCCGGCGCGACAAAAACGACGACGGGCGCGCCGCGTCTCGCGGACCGCGGCTACTACCGTTCGGGTCTCGCGAAAGCGGAAGCGCAATGGCGCAGCGCGCGCGCGTTCTTCTACGAGTCCTCGCAAGCCGCGTGGGACACGATTCTTGCCGGCAACCCCGTCACGCCAGACCAGGCGAATCTGATGCGCCTGAGCGCGACACATGCGGCCCACGTATGCGCCGAAGTGGTCATGCAGGCGTATCAGATGGCGGGCATCGCCGCGATCTATCGCGAGAGCCGCTTGCAGCGTCTGGTGCGTGACTCGATCGTCGTGACGCAGCATGCGTTTCTCGGCGAGGGCACGTATGACGCGTCGGGCGCGCTGTTCGTCGGCATTCCGCCCGTCACGCCGTATCCGTGATGCAACGCGCGATCGAACACAAGGAGCAAGCGATGACGAACGAAGACATGAAGCGGCGCTTTCGCGATGCGATGGCGTGTCTGCCCGCAGCCGTCAATGTCATTACGACCGACGGGCCTAGCGGACGTTGTGGCCTCACGGCCAGCGCCGTCTGCTCAGTAACCGACGCGCCGCCGACGATGCTCGTCTGTATCAACCAGGCCAGCTATATGCACGACGTGCTGCGCGAGAACCGCAGCGTGTGCATCAACGTGCTTGCCGGCGAGTATCAGGACCTCGCGCGCGACTTCGCGGGCATGACATCGTGCCCGATGGACGAACGCTTCGCGCGCCACGCATGGAAGCCGGGACGCTCGGCCGTGCCCGTGCTTTCGCACGCCATTGCGAATCTCGAAGGCACGATCGTCGAACTCAAGAGCGTCGGCTCGCACTCGGTGATGTTCGTGCGGATCGACGATATCTCGGTCAGTTCCGATGGCGATGGACTGATCTATTTCGCGCGGCAGTTTCATCGTCTCGTGCGGCCGGTCGCGGCGGCGTCCGCTTCCACCCAATGCGCGAGGTAAGCGTGGAAGTGTGCTTCTTTCTGATTGGCGAAAGTACTCACGCGCGCGGCGTGTTCGATCAATCGACTATCGCGCGCTTGCAGTCGGCCGCGCACGACGTGGCGGGTTTGCGGCGCTTCGTGCTGCATCTTCCTGCCATGCGCGACGAGCGCACAGCATCGGCACCGTTCTGCGTCACGCAATGGTATTTCGACGATCTCGAACGACTCGAAGCGGCGCTGCAACCGCGCGGCGCGATACAGGCCGCCGCAGACAGCATCGCCGCAAGTGCGGATGACTGCACGCTGCGCCAGCAGGCAATGGCCGTGCGCAAGTTCTCGACGCCGCATCCAATCGAGGCACGAGAAGAGCGTTGCACCTACCTCGTCAGCTACGAAGGCGAAGCGGACGACTTCAACGCATGGCTCACGCACTATCTGACGCATCATCCGCCGTTGATGACGCAGCTGCCCGGCATTCGCGAACTGGAGATCTACACGCGCATCGACTATCGCTCGGCGTTGAAGCATGCGCGTGCGACGGCCATGCAACGCAACAAGGTCGTATTCGACGACGTCGCTTCACTGGACGCCGCGCTCGCGTCGCCCGTGCGTGCGCGAATGAAAGCGGACTTCGATTCGTTTCCGCCGTATAGCGGGGCCACGCCGCATTACCCGATGCGCAGCATTTACGGTAATCTGACGCGCGAGTGAAAGCGCCGAACGCGGGCATGCGGGTTCGGTTCAACAGCGAGGCGCGTTCGACCACATGCGGGTCGCGCGCCGCCACGGCCGGGTTCCGAACCACATGACAAATACGCCCCCAGGCATCACCGACTTGAATCTTCTGCGCGTGTTTCTGGCCATTGCCGATCTGCGCAGCCTCACGGCGGCGGGCGCGCGGCTCGGGCTCACGCAACCCGCCGTCAGTCACGCGTTGCGCCGCTTGCGCACGCTGTTCGACGATCCCCTGTTCGTTCGCACGCCGACGGGCATGGTGCCCACCGACGCCGCTGTCCGCCTGCACGCGCCGCTCGCGCAGGCGTTCGGCATCATCAACGTCGCGGTTCAGCAACTCGCGAAGTTCGATCCCGCGACGGCACACCGCGTGTTTCGCGTGTCGATGTCGGACATGTCAGAGTTCTATTTTCTGCCGCCGCTGCTCGCGATGATCGACAGCACGGCGCCCGGCATACGCGTCGAGGTCGCCAACTTCTCCGTGGATACTGTGAGCACCGCGATGCGAAGCGGCGAGATCGATCTCGCGCTCGGCTATGTGCCGGGACTCGACGCATCCTGCATCAGCACGACACTGTTCGTCGACGAGCACGTGTGCGTGGTGCGCGCGGGGCATCCGCTGCGCAAGCGCAACCCGACCAAGGACGATCTTGCCGCGCTGCGTTATGTCTATGCGAGCACGAATGCAACCGGTCACCGGATGGTCGAACAATGGCTGGAGGAATTGAATCTGCGCCGCGATATCGTGCTGCGGCTGCCGCATTTCGTGGTTGCGCCGGAGATTGTTCAGAACACTGATCTCGCCGTCATCTTTCCGAAAAGCATTGCGCAGCGGTTCAATCGAAACAAGGCATTCCGGATTCTGCCGTTGCCTTTTTCATTGCCGCCCATTGAAATTCAGGTACACACGCATATGCAGTTTTCCGCCGACCCCGGCATTGCATGGTTGCGCGATGCGATCTGCAGCATGTTCTCGACTCAAGGTTCGAGGTAGCCCTTCACGAGTTCGTGGATCTCAGCGAGCGTGTCGACGGCCGTACTCAGATCGAGTTCGCTGTCCGCTTGTGCCAACGCCATGACATCCGTGAACGCTTCGTCCTGTTCCTCGGCCATCCTGCATAACTGGAACGGCGTGCATGCCTCGAAGCTCTCCGGCTCATTCATGATTCTCTCCCTGCGCAATGGTGTGACGATGCGCTTTACTCATGCTCTGCTCGCGAGATGACCTGATCGGAATCGAGCACACAATCGGCAAGTTCCATCAGATTGCTCGCGAACGTGGAGGGTTTCCATTGCTCGACGCTCAGCCGCGCGCGGGCAGACAAGCGTTCGCGCAGCACATCGTCCAATGCCAGCGTTCGCATGCGCGCCGCGAGCATTTCCGCGTTGCCCGGTTCAACGACATAGCCATTCGTGTCGTTCACGACAAGCTCACGTGCCACGCCGCATGTATGCGTGACGATCGCCGTGCGCGACGCCGCGAATGCCTCGTTGATGCAAAGTCCCCATTGATCGAACTCGCTCGCGAGCACCACGAAATCGGCCAGGCCGTAAATTGCAGGCATTTCGCCATTGGGCAGTGCATCGAGGAAGCGCACGCTCTTCTCGAGTTCGAGTTGCGATACGAGCGTTCTCAGCATGGGCTCGTCTTGTCCCTGCCCGATCAGAACCAGTTCGATGGCATGATCCGCGAGGCGGGAACGCGCGAACGCATTGATGACGACATCGACGTTCTTGCGCGCCACGAAGCGGCTGACACAGAGTACATAGCGCTGCGGCAGGCCATGCGCACGGCGAACGTCGTCGGCAGCGGCATGCGCAGCCGCTGCGCGCCGCGAAAACTGGTCGACGTCGATCACATCGAAGCCGACCCGCGAGCGCCAGCGCGGAATGCCAAGAAACTCCGCGTAGTCGCGATGCCTTTCTCCCGCGACCAGCGCGGCGTCGAAGCGCCGCACCAGCCGGCGCTTCAGCCATTCCTTGACGCTGCTGCGCGTGCCGTCGTCGGCCTTCGAGTCCGACATGTAGATCAGGCCAAACGGTCTCGTGAACCTTCTGACGAAACAGAGCCACAACGAGTACGGTGTGTCATAGCCCAGCGTGACGACGACATCCGGCTCGATTCGCCGGATGATCGCAGTCAGACGCGCGAAGACATTCAGCCAGCGTCCGCCAGCATCGCTGACATCATTCTCCAGGGTAGTGACGCATTCGTGACGTTGCTCGAAAAAAGACGCACGCCGCGTTTGCGGAAACGAGTAGAAACCCGACCGCCCGAATACTTCGACCAGACACACTTCATCGCCACGTCTCGTCGCAAGCCGCATCAGCGCTTCATAGCGCGGCACGTGGTAGTCACCGAGGTGACCGATAACGAACAGCATCCGCATGACGTCCTCAAAACACCGCTATTGGCAGAAACGCACGACGCGCAAACCCGTCGGGATACCGTTATCGAATTGTTCTTCATCAGACCACTGACGAACGCTGCGTCAGCCGCCACCCACTCTATTACGGGTACAAGGTTGCGGTTGTATGAATTTCTCCTGACAACTGCAATCTGTCTATTAAAGGCTATTCGCCGCACTGCAAGCCGCGTTCGAACAGAGGGAACTACACTCTATTAAAGAACGGCTCACAAATATAGACTGGTCGTCGTGCTTATCTGGAAGCGGTCACTTCAATACTTTATTTGGCGCAAAAGGATGATTGTCTTTCAAACAGTAAGAAAAAGACTGCTGTAATAGCAAGGTAAACAAGCCGAGGCTACTTCATCCTTTCGACTACGGCTCTCGGGGACAACACCAAGAAAAAAAGGGACGACCGCAATCATATGAATACGTCGCCACTCGGGCTTTTTCGATTGCCCCGCTATGTCCTGTTTCTTCTTTGCATGTGCTCCATGCTCATCGGAACGGCACGCGCGTCATCCGCCGATTGCAGTGCGGGCACGCTCGTCACCGTTGTCGCACACCTCGATGACGATCTGCTGTTCGTTGAGCCCGCGATCAGCGAGCGGTTGCGTGCGGGATGGTGCGTCACCACTGTTCATCTGATCGGCGGCGCCTACGGAGCGAATTTCGCCTATGTGCAAAAGCGTGAGGAAGCCTCGCGCCTGGCCTATGCGCGTCTTGCAGGAGTCGGGAATGCGTGGGATGAATCGACAGTACAAATTGCTGGCAAGCCGGTATTTCAGCTCACATTGAAAGCGGAACCACGCGTACGACTTCTCGAACTCAGGCTTCCCGGCGGCGCGGTGCGCGGCGGCCGCGTGCCGCTTGCGCTGCTTTGGGATCAGGGCGCAACGCTCACAAGCTTTCCGATGGGACATGGAGAACTGCCAGCAACGCGTTACACACGCGATTCGCTTTCCGTCGTCCTGAAAACGATACTGCAGGACGCGACGCGAATCGCCACGCTGAACCCTGACACGGTGCCCTTCATCGAGCATCCCGACCATATCTACACCGCCCGCATGACACGCCATGTCGCGCAAACGTTAGGGCGCTCTATTCCCATTGCCTTCTACACAACGTATCCGACAGGAACCTGGCCCTCGACGCTGTTCGGCGACGAAGCGCAACGCAAGCGCGACATAGCGGCCAGCTATTTCTCGATCGACGGTGGCGATTACGCGCACGTGTTCGGCGAATACCAATGGGACGGCAACTGGGTTTTGCGCAACTATGTACGCGACGACACCACACTTCATGCAAAGCCGGATTTCGTCGCCATTCCTTCCGTGCTCTTCAATACCGGTTCCAGTCAGTGCCTGACTTCGCGAGGCAACGCGCGCAGCCCCGAACTCGCGCCTTGCGACGAGTCGGCCAGCCAGCAATGGAAATGGGAACCGCGTGCTACGTATGTCGGCAACCAGCACAATGCGGCACTCGTCTCCGTCTCGACGGGGCAATGCGTCGCCGAACACGACGGCAGACTCGCGGAAGAACCATGTGAAGAATGGAATGAGTCGCAACGCTGGACGCCGTGGGACTTTGGTCTGATATTCACGCCATCGCGTCGTTGCCTTGGCGCAGAGGACAACCGCCTCAATATCAGAGGATGCGCCTCCATGACGACGCGCTACCGCTGGTCCACAATGCGTCCGTCGTGGTCGACGGACTTGCGTCTCAAGGGCGCAATGTACGGAGACGTGACGGGCGACGGCACGCTCTCAGCTGTCTATGTGCAAAGACGTTCCGACGGCCCTGGCTTCGACGTCTTTGTTCAGACTTCAATCTCAGGAAAACCTGAAGAACCCAAGAACTGGTACACGAATGCCGTGCGCTTCGATAGTCGCGCGACGATGCCGACATGCGGTGCCGACACGTTGTGTTTCGACAACGCACGCTTTCTGATTGGCGACTTCGATGGCGACGGCCGGGCGGATCTCATGGTCGTCACGCCGAGAAACGGCGGCTCCGCCTTCTGGTTGTTGCGCAGCAATGGCAATCACTTTGCCGCACCCGTTCTCTGGTTTCAGAGCGACGAAAGCATTCCTGCGGAACGTGCGCAGCAGTACCTTGCCTTCTCGACCAAAGTAACATCAGGCGAAAAGATCCTCGTTGCGGTGCAACGATCAGACAACGCTGTCGATCTATCGACGATCGGCGCCGATCAAGCCGGGCAGATCCAGCAGAAAAAAGTCACAGGCATGCCTTATTTGAAGTCCACCGTGCAACTGCTCGCCGTGAGCGACACTCGCACAGACACGGCAACGTTCGTCGCCGTGCAATCTACTGACGATAACCGCCGCCTGGCCGTCATGACACTCACCGTCGACAAGGAACACTGGAGCTTTGGTGCAACATCTCTTCTGCCTGCTCAATTCCAGCGTGACACCACCCGCTTTACGCGCGACGCGAGCGCCGACGCAGCGATTGTGATGACCGTTCCGCATTTTCAGGCGCCCGGCGGGGTGGATGTATGGAAATGGAACGTACAGCATCGCGAGACCGCGCCTGTTCTACTCGCCTATCTGCGCGATCTCCGGTGGCAGGACGCCGCGCCTTCCCTGCTCCGCGATAAGAACCGCACAGCACTCGTCTTCTACGAGCGCACGGACGCCATACTCACCAATACGCTCTTCTCGGCGGGCACCGCCGCCCTGGCGCGATACGCGCTCGACGGAAACAATTTGCAAAGTATTCCGATGGAAGGTTTTCCGTTGCCAGCCGTTTACTCGGAGACGCTCTGGCTCGATCGCCTGGTTCAATAGAGACATTGCAGTTGCTCTCGGATGAGGACTCCTCTCACTCTCATTTGCGAAGCGCAAATGGAAAAGTTCTCTGAACCAGTACCTGTCTAGCAACAACTAGTGCTTGACCGAATCGCAATGTATCAATTGTCTATGGTATATCCAATCATATCGGTTACGACAATTGACGATTGACCGACGCAACCGTACGCTGCAGAAAAGACGAGAGACATGGTTCTCTGAGATCACGCCCCATTCGAGACGGTGAAAAGTGCGGATACTACAGGTCGTCTATGCGCCACGTTTGTCTGGTGCGGAGATTCTGGCAAAGGGTCTTGCGATTCAGCACAGGGAAGGTGGCCACGAAGTCTGCATTGCGTCGATGCAGCCGCAAATGGCGGACTTCGATCATAGCCGCAGCGAACTCGCGGCAGCCGACATACTGTGCGACTTTCCCGAATCGCCGCGAGGACGTATCGGGCGTCTCATGCATCTATGGCGCTGCATACGGCGATTTCGACCGGACGTGATCATTGCACACGCGACGCTAGCCGCGCTCTATGTGCGTCTTCTTCCCGTTTCCGCGCCCGTCATCTATGTGATGCACTCGGGTTCCAACGACTTCGCGAACCCGAAACTGAAGTGGGCGGAGCGCATGCTCTCGCATCGCGCGAAGGCCGTGGTCGGCGTCTCGTCGCAAAATACGCTCGACTATCTGCGTGAAGTCGGGCCGCATCCGCTCGTCACGGTGATTCCCAACGGCGTGGATCTGCCGCGCTTTCAAACCGCACCTTCCGCATCGGCCATTGCCGATCGCGGCACTTCAAAGCAGATCGTCCAGTTGGGCCGTTATGTCATCGACAAAGGCCAACTGGAGACCATTCACGCGTTTGAGATCGTGCTGCAACATGAGCCTGACGCGCGACTGGTGTTGTATGGCGTCGTCGAAGATCCCGTTTATCACGATATGGCCATGAAACTCGTGCAACGTTTGAACCTGGACGACCGGGTGACGCTGTGCGGTCCATCATCGAATGTCGCCGCGATTCTGCAGACCTCGCAAGTCTTTGCGATGCCGTCGCTCAGAGAGGCCCATAGCATCGGGTTTCTCGAAGCACTGGCGTCGGGTATTCCCGTTGTCGCGAGCCGCATTGCAGCATTCGAATTTGCCCGCGATTTTCCGGGTGTATCGCTCGTCGACACGAAAGATCCTTCCACCTATGCGCGCGCACTGCTGCACGCGCTGCGTGTGCCCCGCGCGTATCGCGCGCTGGACGGCTATACGTTGCACGACACGGCAGAGAACTACCTGAAGATCGCGCAAGCCATCTACAAGAACAAAGCGCGAGGCATTGCCGCGGAATCGTCGATATCGGCGTTGGAGAGCAACGAATCATCGATGTGAGCGTGGAAACAAGATCTCTCGTTCAAACGTTTGCTATTACGTACACGCCCAACGGAATTGACATGAGCCTCACATCCAACCAGCAGGACAGCTTCGGCAGCGCGCTCCATATGCTGGTGAGCCAGCAACGCGACACGCTACGGACCATACTCGCGCTTTCGGACACAACGCGTCACCATGACGCAGCGTCCGCCCGCGCAGCACTGGCCGAGATCTTTCGCGCCGCCGGGCAATGCCATTCGACCTATCGCGCGATGCTCGTCGAGATCATTGCGACGCAGCAGGAAGGCTACGTTTCGCGCCAAAACTGAAAGACGTCAGCCAACTGTCAGCGAGTGATCTGCAGATTGCGCGCAGGCGTGTGAATGCGCGATTGACTGTCAATGGGGGAGCACGGCGGTTCTTCGAAAAAACATCATGTTGCGTGCGCTCGCCCACATTCGCTAATCGATTTATCGAGGCAGCATGTCTTGTTAGCGAGCGAACAGGAGCCTTCCTCGCATAGGCATCGCGCGGAATGCCTCCCGTATCGGAGTCGATCCTCGAGGTTCTGGTCCTGTTCATTCAGGTTGGGGAAGAAATGATGTCGACACGTCCGTCTCCAGGACTCGAAACGCAAGCTTCCGACGGCACCGACGTCATTCCCCGGCGACTGCGGCGCGTCGCTGTCGTGCTGTTCGACGGCTTCGACCTGCTGAGCGCCAGCGTCATCGCCAATGCCTTCGAAGCCGCGAGCGAGTTGTCGGCGCGCGGCCCCATCCAGTGGTTCTACCAGATCACCACACTTTCCGACCACGACGGGTATATCGCCAGTTCCGCCGCGTTGCTCGTCAGCGCCGAAACATTCGATACGCACGCCGGCCACGAATTCGATGCGATCTTTGCGATTGTCGGCGCCGACGCGTACATCGACGCACGCTCCGTGCCGCTGATTACGTGGATCAATCGCGCGCGCTCGAAGGCGGCCGACGTGCGGCTCGTCGGCGCGCCGCTGCCCGGTCTCGATGGCCACGCGTGGAGCGAACCGAATGCAAGTGAGCGCGATTCGCCAGCGAGCGCGGTGCGCCTTTCTGGCGAATGCAAGACGAGATCGCAAAGTCTCCACGACGCGCTCACAGGCGCGCTGAAGCTGATTCGCCGCGACATGGGCGACAGCATGGCGCGCCGCGTGGCCGAACGTCTGTCGATCTGCTCGCACGACGTGCTCAACGCGATCTTCGAGGACGTGGTTGGCAATACGCCGGCGGAGAAAGTGCGCGCGGCCGCGCACTGGTTGCAGGACAACTGCCGCCGTCAGGTCACGATAGAAGACGCGGCACAGGTCGCCGCGATGAGTGAACGCAGCCTCCTGCGTCACTTCAGAAGCGAACTCGGCATGACGCCTTCCGACTATCTGATGCATGCGCGGCTTCAGGTCGTCTGCAATCTGCTGATCGAAACCGATCTGCCCGTCGACAAGGTGGCGAAGCGCGCCGGCCTGACCAGCGGCGACCATCTTGCGCGCAGCTTCCGGCGGCATATGAAAACGTCGCCCACCGAGTATCGCGCGCAGCGCAGGCTCCAATGCTGAATCGCGTGCTCACCGCTGCCTCGTAGCGGATTCGCCGGGATACAACACCTGCTCGTTGCCGCTTTTTTACCCGCTGCACGCTGCGGTATGCTGGCGGCTTTTCGACTTCCCCAATCACGATGTCAGACGAATACGAAGTGCACGGCCCGCATGATCATGCGATCGAGCATGCAGGCGGCCACGGCAACGACAGCAACGCTTCGCGCCTGGCTGTCATGACGGCCATCCTGGCGAGCGTCGGCGCGATTGCTGCGTATCAGAGCGGCGCCAACGAAAACCAGGCGCTCTTCTATAAGAACGAGGCCGCGATACTCAAGACGGAAGCCGCAAACCAGTGGGCCTACTATCAGGCCAAGGGCGAAAAGCAGAATCTCGCCGAGCTGGGCGCGGCGCTGACCGATCCCGCGTCATCCGCGCACGCGAAGTTCATCACCGACACGCAGCGCTACAAGACCGAGAAAGAGCCGATTCGACAGCAGGCGGAGACGCTCGAAAAGCAGGTGAAGAAGGACAATGAAGTGAGCGAGGCGTTGCAGCATCAGCATCACCGCTGGGCCCAGGCGACGACGCTCATTCAGATCTCCATCGCGCTCGCCGCGATCACGCTGCTCACGAAAAAGCGCTGGCTGCAAAAGCTCACGATCGGCATGGCCCTCGTGGCAGTGGGTCTTTTCGCCACCGCGCTGATGGGCTGGTGAGCACGCTGCTCATTGAATCGCGTTCAGCTTGCGCCACAGCGTGGTCTTGCTGATTCCGAGTGCCTTGCACGCTGCGTCGCGGTCGCCGCCGCACGCAGCCAGCATCGCGCGTATTTCGTCCGCCTGGACATGACGGCTGCGCTCGCGCAACGTCAACGCATCCTTCTTTTGCGTCACTGGTGATGCGACCAGTTCGGGCGCGACGACATCGAGCATCTCACGCGTGAACACGTCGCCGGTGTCGCCTTCCGCGTCGGCGAGTTCGACGGCGATCCGCTCGATCACGTTCTGCAGCTCGCGCACATTGCCGGGCCATGCATAAAGGCGCAACGGCTCGCCGATCTGCGCGAGCACGTGCGTCGCGGCCTGCAAATCAGGGACGTGCGTCACCAGCCTCGGCTCGCGCGCGGCCGCCTGCAACAGCAGTTCGGCGGCGAGCGGCAATACGTCCGTCGTGCGCTCGCGCAACGGCGGCAGCGCAATGCTCAAAATGTTCAAGCGGTAGTAGAGATCGGCGCGAAACGTCCCCGCTGCGATACCCTCCGTCAGTGCGCGATGCGTCGCGGCGACGACGCGTATGTCGACACGCGTCGGTTCCGTCGAACCGAGCCGCACCACCTCGCGTTCCTGCAACACGCGCAGCAGCCGGCTTTGCAGCGGCAACGGCATCTCGGCGATTTCATCGAGAAACAGCGTGCCGCGATGCGCGGCTTCGATCAAACCCGCCTTGCCGCCCTTGCGTGCGCCCGTGAACGCGCCTTCCTCATAGCCGAACAGTTCGCTTTCCAGCAAGGCCTCCGGAAACGCGCCGCAATTGATCGCGACGAATGCGAAGTCACGCCGCGCGCTCAGCCGATGCATGCTCTGCGCGACCATTTCCTTGCCGGTGCCGCTTTCGCCGAGTATCAGCACGGTCGCGTCGGACTTCGCGTAGCGCCGCACCAGCGTGCGAACGCGCTCAATCGACGGGCATTCGCCGACCAGATCGTCGAGCCGGTAGCGCGCAGTGAACTGCTGCCCGCGCTGCCGCGAACGCAGCGTGCGATCGAGCCGTTCGACAGCACGCGATTCCTGGAACGTCAGCACCGTGCCCGCCGCGTGCCCCGCGCCCGCCAGCGGCCCGCGATGCACGAGATAGCTCGTGCCGCGCACGGACACCAGCGTATCGCCGTCGGCATCGGGCAGCGCGCTGGCGAGATCCGGCGCGAGCTTCTGCAACGGCACGCCCGCGGCGTTCGCAGCGTCGATGCCGAGCACGTCCGCAAGCCGTTGATTGATCGCTTCGACGCGTCCCTGCGCGTCGAGCGCAACGACGCCATCGCGCAGGTGCTGCAACAGGTTATCGAGGCGTTGGCGCCGCACGCCCTCGGCGCGCGTAGCCTGTGCGACTTCGAGGGCGGTATCGAAGGCACTGCGCACCGACGTGCGCGAGTACAGAAACACAGCGCCCATGCCGGCGCGCTCCGCGAGATCGGTCACATGCCCCGGCCCGACCACGGCATCGACGCCGCGTTCGTGCAGCTCGCGCACGCAGTTCTCCGCGTCTTCCGTCGAGCGGTACGACGCGAAGATCACGTCGATGCCGTAAGCGGCCGTGAAGCGCTTCACCTCGTCGGGCGTTTCGCCGTGCGTGACGAGCGCGACTGAATCGCCGTCGCGTCGCGCGCGGGCCAGCGCCTGCATCACGTCGAAGCCCGTCGGCGTGATCGCGACGACGGGCACGTTGACGCGCCCCTTCAGATACGCGGCATTCGAGCCGCCCGCGACGATCACATCGGGACGCTCGGCGCCCGCGGCGTCGATTTCCTGCATGGCGTCGTCGAAGCCACGCGCGACCACGCGCAGGTCCGCGCGGCCCGCATACTCGCTGGCGATATCGACGAACAGGTCGCGCAAGCGGCTGATACCCATCGCCCAGATGCGCGGGCGCGGGTTCGAAACGGTGGAAGGCGTGCTCATCGAAGCGATCCGGTTCAAAAGCGGCAAGACGCTCCATTATGCGCGTCTAATTTCACAACAGAAACCGCCGATTTCATTTTTGAAATTTCCACGAACGCTCGTGCGCTTGTGTGCCTCGCAAAATCAGAGACTTAGCGACATAACGCTACATGGCACGCCACTTGCAGATATAGCCGCGCAAACAACGGAGCCTCACAGTGAATTCAGCCAAACAACCCACCAGCGCCGGCGCCGCATTCCGCCAGGCCGTCGCAGAAGGACAACCGCTGCAGGTCGTCGGCGCGATCAACGCGTACGTCGCGAAGATGGCCGAAGCCGTCGGCTTCAAGGCGCTGTATCTGTCGGGCGGCGGCGTCGCCGCGAACTCACTTGGCGTGCCCGATCTCGGCATCAGCACGATGGACGACGTACTGACGGACGCCCGCCGCATCACCGACGCCACCAACCTGCCGCTGCTTGTCGATATCGACACGGGCTGGGGCGGCGCCTTCAACATCGGGCGCACGGTGCGCTCGTTCATCAAGGCGGGCGTCGCGGCCGTTCACCTCGAAGACCAGGTCGGCCAGAAGCGCTGCGGGCATCGCCCGAACAAGGAAGTCGTCCCGACGGAAGAGATGGTGGATCGCGTGAAAGCCGCCGTCGATGCACGCACCGACGACCAGTTCGTCATCATGGCCCGCACCGATGCGGCCGCCGCCGAAGGCATTGATGCCGCGATCGAGCGCGCCGTCGCGTATGTCGAAGCAGGCGCGGACATGATCTTCCCCGAAGCGATGAAAACGCTCGACGACTACCGCCGCTTCAAGGCCGCCGTGAAGGTGCCGATTCTCGCGAACCTGACCGAGTTCGGTACGACGCCGTTCTTCACCACGACGGAACTGCGCGAAGCGAACGTCGACATTGCGCTGTATTGCTGCGGCGCCTATCGCGCGATGAACGCGGCGGCGCTCAATTTCTACGAGACCGTGCTGCGCGACGGCACGCAAAAGGCCGCCGTGCCGACAATGCAAACGCGCGAAGATCTCTACAAACACCTTGGCTATCACGCGTACGAGGACAAGCTCGACGCACTGTTCGCCGCACACAAGTAATGGCACCTGGAGGAAGACACATGAGCGAAGCAGACAACGGCGCAACGAGCGCGGGCGCATTCAAGCCGAAGAAATCCGTGGCCCTGTCGGGCGTGACGGCCGGCAACACCGCGCTGTGCACGGTCGGCAAGACGGGCAACGACCTGCACTACCGTGGCTACGACATTCTCGATCTCGCGGGCGCCTGTGAGTTCGAGGAAATCGCGCATCTGCTCGTGCACGGCAAGCTGCCCAACGTCGCCGAACTCGCCGCTTACAAGCAAAAGCTCAAGGCGCTGCGCGGCCTGCCCGCGAACGTGAAGGCCGCGCTGGAATGGATTCCCGCCGCCGCGCACCCGATGGACGTGATGCGCACGGGCGTCTCCGTGTTGGGCACGGTCCTGCCGGAAAAAGACGATCACAACCTGCCGGGCGCGCGCGATATCGCCGACAAGCTGATGGCCTCGCTCGGCTCGATGCTGCTGTACTGGTATCACTACTCGCACAACGGCAAGCGGATCGAAGTCGAAACCGACGACGATTCGATCGGCGGCCACTTCCTGCATCTGCTGCATGGCGTGGAGCCGCCGAAGTCGTGGGTCGATGCGATGCACGTGTCGCTGAATCTGTATGCGGAACACGAGTTCAACGCATCGACGTTCACGGGCCGCGTGATCGCGGGCACGGGCTCGGACATGTATTCGGCCATCACCGGCGCGATCGGCGCGCTGCGCGGGCCGAAGCACGGCGGCGCCAACGAGGTCGCGTTCGAGATCCAGTCGCGCTACCAGACGCCGGATGAGGCAGAAGCCGACATCCGCCGCCGCGTCGAAAACAAGGAAGTCGTGATCGGCTTCGGCCACCCCGTCTACACGATCTCCGATCCGCGCAACAAGGTGATCAAGGACGTCGCGAAGAAACTGTCGAAGGAAGCGTCGAACACGAAGCTGTTCGAGATCGCCGAGCGGCTGGAAAGCGTGATGTGGGACGTCAAGAAGATGTTCCCGAATCTCGACTGGTTCAGCGCCGTGTCGTATCACATGATGGGCGTGCCGACGGCCATGTTTACGCCGCTCTTCGTGATCTCGCGCACGTCCGGCTGGGCCGCGCACATCATCGAACAGCGCGTCGACAACAAGATCATCCGACCGAGCGCGAATTACACGGGTCCGGACGATCTCGCGTTCGTGCCACTTTCGAAGCGCGCCTGAACGAGCAACTCGACTCCTGGAAGTGCGGTGCGAGAGCCGCAATCCTGTTCGGCCTTGGTTCGTTATACCCGCGAGCCAAGGCTGCTTTTTATGCGCTTTTTATGTTTGCGCCGCTACACCCGGCGCCCGCTGAAGCGCTACACTTCGCAAGAAACACGTGGACGGCAAGCCCGGCCACCACACGGAGCCATGTGTGCCGAAGCCGCGACACGGCATCGCACGCCGGCTCACGATCAATATCGCATGTGTCCCTACGCCATGAATACTGCACACCGCAAACCGCTGCCCGGCACTTCGCTGGATTACTTCGACACGCGCGCCGCGATCGACGCGATCGAGCCTGGCGCTTATGACAAGCTGCCGTACACGTCGCGCGTGCACGCCGAGAACCTCGTGCGCCGCTGCGATCCCGCGACGCTGACCGATTCGCTGCGGCAGATCATCGAACGCAAGCGCGAACTGGATTTTCCGTGGTTTCCGGCGCGCGTCGTGTGTCATGACATTCTCGGTCAGACAGCGCTCGTCGATCTCGCGGGACTGCGCGATGCGATCGCCGATCAGGGCGGCGACCCGGCGAAGGTGAACCCCGTGGTACCCGTTCAGTTGATCGTCGATCACTCGCTCGCTGTCGAATGCGGCGGCTTCGATCCGGATGCGTTCACGAAGAACCGCGCAATCGAAGACCGGCGCAACGAAGACCGCTTCGACTTCATCAACTGGACCAAGAAGGCATTCAAGAACGTCGACGTTATTCCGCCGGGCAACGGCATCATGCACCAGATCAATCTGGAGCGGATGTCGCCTGTCATTCATGCTGCCGATGGCATCGCGTATCCCGACACGCTCGTCGGCACGGACAGTCACACGCCGCACGTCGATGCGCTCGGCGTGATTGCCGTGGGCGTCGGCGGCCTGGAAGCGGAGAACGTGATGTTGGGCCGCGCATCGTGGATGCGCTTGCCGGATATCGTCGGCGTCGAACTGTCGGGCAAACGTCAGCCGGGCATTACCGCGACCGATATCGTGCTCGCGTTGACGGAATTCCTGCGCAAGGAAAAAGTAGTCGGCGCGTATCTGGAGTTTCGCGGAGAAGGTGCGTCGAGCCTCACGCTCGGCGACCGCGCGACGATCTCCAACATGGCGCCCGAATACGGCGCAACGGCTGCAATGTTCTTCATCGACGAGCAGACCATCGACTATCTGCGTCTCACGGGCCGCGACGACGCGCAAGTGAAGCTCGTCGAAGCGTATGCGAAAACGGCTGGCCTGTGGGCCGATTCGCTGAAGCACGCCGAATATGAGCGCGTGCTCAGGTTCGATCTGTCGACGGTCGTGCGCAATATGGCGGGTCCGTCGAATCCGCACAAACGCCTGCCGACGTCCGATCTCGTCGAACGCGGCATTGCGGGCAAATGGGAAGAAGTGCCGGGACAGATGCCCGACGGCGCCGTCATCATCGCGGCGATCACGAGCTGCACGAACACGAGCAATCCGCGCAACGTGATCGCAGCGGCTTTGCTCGCGCGCAATGCGAACGCTCGCGGCTTGACGCGGAAGCCGTGGGTGAAGTCGTCGCTGGCGCCGGGATCGAAGGCCGTCGAACTCTATTTGCAGGAAGCGAACCTGCTGCCCGATCTGGAGAAGCTCGGCTTCGGCATCGTCGCGTTTGCGTGCACAACGTGCAACGGCATGTCGGGCGCGCTCGATCCGACAATCCAGCAGGAGATCATCGATCGCGATCTGTACGCGACGGCCGTGCTGTCGGGCAACCGCAACTTCGATGGCCGCATTCATCCGTATGCGAAGCAGGCGTTTCTCGCGTCGCCGCCGCTCGTCGTCGCGTATGCGATTGCGGGGACGATCCGCTTCGATATCGAGCGCGATGTGCTCGGCACGGACCAGAACGGCAAGCCGGTGTATCTGAAGGACATCTGGCCGAGCGATGAAGAGATCGACGAGATCGTCAGGCAGAGCGTGAAGCCCGAGCAGTTCCGCAAGGTCTACGAGCCGATGTTCGCCGTGACGGCCGCGAGCGGCGAGCCGATCAGCCCGCTCTACGACTGGCGCGCGCAAAGCACGTACATTCGCCGGCCGCCGTATTGGGAAGGCGCGCTGGCTGGCGAGCGCACGTTGCAAGGCATGCGCCCGCTCGCCGTGCTCGGCGACAACATCACGACGGACCACCTGTCGCCCTCGAACGCGATTCTCGCGAACAGCGCAGCGGGCGAATACCTCACGAAAATGGGCCTGCCCGAAGAGGACTTCAACTCCTACGCGACACATCGCGGCGATCACCTCACCGCGCAACGCGCGACGTTCGCCAACCCGACACTGGCCAATGAAATGGCTATCGTCGATGGACAGGTGAAGAAGGGATCGCTGGCGCGCATCGAGCCGGAAGGCAAGGTCACGCGCATGTGGGAAGCCATCGAAACCTATATGGACCGCAAGCAGCCGCTCATCATCATTGCGGGCGCGGACTATGGTCAAGGCTCGTCACGCGACTGGGCGGCGAAGGGCGTGCGTCTCGCGGGCGTCGAATCGATCGTGGCGGAAGGCTTCGAGCGCATTCACCGCACGAACCTGATTGGCATGGGCGTGCTGCCGCTCGAGTTCAAGCCGGGCGTGAACCGGCTCGCGCTGGGTATCGACGGGACGGAGACGTATGACGTGATCGGCGAGCGCAAGCCGCGCGCGGATTTGACGCTGGTGATTCACCGCAAGAACGGCGAGCGCGTCGAAGTGCCCGTCACGTGTCGTCTCGATACGGCGGAGGAAGTGTCGATCTACGAAGCGGGTGGCGTGCTGCAGCGCTTTGCGCAAGACTTCCTGGAGTCGTCGAAGGCAGCGGCCTGAAGCGGATTGCATCATATTCATCGGGATCAAAACACATGGCACACGCACCTCAAGTCAAGATTCCCGCCACGTATATGCGCGGCGGCACCAGCAAAGGCGTGTTCTTTCGCCTGAAGGATTTGCCCGAAGCGGCGCAAGTGCCGGGCGCCACGCGCGATGCGTTGCTGCTGCGCGTGATCGGCAGCCCTGATCCTTATGGCAAGCAGATCGACGGCATGGGCGGCGCGACGTCGAGCACCAGCAAGACGGTGATCGTCGCGAAGAGCAGCCGGCCGGATCATGATGTGGATTATCTGTTCGGGCAGGTGTCGATCGATAAGCCATTTGTCGACTGGAGTGGGAATTGCGGGAATCTGTCGGCGGCGGTCGGACCGTTTGCGATCAGCGGCGGGCTGGTCGATCCGGAGCGCGTGCCGGATAACGGCGTTGCTGTCGTGCGCATCTGGCAGGCGAATATCGGCAAGACGATCATTGCGCATGTGCCGATGACTCATGGCTCTGTGCAGGAGACGGGGGACTTCGAGCTCGATGGGGTGACTTTTCCTGCTGCGGAAGTGCGACTCGAGTTTCTGGACCCTGCTGCGGAAGAGGAAGGCGCAGGAGGCGCGATGTTCCCGACGGGTAACGTCGTCGACGATCTCGAAGTGCCCGGCGTCGGCACACTCAAGGCGACGATGATCAATGCGGGTATTCCGACGATTTTCGTCAATGCCGAAGCGATTGGTTATACGGGTACGGAGTTGCAGGACGCGATTAATAGCGATGACGCGGCGCTGAAGAAGTTCGAGACTATTCGTGCGCATGGGGCGCTGCGGATGGGGCTGATCAAGAGTCTCGATG
This sequence comes from Paraburkholderia sp. PGU19, assembly GCF_013426915.1. Lineage (GTDB taxonomy): Bacteria > Pseudomonadota > Gammaproteobacteria > Burkholderiales > Burkholderiaceae > Paraburkholderia. The sequence goes on from NZ_AP023181.1 coordinate 1,004,160, forward strand.
AGATCGCGACGCGGCAGCATACGCCTAAGGTCGCGTTTGTGGCCCGGCCTTCTGGTTATGTTGCTTCGAGCGGCAAGGCCGTTGTTGCTGATGATGTCGATCTGCTCGTGCGCGCTATGTCGATGGGGAAGCTCCATCACGCGATGATGGGGACGGCGGCTGTTGCTATTGGCACGGCGGCTGCCATTCCTGGCACGCTGGTGAATCTTGCCGCCGGCGGTGGGGAGCGCGAAGCTGTGCGCTTCGGGCATCCTTCGGGGACTTTGCGGGTCGGCGCGGTGGCTACACTCGAAGACGGCGAGTGGGCCGTTAAGAAGGCCGTTATGAGCCGGAGTGCTCGGGTTTTGATGGAGGGGTGGGTTCGAGTGCCGGGGTAGGTTTTTTTGTCTGCGACGCTGATGGGGGTGCTTGCTTGTTTGATGGTATTCGCGGTTTGCCTTCGTGCTTCAGGCTTCGCCCCTGTGCGCTTACCTATTCGCTGGCATCCGCGTTTCGTTAGCGTGCTTCACGCGTCGCCCCTGTGCGGGGCGGCACCTACTATTCTTTGCCGCCGCAAAGAAAAGTAGGCAAAAGAAAGCGGCTAACACCGCCAACATTTCTTCCTGCCTGAGGGCCCCCAGCCGGTCTTACGCTTCACACGGCAGCATTTCTGTTCGCGTTCGTTGCCAACGCTTCGAATGAGCGCCTCACCCACTTCAAACACCCGAACAAGAGCTAGCGGCAGCGAATGGTTTGCGCCGCCCAGGTGGCAAACTGTGTGTAGGTTGTCGCGTCGTATAGCTTGCCGCTCTTACAGGGTTGAGCGCGCGCTATCGGTTCGGAGTGAGGCGTGTGCGGCGCTACGGCCTACACACAGTTTGCCACCTGGGCGGCCGTGGACTATCTGGCACGGCATACTGCAATGCAGGAGCGTGAAGCGGGTGATGCGCACCGCAAGAGCACTGGCAACTAACATGAGTCACGTGATTGCCGCGTGAAGCGTAAGAACCTTTGGGGGCCCTCAGGCAACAACTAGAGCTGGCGGTGTGAGCCGCTTTCTTTTGCCTACTTTTCTTTGCGGCGGCAAAGAAAAGTAGGTGCCGCCCCGCACAGGGGCGACGCGTGAAGCACGCTAGCAAATCGCGGATGCCAGTGCAAAGGCAAACACACCGGGCAGCGCTAACCCGCTATGCATTCACTTGCCCCATCGCAACACCAACGGATCAAGCCTCCGCGCGATGTCAATCAGCTCAGCCCGCGTATCGGGATGCATCACCGGCAGCGGATGCCGCGGAGCCTCGCATACAATCACCCCGCCCTCTTTCATCAGCGCCTTCGCCGCGAGCAAACCCGTCTGACGGTTCTCATGATTGATCAGCGGCAACCAGCGCTGATACTGCGCAAACGCTTCATCACGTTTGCCTTCGCGGAACGCTTCGAGAATCGGACGAATACCGTCGGGATAACCGCCGCCCGTCATCGACCCCGTCGCGCCCGCGTTGAGATCCGCGAACAGGGTGATCGCTTCTTCGCCGTCCCACGGACCCTCCACGGCATCGCCGCCGAGGCGAATCAACTCGCGCAGCTTCGCAGCCGCGCCCGGCGTCTCGATCTTGAAGTACGACACCTGTTCGAGTTCACGCGCCATCCGCGCAAGAAATGCCGCCGACAGCACGGTGCCGCTCGCGGGCGCATCCTGAATCATGATGGGAATATCGATGCCATCCGACAACCGCGCGTAGAACTCATAGATTTGCGTCTCGGGCACGCGGAACGTTGCGCCGTGATACGGCGGCATCACCATCACCATCGATGCGCCCTGCTCCTGCGCGCGGCGGCTGCGCTCGACGCACACGGCGCTGCTGTAGTGGCTCGTCGTCACGATGACGGGCACGCGGCCCGCAACGTGTTCGAGCATCACGCGCGTGAGCGTTTCGCGTTCGTCGTCGGAGAGCGCGAACTGCTCGGAGAAGTTCGCGAGAATGCACAGGCCGTCCGAGCCCGCGTCGATCATGAAATCGACGACGCGCTTCTGGCTTTCCAGATCGAGCGCGCCCGTTTCGGTGAACGTGGTCGGCACCACAGGGAAGATGCCGCGATAACGTGGAGTGCGTTGTGAGGTCATGACATGAGTTCCGCTAGAAGATGTTTTGAACAGGTCACGCGCGCATCAGCGCGCATGCGCCTTCGGTTCGGGCAACGACGCCCGCACGACGAACGTGATCACGACGGCGAACAGCAGCGTCGCGGACAGGAAATAGAGGCCGGACGCGAGGCTGCCCGTCGCATCCTTGATGAGTCCGATGCCGTACGGCCCGACGTAGCCACCCAGGTTCGCGAGCGAATTGATCGTCGCGATGCCGACAGCCGCGCGCGCCCCCGACAAAAACTGGCCGGGCAACGCCCACACTACCGCCTGAATCGAATATAGCGAGAACGCTGTCAGGCAGATGAACAGGAATTGCAGCGCGGGCGTGTGCGTCCATGCACTCAGCGCCATCGTGAGGGCAGCGAAGGCGGACACGACCACGATATGCCAGTACCGCTCACGCTTGCGATCCGAATGACGCGGCACGACACACAGTCCGACCACGGCGAACAGATAAGGCACGGCGGACAGCAGACCTGTCACGGCGTCCGTGACGCCGAACGCCTTGATAATCGTCGGCAGCCACAAGGACAGTCCGTAGATGCTCAGCGGGAACGGCAGAAACAGCAGCGCGAGCAGCAGCACGCGTTTGTCCTTCAGCGCGGCCAGCGGATTGCCGTGCGATTGCAAGCCATACGACGCGCTATCGGCGGCGAGTTCGCGTTCGATCCACGCGCGGTCCGACGCGGCGAGCCACTTCGCATTCGCGGGCGACTCGGGCAGCACGCGCAAGGTCGGCACGCACAGCAGCACGGCGGGCAGGCCGCTCAGCACGAACAGCGTCTGCCAGTTCGACAGGCCGAACACGCCGTGCGTCGACAGCACGAAGCCCGCCACGGGTCCCGTCAGAATCCCCGCAAGCGGTTGCGCAAGCACCAGCAAGCCGATGATGCGCGCGCGATGCCGCATCGGAAACCACTTCGTGAGGAAGTACAGAATGCCCGGATACAGGCCCGCTTCCGCCGCGCCGAGCAGAAAGCGCAGCACATAGAAACTCGTCGGTCCGCTGACGAGCGACATCAGCATCGTGATGACGCCCCACGTGAACAGAATCCGCGCGAACCATACGCGCGCGCCGAAGCGTTCGAGCGCGAGGTTGCTCGGCACTTCGCACAGAAAATAGCCGATGAAGAACAGCCCCGCGCCGAGGCCATAAGATGCGTCGCTGAGGCCGACGGCCGCGTTCATGTGCAGCTTCGCGAAGCCGACCACGGAGCGGTCGATGTACGCGACGACGTAAATCAACGCGAGAAACGGAATCAGCCGGCGTATCAGCAGATTCATGATCCGCTGTTCGTCGGCGAGCGCGGCGCCCGTACCCGCATCGACTGCGGGCGCGGCCTGCTGCGCGCTGGCGTAGGGTGTGGTCATTCGATGTCTCCGAGAATGTCGTTATGTACTGCGTTGGCGCGACTTGCTTGCTCAACTCTGCGTGCGCTCGTGCCGCCCCGCGAACCGCCGATGCACACCAAGCGGATTCGCATCCCGCAACGCCTCGGGCAACAGCGCGGCAGGCAGGTTCTGATAGCAGACAGGACGCATGTAACGTTCGATGGCCGCCGTGCCGACCGACGTGCTGCGTCCATCGGATGTCGCGGGGAACGGGCCGCCATGCACCATCGCGTCGCAGACTTCGACGCCCGTCGGAAATCCGTTCGCGAGAATGCGGCCCGCCTTGCGTTCGAGAATCGGCAGCAGCGCTTGCGCGGCGGGTTGATCGGCGTCGTCGAGATGCAGCGTGATCGTCAGTTGCCCTTCGATACGATTCAACACGGTGCGCAATTCATCGGCATCAGCGCATTCGACCAGCACGCTGCACGGGCCGAACACTTCGTCAGCCAGCGTGTGATCCGCGAGCAGACTCTTCGCACTCACGCGGAACAACACCGCTGGCGCGCGCCGGCTGCCCGCTTCGGGCGCCTTGCCGCGCGCCAGCGTCGTCACAGCGGGATTCGCCGCGAACCGTTCGATGCCTGCCTCGTAGGCGCGCAGAATGCCGCCCGTGAGCATCACGCCCGCCTGCACGCCATCAATGCTCTGCGCAGCGGTTGCAGCGAAACGCTCGAAGCCTTCGCCTGCGACGCCCAGCATCAACCCCGGATTCGTGCAGAACTGCCCGCAACCCAGCGTCACCGATGCAACGAAATCGCGCGCCAGCGTTTCGGCTCTCGCGGTCAGCGCAGTAGGCATCAGCAGGTTCGGGTTCACGCTGCTCATTTCCGCGTAGACAGGAATCGGCTCCGCGCGCGCGTTCGCAATCGCCATCAGCGCGCGTCCGCCTGCACGCGAGCCGGTGAAGCCCACGGCCTTGATCGACGGATGCGCGACGAGCGCCGCGCCCACTTCATGGCCTGCGTCGAACAGCATCGAGAACACGCCTTCGGGCAGTTCCGCGTGACGCACGGCGTCCTGAATCGCGCGACCCACGAGTTCCGACGTGCCCGGATGCGCCGGATGCGCCTTCACGACAACAGGGCAACCCGCTGCGAGCGCCGCCGCCGTATCGCCACCCGCGACGGAAAACGCGAGCGGAAAATTGCTTGCGCCGAACACGGCAACAGGGCCAACGCCGATGCGCTGAAAGCGCAGATCGGTGCGCGGCGGTTGGCGTTCGGGCAACGCGGGCTCGATGCGCGCATCGAGCGCGTCGCCGCTGCGTACGAGCGACGCGAACATACGCAACTGATTAGCCGTGCGCGCGCGCTCGCCTTCGAGACGCGCTTTCGGCAAACCCGATTCGCTCATCGCGCATTCGATCAACGCGTCGCCGAGTGCTTCGATGCGCCCGGCGATGTCATCGAGAAAACGCGCGCGGCGTTCGGCGGGCAACGTGCGGTAAATATCGAATGCGTTTTCTGCCAGCGTGCAGGCTTCGTCGACATCGCTCGCGTTCGCGCTGTAATAAGCCGGTGCCTGCAACGGTTGCTCGGTTGCCGCATCGACAGCACGAAATTCCGCACCTTGTCCGCGCCGTGCTTTAGCGCCAATCAGCAATTCACCCGTCAGATTCATTCGTTCTCTCCTCAATGCGAATGGCGCGGCACGTCTGCGCCCCGGCAGCCGACGAGGAAGTCCAGATCGCACCCCTCGTCCGCCTGCAATACGTGATCGATATACAGCCGCTGATAACCGCCGCCGGCCGGCATCTCGGGCGGCGTGTGGCTTTCGAGGCGGCGCGCCAGTTCTTCATCGCTGATATCGACGCGCAACGTGCCCGCATCGCAATCCAGCTCGATCCAGTCGCCGTCCTGCACGGCGGAAAGCGGCCCGCCATCTGCCGCTTCCGGCGTCACGTGCAATACGACCGTGCCGTATGCCGTGCCGCTCATGCGTGCATCAGAAATGCGCACCATGTCCTTCACGCCCTGACGCAACAGCTTCGGCGGCAAACCCATGTTGCCGACTTCGGCCATCCCCGGATAACCCTTCGGTCCGCAGTTCTTCATCACCAGCACGGAGTTCGCGTCGACGTCGAGCGTTTCATCGACGATGCGCGCCTTGTAGTGCTCGAAGTTCTCGAACACGACTGCACGTCCGCGATGCTTGAGCAGTTCAGGCGTCGCCGCCGACGGCTTCAGTACCGCGCCGCGCGGCGCGAGATTGCCGCGCAGCACGCGAATGCCGCCGTCCTTCACGAGCGGCTTGTCGAGCGGACGGATCACTTCGTCGTTGTAGATGGGCGCATCCATCACGTTATGCCATAACGCCTTGCCGTTCGCCGTCAGCGCGCCCGGATGCGGCAGCAGATCCGCTTCGCCGAGTCGACGCAGCACGGCAGGCAAACCGCCCGCGTAATAGAACTCTTCCATCAGGAAGCGGCCCGACGGCATCAGATCGACGATGGTCGGCGTGTTGCGTCCGACGCGCACCCAGTCGTCCAGATCGAGTTGCACGCCGATGCGTCCGGCAATCGCCTTCAGGTGAATCACCGCATTGGTCGAGCCGCCAATCGCCGCATTCACGCGGATCGCATTCAGGAACGCTTCGCGCGTGAGAATCTTCGACAGCGTGAGCCCTTCGTGCGCCATCTCGACGATGCGCATGCCCGACATGTGCGCGAGCACGTAGCGGCGCGAATCGACGGCGGGAATGGCCGCGTTGTGCGGCAGCGACGTGCCGAGCGCTTCCGCCATGCACGCCATCGTCGAAGCCGTGCCCATCGTGTTGCAGGTGCCCGCCGAGCGCGACATGCCCGCTTCCGCCGACAGGAACTTGTGCAGATCGATCTCGCCCGCCTTCAGCGATTCGTGCAACTGCCACACGGCCGTGCCCGAACCGATGTCCTTGCCGTCGAGCTTGCCGTTCAACATCGGCCCGCCCGTGACGACGATCGCGGGCACGTCGCAACTCGCCGCGCCCATCAGCAGCGCGGGCGTGGTCTTGTCGCAACCGGTCAGCAGCACGACGGCGTCGATGGGATTGCCGCGAATCGCTTCTTCGACATCCATCGCCGCGAGATTGCGCGTGAGCATCGCGGTGGGACGCAGATTCGATTCGCCACTTGAAAACACGGGGAATTCGACAGGGAAGCCGCCCGCTTCGTAGATGCCGCGCTTCACGTGCTCGGCGATCTTGCGGAAGTGCGCGTTGCACGGCGTGAGTTCCGACCACGTATTGCAGATACCGATGACGGGCCGGCCGTCGAACTCGTGATCGGGGATGCCCTGATTCTTCATCCAGCTTCGATACATGAAGCCGTTCTTGTCGGCCGTGCCGAACCATTGGGCCGAGCGCAGCTTCGTTTTCTTATCCGACATGCTTGCTTCCTGAAGGCGAGTGCTGATCTTCACGCAACCGTTTTGGCAGGGACGAGAGGCGGTTGCGGATCATGGGAAAAAGAGAAGTCTACGAAACGGTCTGATATCTTTCTAATGAAAATTGGCGCCGAACTGATATTGCTTTAATTATTGGTATTAACCCTTATGCTTGATTCGAACCCCTGGTATGTCCGCACGCGGCTGAAGACGCGGCAACTGCTGCTGCTCGTCGCGCTCGACGAAGAAGGCAATATCCACCGCGCCGCCGACGCGCTGAGCATGTCCCAGCCCGCCGCGTCGAAGCTGCTGCGCGAACTGGAAGAAATGCTGGATGCGCCGCTGTTCGAGCGGATGCCGCGCGGCATGCGGCCTACGCTCTACGGCGAGGTCATGATTCGCCACGCGCGTTCCGTGGTCGGCAGTCTCGATCAGGCGCGCGAGGAAGTGCTCGCGCTGAAGTCCGGGCAGCTTGGGCGCGTGGCCGTCGGCACGATCACGTCGCCCGCCGTCAGCCTGCTGCCCGCCGCGATTGCGCAGGTCAAGCAGCACCATCCCGGCTTGAGCGTGAGCGTCGAAATCGACAGCAGCAACGTGCTGCTCGAAAGCCTCGCGCAAGACAAGCTCGACCTCGTGATCGGCCGGCTCTCCGTCGAACATGACAAGCTGCATCTGCGCTACGAGCCTCTCGCTGAGGAACAGGCGCTCGCCGTCGCCCGTTCGGGTCATCCGTTGCTGGCGTCGCAATCGCTGACGCTGGCGGATGTCGTCGACGCGTCGTGGGTCGTGCCGCCCGCGCAAAGCGTGCTGCGCCATCGCTTCGAGCTGATGTTCCAGCGTCAAAGCCTCGCGCCGCCGTCCAACGTGGTCGAAAGCGCGGAACTGCTGTTTGTCACGAGCCTGCTGTCGCAAAGCGACATGCTTGCTGTGCTCGCCGCCGAGGTCGCGCATTACTACGCAGCGCACGGCCTGCTGTCGATCCTGCCGCTCGACATGCCGCTGCGGATGGACGACTTCGGCATCATCACGCGCACCGGGCAGTTGCTGTCGCCTGCTTCGACGCAGGTGGTGCGCGCGTTGAAGCAGGTGGCGGGCGAGCTTTACGGCGCGATTACGTGAAGCTCAATACGTGGCGAGGCCGCCCGACAGATCGAACACTGCGTTCCGCAACCGCATAGCCGATGTCTTGCGCGCCGCCCGTGACGATGGCAGCGCGCGCTGCGTGAAGTCGTACTGGTTCATCAGCGCGCTCCTCTTATGCGGCGACGGTACGTTGCTGCTGCTCGCCGAGTCCTTCGATGCCGAGGCGCATCGTCTGCCCTGCGCGCAGATAGACGGGCTCGGGCTTATGTCCCATGCCGACGCCCGGCGGCGTGCCCGTCGAGATCACATCGCCTGGTTGCAGGCTCATGAACCCGCTCAAATAAGAGACGATCTGCGCGACGTTGAAGATCATCGTGCTGGTGTTGCCGTTCTGATAACGCTTGCCGTCCACTTCGAGCCAAAGGGCGAGCCGCTGCGGGTCGGGGATTTCGTCAGCGGTGACGAGCCATGGGCCGATCGGGCCGAACGTGTCGCAGCCCTTGCCCTTGTCCCACGTGCCGCCGCGCTCGATCTGATACTCGCGTTCGGAAACATCGTTGACGACGCAATAGCCCGCGACGTGGCTGAGCGCGTCGGCTTCTTCGATATACGTGCCGCCCTTGCCGATCACCACACCCAGCTCGACTTCCCAGTCGGTCTTTTGCGAGCCGCGCGGGATGCGCACGTCGTCATTCGGACCGACGACCGCCGACGTCCACTTGCCGAACACGACAGGCTCGCCCGGCACGGGCAGATTCGATTCCGCGGCGTGGTCCGCGTAGTTCAGCCCGATGCAGATGAACTTACCGATGCGGCCCACGCAGGCGCCGATGCGCTCTTCGGCGGAAACGATGGGGAGCGACTCGATATCGATCTGACGCAGCCGCTCCAGCGATTCAGGCAACAGCGTCGAGCCCGCGACATCGTCGATCACGCCGGACAGATCGCGTATTGTGCACTTGCGGTCGAGAATGCCGGGCTTTTCGTGGCCCGGGGCGCCGTATCGGAGCAATTTCATGTGATTCCTCGTTTCCAGTTGACTGAGCTACATTGCGTCTGCCGGACAATGTAGGGAAACGGGACTGGGTTGAATAATGAAAGCTGCTGCGCGGGTGATAACTTCTGGTTATCGTGGGGACGACCACTCAGAAGAATACACGCAGGCTCTTTTGCTCCACGTCAGGCCTTGTGAGTAGACAACAAAATGCTGGTCTCGGTATTCGCGATTCCGTCGATCATGCGAATCGCCCCCAGCACGCGATCAAAATTCTCCAGCGAGTCCGCATGCAACTCGGCGATCAGATCCCAGCGCCCATTAGTGCTGTGAATCGTCGCTACGTTCGGATGCCCGCGCAACACCTTGATCACTTCAGCGGCGCGATTGCCGTGCACGGCGATCGACATCAGCGCGCGGATCCGATGCTTCTCCGCCGCCTGCTTGAGACGCACCGTATAGCCCACGATCACGCCATTCTTTTCCAGCCGGGCCAGCCGGTTTTGTACCGTTGCGCGCGCGACTCTTAGCTCCTTCGCGAGCGTGACGACAGAGGCGCGAGCGTCGTCGCGCAACAGGGCGATGAGCTGGCGATCGACGTCGTCGAGATTGATCATGTCAGTACCTTTGGTGCGATGAGCGGGCTTCGAGCATACGGCTACTACGCCATGTGCAATAGCTGTAATTGAACAGAATGCCAGCCCGATCTATCAGAGTGCCGGAAATCTCAGCAGATTCAGTAAGTTTGCCATCTTTCTGTTGGCTTCACGGGCGGAAATAATGTCTCTATCGGGCGGCACATCCAGCCCGCAAAACCATCACCGGAGACAACACCATGACCCGCTTCCTCGACGTTCCCGCCGCCAGCCGACTCGTTGCGAGCGTCGGCGTGCCGCGCTTTATCGACGAACTCGTCAGCACCTTGCGGGCCGACTTTCTTCGATGGGCGGAGTTCGACAAATCGCCGCGCGTCGCGTGCCATTCGCGCGACGGCGTGATCGAACTGATGCCCGTAGCCGACGCGAAGCTGTTCGCCTTCAAGTACGTCAACGGCCACCCCGTCAACGCGCAACGCGGCATTCACACGGTGATGGCATTCGGTGCGCTCGCCGATGTCGATACCGGTTATCCGCTGCTGCTTGCCGAACTCACGCTGACCACCGCGCTGCGCACGGCGGCGACCTCGGTGCTCGCCGCCAAAGCGCTCGCGCGTCCCAACTCGAAAACGATGGCGCTGATCGGCAACGGCGCGCAAAGCGAATTCCAGGCGATCGCCTTTCACACGCAACTCGGCATCGACGAAATCCGGGTGTTCGATGTCGATTCGCTCGCAACCGACAAGCTCGTTCGCAATCTGTCCGCGTGGCCTGCGCTGCGGGTCGTGCGCGCAGCATCGACAGCCGAGGCCGTGCGCGGCGCCGATATCGTGACGACCGTGACCGCCGACAAAGCCCACGCGACCATCGTCATGCCGGAAATGATCCAGCCCGGCATGCATCTGAACGCAGTGGGCGGCGATTGTCCCGGCAAGACCGAGCTGCATGCCGACGTGCTGCGCATGGGCCGTGTGATCGTCGAGTACGAACCGCAAACGCGTATCGAAGGCGATATCCAGCAAATGCCCGCCGACTTTCCCGTCGTCGAACTCTGGCGCGTGCTGAAGGGCGAAGCCGCAGGCCGGGAAAGCGCATCGCAGGTCACGATCTTCGATTCCGTCGGCTTCGCGCTCGAAGACTATTCCGCCTTGCGCTATCTGTACGCGCTCGCGATGCAATACGCCGCTGGCACAGAGATTTCTCTGATTCCCCCCGCCGCAGATCCGAAGAACCTCTTCGCGTTGATCGGCACCCAGAGCGCGCCGGTGCCGCAAAACGCCGGGATCGAACTGGCGCATTGAATCACCATCGTCTCATTGCTCAACTGTCTTCTGCGTGCACACATGAACCGCTTGTCGATACAGGCCCCGTCGGCCGTCGTGATGGTACGGCCGCACCGCTTCACACCCAATCCCGAAACCGCCGGCGACAACGCCTTTCAACGCGCGCCCGAATCGCAAGACCATGCCGATGCGTGCGCCCTGGCCGACACGGCGCGCGACGAAGTGACGGCCGCCGCGCAACGCCTGTCCGAGGCGGGCGTCCGCGTGCATGTGTTCGATGACCTTGGGGACAACGGCACGCCCGACTCCGTCTTCCCCAACAACTGGTTCTCGACGCATCCGGGCGGCCATGTCGCGCTGTATCCGATGTACAGCCGCAACCGCCGACGCGAGCGGCGCACGGATGTGATCGAGATGCTCAAGGCCGAGTATCGCGTGCAGGATGTCGTCGACTATTCGGGCCTTGAACACGACGATATTTTTCTGGAAGGTACGGGCGCGATGGTGCTCGATCACGTGACGCGTATCGCGTACACGGCGCGCTCGCGACGCGCGGACCCCGTTGCGCTCGAACGCTTCTGCACGCACTTCAACTTCGAGCCGATGTGCTTCGATACGGCTGATTCCCACGGGCAACCCGTCTATCACACGAACGTGATGATGAGTGTCGCGACGGACTTCGCGCTCGTTGGCTTCGACGTGATCCGCGATGCAACCCGGCGCGAGCATATTCATCGGCGGCTCGCGGAAACGGGACGCACGGTGATCGCGCTCGACAATGCGCAGCTTGGTCATTTCGCGGGCAACGCGCTGGAACTGACGGGCCGCGATGGCCGCGTGCTCGCGCTCTCGCGGCGTGCGCTTGGCTGTCTCACGCAACGGCAGCGCAGGCTGATCGAGCGGTCCGCGCAGCTGTTGCCGCTCGACGTGCCGACTATTGAACTGGCGGGTGGCTCAGTGCGTTGCATGCTCGCCGGTATTCACCTGGCGCGTCGCAGCTGAAGTCCGCTCAGGAACTGACTCTTTTCGACAACCCATGGCCAGCCGCAGGCGATGGGTTATTCGATCCAGCTTACCGACCTAACCGCTCCCGAAGAAATCCGATGAAGTGCTGTGTTTTCGCGGGCAACAGACGGGTTTCCGTGATTGCGTAGACTGGCGTGGCTATGCCTTCCCATTCGGGCATGATGTGCCGCAGCTTCCCGCTGGCCAGTTCATCGGCGACGATTTCTTCGGGCAGCAGCACGATGCCCATATCGAGCGTCGCCAGCCGCCGGATCATGCCGACGCTGTTGAGCGTGAACCGTCCTCCCACAGGCACCGTGACGCTCCGTCTTCCGTTGTTCAATGTCCATGCATTCGCTCGCAGGATGCCCAGGCACTCGTGTCGTTCCAGATCGACGGGCTTGCGCGGCTCGCCAGCCTGTTCGAGATAACCCGCCGATGCGTATAGCCTGGGCCGAAGCGACGCCAATGGCCGCGCAATGAGTTGCGAATCCGCGGGCTCGCCCATGCGTATCGCTACGTCGAAGGGTTCGCTGACCAGATCGACCTGCCGTGGCGTCAAGTCGAAGTCGAAGGTGATGCCGGGGTAGAGGCGGGCGAATTCCGCGATCAATGGCGCGAGGTACGTCACGGCGAAGTCGACTGGCAACGATGCGCGAAGCACGCCGCTGGGGTTCGCAAGCATGTCGCCGAGCTGCTCGTGCGCGAGGCGCGCTTCGTCGACGATACGTTTGCAGCGCTCGAAATAGAGCTGCCCGGCCTCCGTCAGCTCGATCCTGCGTGTGGTCCGGTGCAGAAGACGCAATCCGATCGCTTTCTCCAGCGTCGCGATGCGCCTGGACAACGTCGAGTTCGGCATATCCAGCACCTGCGCAGCGTGACGAAAGCCTTTGGCTTTGACGACCTCGACGAACAGCGCCATGTCATTGAGTAGCTCCACGTCTACTGCTCCATCAATGGATCAATGTTCTGCAAATTACCATATTTATCCCGAGGATGAAGCGGGCGATGATCTGTTCCTGACGAGTGCACTACCCGGTCGCGTGAGTGACCTGCAGTCAGCCGTCTTTCATTCAAACGAATCAAGGATTACGTCATGAACTCATTGTTCGATTCCGTCCGCGTCGGTCGACACCTGCTGCGCAACCGCCTGGTCATGGCGCCGATGACGCGCTCGCGCGCGCAGTTCGACGGAACGCCGGGCGAACTGGCCGCCGAGTATTACGCCCAGCGCGCAGACATCGGGCTGATCGTCACCGAGGGCACGCAGCCTTCGGACGACGGGCAGGGGTATCTCACCACGCCCGGCATTTATACGGATGCACATGTCGCTGGCTGGAAAAAGGTGACGTCGGCCGTCCATGCAAAAGGCGGACATCTCTTCATCCAGCTCATGCATGCCGGGCGCATGTCGCATCCCGACAATACGCCGCATCATCGTCAGGGCGTCGCGCCTTCCGCGATCGCGCCGGGCACGGGTATGTTCACGCCCACGGGCATGCAGGAGATACCCGAACCACGCGCGCTGAGCACGAGCGAAATCCGTCAGACCGTCCAGGATTTCCGTCACGCGGCGCGCCGTGCGATCGACGCCGGCGCCGATGGCGTCGAAATCCACGGCGCGAACGCTTATCTGGTTCAGCAGTTCTTCGCGCCGAGCGCAAATATGCGCACCGACGACTACGGCGGCTCGATCGAAAATCGCGCCCGCTTTGCCATCGAAGTAGCCACGGCAATCGCCGGTGAAATCGGCGCGGAGCGCACCGCCATCCGGCTGTCGCCCGGAACGACGATGTGGGGCATCGACGAAGGCGCCGAAGGCCCGGATCTGTACCGCTTCCTGGTCGCCGAACTCGACAAGCTGGGGTTGGCTTACGTCCACATCATGCATCAGGGCAACGAGGTGCTACTCTCCGACATCCGCAAGTTATGGACACGGGCTCTCATCGTGAACCGCCCCGGCCGTCCGCTTGAACGGGTCGGCAGCGATCTGGCCTCAGGACTGGCCGATCTGGAGTCATACGGCCAGATGGTGTTGGCGAATCCCGATTTCGTTGCACGGTTGACCGCTAATTCAACGATGAATGAAGCGAACCGGATGACGTTCTTCGGTGGGGACGCGCGGGGATACACGGATTATCCGCACTTGCACGACGCTGCCGATGCCTGAGGCTGCCCGCTGTGTCGAAGCCGTCGAACGCTGACGGGTCAGTCACTTCGGCCGTCGCCGGGCTATTGCTCGTCGGCGGCCTGTCCAACACGCGTCACGGCACGGTAACGCTCGGCGCTTCGGCGTGAAGGTGCTGGATGCACGCGGGGTGATTTATTCAAGCGCCATGCGTCGGTGCCGATTTGCTGATCATCAGCCGGCTGCCAATCTGTTTATCGTCAGATCATGCCGTAGCGGGAAGAACGATAATGCCTTAACACTTTGCATCCGCGATGCGCCCAACACCGTACAAAGGGAATTGAATCCGCGTTCACGACCGTCCAGGAGATCCGATGCCCTCGCGACCATTGCCCGGGGACGGGCTACTGGATGCGCATCGCGCTGATACACTACGTGCACGAAGACGTACCGTGTACAGCCAGCCCGGGTGGAACATGTCCTCAAGGCAACCGAAGGAAATGCGTGACGCGGCGCGAACGCCCACGTCTTCGGACGCTGCGGGGCGCGACGATCTGGACCGCATGCTATCGGCTGTTGCGTTGCGCGACCGGGCTGCGTTTGAAACGCTGTATCGTCGTACATCGCCAAAGATTTTCGCCATTTGCATCAAGGTCCTGCGTGACCGGTCCGAAGCCGAGGACACGCTTCAGGACGTGTACGTCACAGCCTGGAACCAGGCGGCCACGTTCAATCCGCAGCTATCCAGCGCTCTCACGTGGCTCGGGACGATCGCGCGCAATCGCGCAATCGATCGCATCAGGCGCCGCCGCACGGTCTCGCTTGACGAAACAACTGTCGAAGAGATCGTCGATGAATCCCCCACTCCCGCTGCCCTTGCACAACTCAGCCAGGAACGCCAGCGGCTCGAGCTGTGCCTGCAAGCGCTGCCCGATATTCAGAGAAAGGCAATCAGGGAGGCATTCTTCACGGGTTCGTCGTACGCCGAACTGGCCGCGCGAATGAGTGTTCCGCTGGGCACCATGAAAAGCTGGATCCGCCGCAGTCTGATGCAGCTGAAGACGTGTCTTGAGCGATGAATACGCCCGCCTCCTCCGACGAAAACGACCTTCGCTGCGCGGAGTACGTGCTTGGCGTGCTCAGCGACGAGGAGCGCCGCGAAATCGAGCTCGCGATGCAGCAGGAAGCGGACATGGCCGAATCGCTCGCGCGTTGGCAAGCGCGCCTGATGCCTTTGAACGAAGACGTGGCGGAGGTGATGCCGCCTTCGCATGTGTGGGACCGTTTGCAAGCGCAGTTGGGCTGGACGCAGACGGAGCGCCGCGCGGGTCTATGGAACAGCCTGTCGTTCTGGCGCTGGACGGGATTGACGTCGGTCGTTGCAGCTTGCGCGCTCGCCATCGTCCTGACACGCACCGTGTTGCACGAAGCCGAGGCCCCACCCGCAGGCGCGCAATATCTCGTTGCGACGCTCGAACGGCAAGGTCCGGGCGCAGCCTGGACGGCGACGGTGGATGCGCAACACGCACAAATCGTCGTCGTTCCGCCTCGCGACTTCTCGATTGCCGCCAACCATTCCACGCAGATGTGGATGATTCCGCCCGGCTCGAAACCCATCTCGCTGGGCGTCATCGATCCGCAGCACCCGACGATCGTGCACGTCGCGCAGGATCAACTTCAGCAACTCGGCGCACAGACCACGCTTGCGGTGTCCCTCGAACCGCAAGGGGGATCGCCAACCGGGCAACCCACCGGGCCAGTACTTGCAGCGGGCCGCGTCGAGGGAATCTGAACGTTCGAACGCGGGTGATACCGGCAGCATTCGCCTGACAATCTGATCGGTGCGATGCTGACCGGCCTCAGGCGCGCCCCCGCCGACAAGCGCTGATGGTCGGGCGCGCAGCCCGAACGCCCGTCCTTAGAACATCTTGCGAAGACCGACTGCCACGCCCAACTGGTTGGTCCGGCCAATGGTATTGGTCGGCACACCGGCGGAATTGACGCCGCCCGGATAGTCGGCGGCGAAAGCGCCCGTGCCGCGCGCCCAGTCCGTGATCGCGTAGACTTCCGTCTGCCTCGAGAACGAGTATTCGGCGAGAATCGTAGCCGACTGGTTCACCCCCGTACCAAGCGAACCGTCGAGCCGTTCAGCATTGCGCGCGTGCCCGTAGTAGTAGGCGAACGTGAACAGCAATGGAGCGGTGGCCTT